>NC_022567.1:636116-954175 GCF_000478885.1 Adlercreutzia equolifaciens DSM 19450
CGGCCATCATGCTCGCGTATTCCGCCAGGGCATCTTCCATCTCGTTCACTTCGCCTTGAACCTCGGCGATAGTGCCCGCATCGTTGGTGTAGCCGCCCTCGATGGCCTCGTTGACCCAGAGGTCGAACAGGCTGGCATCGTCGAGCAGCCCCTGGTCGGTGAGGATCTGCTGGAACTGCTCGGAGGAGTTCAGGGTGCGCCAAGACGAGGTCGAGTCGGCCACCCAGTTCGCGATCGAGGGCACCATGAAGGTCTCGATGGCCAGGCAGGCCAGAGCGAAGGCCCCGCTAAACAGCAAAAGGTTGCGAATGAGGCCGCCGAGCACGCGCCGGCGCAGGACGCGGGCCTGCTCGCTTTTAAGCGCCATGACCGGTGTCGCCGGGCGCGCCGCGCAGCTTGTAACCGACGCCCCAAGCGGTTTCGATGAACGTCGTGGAAGCGTCGATATCGGCGAGCTTCTTGCGCAGGCGGCGGATGTGCACCATGACCGTGTTGGCCGCCGCGTCGTCGAAGCGCTCGTGCCAGGCCCCTTCGAACAGATCGGCCGCCGAGACCGGTGAGCCGACCGACTGGGCCAGAATCGCCAGAATGGCGAACTCCTTGGGGGTGAGGTGCAAAGGTTCGCCGTGGAGTGTGGCCAGATGCGTGCGCAGATCCACCTCGATGGCACCGGCGGAAAGCAGGGTGGAGGAAGCCTGGGGCGCTGCTTGGCGCCGGCGCAGGCGCGCCTTCACGCGGGCCACCAGCTCGCGGGGCCGGAAGGGCTTGGTGACGTAGTCTTCGGCGCCCAAGGTGAAGCCGACGACTTGGTCGGCCTCCTCGTCCTTCGCCGAGAGGAAGATGACGGGAATGTCCCGCATCTGGCGCATGCGAACGCACAGCTCGAAGCCGTCGATGCCCGGCATCATGATATCCACGATGGCCAGGTCGAACGGCGTGCGGGCGAGCATGTCGAGGGCCGCCTGTCCGCTGTAGCAGGCCAGCGCGTCCATGCCCTCGGCCACGAGCAGGTTGACAACCAGATCGGCGATGGCTTGCTCGTCGTCCACCACCAGTATGTGAGCGCGTTTTTCCATAAGGGCTATTGTACGCGATTCGCCCCGGGTTTTGCCAATGGGCATGCCATCCCGTGACAGCTTCAGGAAAAGTTAAGGTGCCCTGCCGGAAATGTCAGATTTCGCTATGGGACGCGTAAGCCGGCTCGTCGGTAAGGTAGAGGCGCAACGTAAGGAGAAAACCCATGGACACTGCTGCCTACCGTTTTGACGAGGGGAACTTTTACGGAGGAGATGAGCCCCTAAGCCGCACTGGGAGAGTGGACGCTTTGGACGTTTCAGATGCTCGGGGTGCTTCGGGTGTTCGGAATGTTTCGGGGGTCGCCCCCAACCCTTTCGGGCGTGATGCCTGGGTGCGGCCGCAGGGCGCGGGGGGCCGGCCGGGCAATGGTGCGGGATCAACGACCGCCCGGAGCTCCTCGCCGCAGCGGAGGCAGACTCGCGGGTCGGCCGTAGCCCCGACTGCTACGCCGGGCGTGGTGGCGGCCATGCTGGGCGGTCTGGTTCGCACGAGCCGCGCCGCGCGGGGCCGCCGCATCGGGCGGCGACGCTGGCATCTGTGGTCGGTGCTGGGCGTGGCGGCGCTTTCCGTCTTCGTCGTAGTCGCGCTGTTCCAGATGGCGAACCTGTACGCCGAAGGGCTGGGGCTGGCGGGGCCGGGCATCGCCTCGCCCACGGCCGACGCCTCTGTGGCCGCTGCGGACGCGGGTGGCGGAGCCGAGGCCGCTAGCACCCCGCGCGACGAGTGGCGCGGCGGCGAGCTGCCCTTTCTCTACCAGACCGACCCCCAGTACCGCGACGCGCCCTATGCCGGCGCCACGGTGGGAGAGGCCGGATGCGGGCCGACGAGCCTGGCCATGGTCTACATTGCGCTGACGGGGAAGACCGACAAGGATCCCGCCGCCATGGCCGCCTTCAGCGAGGCCGAAGGCTACGTGGAAGAGGGTCTCACCGCCTGGCGATTCATGACCGACGGCGCGGCCGAGCTGGGGCTTTCCTCCCATGAGGTGCCGGCAGACGCAGGGCGGCTTAAGGAGGAGCTCGCCCAGGGGCATCCGATCATCTGCAGTATGCGCCCCGGCGATTTCACGAGCACAGGGCACTTTCTCGTGGTGGCCGGCGTGGCCGACAACGGCGAGCTGGTCATTCACGACCCCAACAGCCCCGCCAACAGCGCTCGCACGTGGGATGCCGAGCGTGTGCTTGCCCAGTGCGCCAACCTCTGGGCCTTCGAGCGGGGCTAGCGGGAGCGATTCGCTCATTCGGTGGGGTTCCTGCTTGACGATCGGCGTCCGTGCTAGGATGGGGCCAGTGATTCCGAACGATGAGGAGGCTTCCCATGGATGCCTTTGTCCCCGAAGTTGCGCCGCCGCCCTTGCTCGAGTGCCGCGACCTCACTAAGCGCTATGGCGCCACGGTGGCGCTCGATCGCTTTACTGTCAGCTTGCCCGTCGGCCGCATCGTGGGGCTGCTCGGCCCGAACGGCTCGGGCAAGACCACGCTGCTGAAGATGATCGCCGGCGTGGCCCATCCCACGGCGGGCGACATTCGCGTGGCGGGCTATGAGGTGGGCCCGGAATCGAAGGCGCTCGTCTCCTATCTGCCCGAGCGGCCCTACTTCTCCCGCTCCATGCGCGTGCGCGAGATGATCGCCTACTTCGCCGACTTCTACGAGGACTTCGACGCCGCCTTGGCGCGTGACATGCTCGCCCGGCTCGGCGTGCCCGAGGACGCTCCCACCTCGGCGCTTTCCAAGGGCACGGTTGAGAAGGTGCAGCTCACGCTCGTCATGGCCCGCCATGCGGCACTGTATTTGCTGGACGAGCCCATCGGCGGCGTGGATCCAGCGGCCCGCGATTACATCCTGCAAACGGTCATTCGCGCCTATCGGCCGCAGTCGTCCATCATCCTTTCCACCCATCTCGTACGCGATGTGGAGGCGTTCCTGGATGACTTCATCCTGCTGCGCTATGGCCAGATGTTGTTGCACGCGCCCGTGGCCTACGTGACCCAGGAGAAGGGCATGACGCTGGACGCGTTCTTCCGAGAGGAGTTCCGATGCTAGGAAAGCTCTTCGCCCAGGAAATGCGGGCGCTTTGGAAGCCCGCGGCCATCATGCTGGCCGTTATGGTCGTCGCCGGCGTGGTGGGCATCGGCTGCATCGAGGCCACCGACGCCGTGAGCCGCGCGGCGGGATTCGCCTCCCGTTACGTCAACGAGGCATCGGCCGCCTCCAACCTGACCGTGGTGTTCGTAATGGCCGCGCTGTTCTGCGGCTTTCTCGTGTGGGCCAGCCTTGTGGCGGTCTACGTGTTCATCGCGATGCGCTTCTACCGCACGATGTTCACCGACGAGGGCTATCTCACGCTCACGCTGCCGGTGCGCGCGGGCACGCTGGTGGCGGCGAAGTTCTGGGCTGCCTTTTTGCTGGCGGCGGTGTTCACGCTTATGGCCTGCGCGCTCGCCTCGCTGGCCATGCTCGCGATCACCGACGGCGATGGGGACATGGTGTCGGTGGTGCTGTCGCTTTTGGGCGGCTGGTCGGCGCTGACGGGCAACGGCGGGGTGGCCTCGTCGATCATGGGCGTGGCGAATGCCCTCGTGTCCGCCGCCTACACCGTGGGGCTGGCGTTCCTCTCGCTGACGCTGGGCGCTTGGTGGGCGCGGCGGCATAAGGTGGCTGCGGCCGTGGCGCTGTATGTGGGAATTGGCTGGGTGATCTCTCTTCTGTTCTCTATTGTCGGCGTTCTGGCCATGGTGGGGGACACGGGCACGGCGTCGTTTATGCTCAGCGTGGTGTCCATCATGCAGACGGTGGTGAACCTTGCCGTGGCCGGTGGCGGTGTCGCCCTGTCCGCCTACCTCGTGCGCGCCAAGGTCGACCTGAGCTAGGGAAAATTTGCAGCCGCCTTAGCTGGCAGCTAATGAAACGGTTAACGAGAACGGATACCCTTCTTCCTTGTCCGTTAGGAATAGCGCGTTTAGAAGAAGGGAATCATCTATGGAAACGCAACCTCGCTCGGCTATGGCCGTGGCTTCTCTCGTATTGGGAATCGTGGCACTGGTCACGTCGATTCTGCCGATTATCAACAACCTCTCCTTCCTTTTGGCCATTCTCGGCATCGTCTTCGCCATCATTGGATTGGTAGGTATTTCGAAGGGGAAGAAGAGCGGCAAGGGCCTAGGGATCGCCGGCCTCGTGCTTTCCGTGATCGCCTTCATTCTCGTGCTCGTAATGCAGAGCGCCTTCAGCGCCGCCCTCGACCAGGCCATGGAGGAGAGCGGCCTGGATACGGCGACGGCGCAGGGTGCAGCAGTCGAAGATTCCGGATCTGCGACTGAGCCCCAGGCGGCCGAGCAGAGCGCATCGGACGCGGCCGCTTACGGCGTGACCATCGACGGCTGCCGGGTGACTGAGGACTACCAGGGAAATCCGGCTGCCGTGGTGACCTACACCTTCACGAACAATTCCGACGAGGCGACCAGCTTCATGGTGGCGCTTTATCCCAAAGTGTTCCAAAACGGCGTTGAGCTGGGCACAGCCATCGGCAGCGATTGGGATTCCGAGAAGTACTCGAGCGATGTGAAGCCTGATTCCTCTACGACGGTGGAGATGGGCTACGCCCTGGAGGACATGAGCGACATCACGGTTGAGGTCGAGGAGCTTTTGAGCTTCAGCGACGCCGTCTTGGCCGAGCAGACGTTCTCGCTGAGCTAGCGTGCCCGATGGCGCACGTCTCGGGCACCCGTCTCCGAAGGCGGGCGCTCGAGGCGCTACAATAGGGGCTTCGTGATATGGGTCGAAGGAGAAAGAAGCGCGTGGAGGAACCGCTGACAGAGGATATGCTGGCCGAGCTCTTGGACGCGCCGGATCCGCGGGCGTTCATCAAACGGCGCGAGGTGGGCGAGCGCAGCTTGGCGGAGTACCTGGACGCCCTTCTGCTAGAGAAGGGGCTGAAGCGCTCAGTGGTGGTGAGAGAGGCCGGTATCAACGAGACCTTCGGCTACCAGATTTTCACCGGCGCTCGGCGCGCCTCGCGGGATAACTTGCTGAAACTTGCCTTCGCTATGGGGTGCTCGTTGCGCGAGACGAACCGCCTTTTGCAGGCGGGAGGCGCCAACGAGCTGTATTGCAAGAATCGGCGAGATGCCATTGTCATCTTCGCCATCAGCCATGGCTATACGCTGCAGAAGACTGAGGAGGAGCTTTACCGGTTCGGCGAGGCGACCATCAGCTAACTTTGGTACCATGGCATTTATGGAAAACGACCCTCTTGCCGCATATCTTGACGCCCTCGCCCGCGACGTGTGCTATCGCGTCGATGAGGTATTGAAGACGGCGCCCCACGAGACGACCGAGGTGGTGTACTTTGTGGGGGCCAACGCGGCGGAGCTCGGACCGTTCGTTCGCAAGCGCATCGCGGTTGATGCGGCCATGGGAGACGCCTACGGCCACTTGTTCCAAGCGCAGCGCGCCGGGCGTCGCTTCCGACATTTGCCGCGCATCTACGATGTTCATACCACTGGCAACGAGCTGGTGGTGGTCATGGAATACATCCAGGGACGCACGCTGCGGGACGAGGTGTACGAACGCGACGGATCGGTCGCCCTGGCGGCGCAGTGGTTTCCACTCCTTTGCGACGGGGTGATGGAATTGCACGAGCAGTTCTCGCCGCCTTTGATCCATCGCGATTTGAAGCCAACGAACATCGTGGTGAGCGATGCGGGTCTCACGATCATCGACTTCGGCATTGCCCGGGCCTTTCGCGAGGGGGCTGCGGGGGATACGGCTCATTTCGGCACGCGCTGCTACGCGCCGCCCGAGCAGTTCGGCTACGGGCAGACCGACGAGCGCAGCGACGTGTATGCGCTGGGAATGCTGCTCTACTACCTGCTGGCCGAGCGCGATCCGTCGCCGTCGGTGGCTGCGGCGGGGTTCGCGGGGCCGGAAGTGCCTTTCGCGCTGCGCCCCGTGCTCCAGCGCGCCTGCGCCTTTGATCCGGCGGCCCGCTTCCAGACGGTGCGCGACCTGAAGGCGGCGTTCCTCGCGGCGCTCGCCCCAGCCGGGGCTTCTCCTGCAGACCGGGGTGTCGTTGTGACCCAGGTCGCCGGCGCGGGTCGGGTTTCCCCTGCGGATTGGGCCGCCCCTGCAGGCCAGGCTGCTCCCGTAGGGGGCGACCTTGGTCGCCCCTGGGCCGCGACGGCGGTGAGTGCCGCAGCTCCGATCGATGACAGACCGCATGGCGTAGTCGTTTCTCGGGTAAGGCGTGCTTTCTCGACGCTCTCCTCCGGTGAAACGGCAGGGCTCGTGGTCGATGTCGCCCTCTTGGTGGTGTGGTTGCTGTTCATGGCAGTCCTCATCGCAATGCCGTTCACGCCCGACGAGCGTTACGCCACCTGGCCGTTCTGGCTGCTCGCCTTTCAGTATTGGACGTTCGGTATTCCGTTCTTCACGGGCTTTCTTTTCATTTTGACCGACGTCCGCGTTTTGCGTCGGGCGGCTCCGAGGCTTCGCCTTCTGCAGGGAGCTCGTTTGCGAATCTTGGGCATCGCGCTGGTTGCCGTGGGCGTGATAGCCGTGGGCGTGACGATGGCGATCGCGAACGCCATGGGACTTCCGACCGGCTCGTAGGGGGCCGAGCTTCCGCTCCATCCGTAGGGGGCGACCTCGGTCGCCCCTCACAAGAGGGATAACCTTGCCTGATGAGGGCTGATCAAGGTCAGCCCCTACGGGATGTGGCTGCGCGACGCTAGCCTTCCCGGCGGGTTTCCCAGAAGGCGACGGCGCTGGCGGCGGCGACGTTCAGGGAATCGACCCCGTGGTGCATGGGGATGCGCACGGTCCAGTCGCAGGCGGCGATGGTGGAGGCGGCCAGGCCGCCGCCTTCCGTGCCCAGTACGAGGGCCAGCTTGTCGGCTGCCTTCAGACGCGTATCGGCGATGGAAAGCGCGTCGTCGGCCAGGGCCAGGGCGGCTGTGACAAAGCCGGCCTCGCGCAGGCGCGCCACGCCTTCGGCCGCCCAATCGCGCGCGTGCCCGATGCGGGCCCAGGGCACTTGGAACACCGTGCCCATGGAAACGCGCGACGCGCGGCGGAACAGCGGGTCGTGGCAGGCCGGCGTGAGCAGCACCGCATCGATGCCGAGGGCGGCGGCGCTGCGGAAGATGGCCCCGATGTTGGTGTAGTTCGTGACGTCCTCCAGCACGGCGACGCGGTGGGCGCCAGTAAGCAGGGCGGCCAGGTCGGGCTCGGGCGGCCGGTGAAAGGCGGCCAAGGGCCCGCGGGTCATCTCGTAGCCGGTGATGGAGCGCATCTCCTCCGAGGAGACCACGGCCACGGGGGCGGCCGGATTAGCCGCGTGCACCTTTTCCAAGAGCGCTTCGGAGGCGGCGAGCCAGCGCCGGTCGGTGAGCACGGCGAAGGGGACGCACCCGGCGTTAAGGGCGCGGTCGATGACGTTCACGGACTCAGCGACGAACAGGCCCGACGCCAAGCGCTCCGGCGCGCCCTCCGGGTCGATGGCGCGGGCCAGGCCCACGAGCTGCTTGGGGTCGCGCAGCTGCCCGTCGGTCATGGACGAGAACGGCGCCAGATACGGGTCGCCCCCCGCCAGAAAAGATGTTTGCGACTTGTTCATGGGCCTCAGTATACGTTAGTGCGGCGTCTTCCGGAGCATGGTGGCCGGCGCGGGCGGCAGATGGCGGGCCGGATACACGATGATGCCGGCCTTCCCAAGGCGCGAAAGGGCGGCCATGATCAGCACCGGCATGCCGTAGCAGACGAGCGCCGCCCCCGCGGCCGCCATCCACGGTGCTGCCGTGACGGAGATGCCGGCCGCCTTCCAAAGATGGAAGTACAGGGCGAGGCAGATGCCGTGGAAGAGCCAGATGGCCATGGTGTAGCGGGTCACGAAGCCGTAGAAGCGGTTCTGCCGCCCGCTGCGGAACACGGTGGAGAACAGGGAGGTCGCCCACAGCACGCCGAGCGCGTCCAGAACGGCGTGGGACGTCTCGCCGGTCCAGCCGGCGTAGAAGGCGATCACGCTGGTGGCCACCCACAGGGCGCCGAGGGCCCAGGCCTTCTCGGATCCGCGCACGAGGGGCAGGCCCCGGTAGAGCGCCATGGCCATGCCGCCGGCAACCCAGATCCAGTTCTCGGCCACGGAGGTGACGGCGTAGGGGAGGCGCGCGGCCATCTCGGCGGTGGCGGGCAGCGAAGCGAGCGCCACGATGGCTGCTTTCGCTGCGACGGCGGCGAACAGGAGGCCGCTGGCGTTGCGGCGGCTCTTCACGGTGGGGGTGATGGCGTAAATGATGAGGCAGGTATAGAAGTAGCCGACGGGAATGACGGGCTCGATGAAGAGCGCGCGGAGGAGATCGGCGACCGACAGAGGCGGCTTCGCGCCGACGACCGAGTTCGTGAGCAGCACGAGCACGGTGAACGCTGCGAAGGGGATGCCCATGAGCGCCAGCTCGCGGCGGAGGTTCTGGCCCCAGGCGCGAGGGGTGCGCGTCGTGCGGTAGCGCTGGTAGAGAAAGCCCAGGCAGAAGTAGAAAATCGGCAGCTGGAAGGGAACGAGGTACTCGAGAATCCACCGACTGGCGGTCGAGGGGGTGAAAAGGCCCTGGGCGCTGCAGGTGGTGATGAGGGTGCCGAAGGCGATGAGGAGGGACGCGGTGGCTTCCACGTTGTGCGTCCAGACGTCCTTGGGGCCGCCGGAGCCGTGGCCGTGCATCTCGCCTTCGGGGACGTCGGGCGTCTTTCGAGAGCGGCTTCCCGCAAATGTTGCCGAGTCTTTCGGGCGGCCGTCAGGGGAGGCGGTCGTTGCGCTTTCGAGTTGCGGCGATGCAGGGCACGCTATGTCGGCGAAGTTGCTCATGGGTTCACGGTAGCACGCGGGCACCACGACGAAGGCGGCGTGCGGGCGTCTGTTTCCCCAATGATGACCTCTCGCGGACGCGCCTGCGAGTGCCGGCGCCGCCTACCAGATGGGCGGGCGCGCTAGCGAACGGCGCTGGCTATGGCCGTCCTCCCTCCTGCCTGCCGTGGCGCAGGGCCGCCCTGCTGCGGAGGGTCGTGGGGCTGCCAGCGGGACGGTCGGGATCTCCGCGCTCTTGCTCGCTGCCAGGGTTTTGCGCGGGGAGGCCCGTCGCCGGGTTGTCGGAGCCGCCCCCGGGCAAGCAGGTATTTTGGCCGCGGAGGGCGCATCCGGGGCGCGCGGCGCCTCGGCCGTCGGGCGGTGTCGTTTGGTTGCTGCGGCAGCAGGGAGTGTCGCGACGGCCGCCGTCGCTCCGGTCGTCGTTGCGCTCGTCGGCCAGGATGACACGCTCGAAATCGCGCCGATTGCTGACATAGGCCTTCCGGAAGATATTCGTGGCATGGAATTGCACCGTGCGCACGGCCAGGTGCCGCTCGGCGGCGATGGTCGCGTAGCTTTGATGCTGCAGGATGAGCTTGGCAATGGGCATCTCCTTGGGCGTGAGGCCCAGACTGTCCAGCTCTCCCTGGATCTGCTCGGCACGGGTGACGCGGCGCATTTGCTGCGTGCGCAGGCTTCTCTCCCGCAAGGCCAGCATCATGCCGAGTGCCGCCAGGGCGCAGGCCGCTGCCAAGGATCCGAACACGAGGGTCGACTGGTCGAGGTTCGCCGGCGCTGGCGCTCCGGCGGCGAACGAAACGGCAGCGCCGATGAGCACGAGAGCTAGCCCGAAGGAAGCCACGGCGCCTGCGAACAGGAGCGCGCCCGTCCGGTCGGTGCGCTCGCCGGTGTTTTCGCGGTTGAGCGGGGAGGGATGGAGGATGGGCGGGATCAGACCGCCGGGGTGGGCAGCTTTCAGCATGATAGTATCCTTTTGTCGGAAGGGGGAGACCCTTCGGTTGGTGGGCGCATCCGTGATGAGGCAAGGACGTCCGTGCGCCGCGGGTTGTGCCGCAGTGCGCCTGAGCGCCAGGAAGAGGGCGAGGCCTGTTGAGTTGAAAGCTGCGTTTGCCGGGCCGGAAAAACATTTCGCTTCCGGTCTCTCGCGGGTGTCCCATGATACCCCAATGGAACTGACATCGTTGGTAAAAGTGCGATCTTCGATAGTTTTATTACCACGATGCTTGGTGTTCGTTGGCGCATCGTTGCTTTCGAAAAGAGGCTTTGAGCAGGGAAAACGAACCTGCTTGCTATGTTGTATCTGACATGAAATCGGCTACGTGCACAAGCCGTGGTGGAATGGGCGGCACGCGCGACACGACGGGTTGTGTCGCGCGCTGCGAGCGCTGGGCTGGCCGGCGCCTCGGTAGACCAAAGTGACAAACGTGGACTTTCTCCGTAGGAATCCTGACGATTCGCAGTGCCGTGATAGCATTTCCGAGGCTCGAAAGAGGGAGTGCCCCTTGTGCGCTTTTCCTCGTGTTGGCGGCGCGCTCTGGCCTGGGTTGCCGCTCGCCGCTTGGGCCGACAGGCAAGCAAATCGTACGGAGGCAGTTTCTGTGGACATGTTTATCGAAGTTCTGAAGGCGTTCTTCATCGGCGTCGTGGAGGGCATCACCGAATGGCTGCCCATCTCTTCCACGGGCCACATGATTCTCGTGGACGAGTTCGTGAAGCTGAACGTGTCGGCGGAGTTCCTGGAGCTGTTCTTAGTGGTCATCCAACTGGGCGCCATCATGGCCGTGCTCATCCTGTACTTCCATAAGCTGAACCCGTTCTCGCCGAAGAAGACGTCGGCCGAGAAGCGCGGCACGTGGCGGCTGTGGGGCATGGTGGCCATCGGCTGCATCCCGGCGGCGGCCATCGGACTTACGCTGGACGACTTCTTCAACGAGTACTTCTACAACGCGTGGACGGTGGCCATCGCCCTTATCGTCTACGGCGTCGTGTTCATCCTGCTGGAGCGGCGCAACCGTCGGCGCGAGGCAGCCTACCTGGCCAGTCGCGCCCCTCGGCGTCCCCGCGGCGCCCATGCGCGTCCCGTGCCTGAGGTGGGTCCGGGCGACGATGGCGACGACGCCGAGATGGCCCTGTTCCGCGTGCGCACCGTGGACGAGATCGACTGGAAGACGTCGCTGAAGATCGGCTGCTTCCAAATGCTTGCCATCATCCCCGGCACGTCGCGCTCGGGCTCCACCATCATCGGCGGCATGCTGTGCGGCTGCTCGCGCACGGCGGCGGCGGAGTTCACGTTCTTTCTCGCGATTCCCGTCATGTTCGGCTGGGGCGTGCTGAAGCTCATCAAGTATCTGATGGCCGTGGGTCTGGCCATGACGGCCACCGAGATCGCCGTGCTCGTGGTGGGCATCGTGACGGCATTCGTGGTGTCGGTGATCTCCATCAAGTTCCTCATGGGCTACATCAAGAAGAACGACTTCACGGCGTTCGGCGTCTACCGCATCATCGTAGGTTTGGTGGTGCTCGCCTACTTCGGCGTGAAGGTGCTGCTGTAGCCGACGCAAAAGCGGCGCGATTTCAACGTGAATTAACCGTGCGAATCGGGAACGAAGGCCTTCTCGGAAAAGCTTGCCGTCGGATTCGGGCTGTTTTTTCGAGTTGTTAGACTTTAGGTACGCGCGATGGTTCGCTCAAAAACTGTGGCAGAACAAAATGTGTAAGAAAAGTAATAAAATACGATATATGAGAAGACAAGATGGAAGCAGGCAATCACCTGCGAGCGCGTTGGATGTCTAACAACTCGAAATTCTTGGTGCTGCTCTCCCTGAATCTTTCCTGACGGACGCATCGCTTCTTCGATTGTCTTATGATAATCTTAACGCCGGAATGCGGGGTCGGTGGGTTCCGTAGGCATTGTCTAGGGCAAGAGGAGGAGTCGTGTTCAGCGAACTGGTGGTTGCTTACCTCTTTCTGGGAGGGACAGGGGCGGGCGCGCTCTTGATTGCCGCAGTGCTGATGCTCCTCGCTGACGAGAGAGCCGTGAGCCGCGGAGTGGTTGTGCGCTTCAGAGACAACGGAAGCGCTGCCTATCGCCGACTGTTCGTGTCGATACTCGTGGCCTCGCTGGTAGTCTTAGTGCTGGGGGTCCTGTGCCTTGCGGCTGATGTGGGGCGCCTCGATCGCATCCTTTTGCTGGCGGTTTCATCCCCTTCGAATTATCTGGTCGTAGGATTCTGGGCACTTTTGCTTTGTGGCACGTTGGCGGCAGCCATGCTTCTTGTGTGGCTCGGGGTGCCGTCGGTGTCTCTGCCTCTATTCAGAGCGCTCGCTGTCTTGCTTGCGGCGGTGTCTTTCGTCGCGGTGATCTATACGGGACTGTTGCTGTCGGGTATGCCGTCGGTGCCGTTGTGGTTCGGCCCGTGGCTGCCGGGGCTGTTCGCGATCTCGGCTCTCTCGTGCGGAGTGGCGCTTGTGGGCATGGTGGCAGTATTTTCGGGAATGGCGACGGTTTTCGGCCGAACGATGCGGCAAGTCGTTCGCGCCGATATGGTTCTCCTTGCCCTGGAGGCGGTCGTCGTGGCGCTGTGGCTTGGTGCAGCGTGGCTGGAACACGGCGGCTCGGCTTCCTCGGGGGCAACGCCTACCGATGCGGCCGCGTTGGCATCGGTGGCCTCCGTATTGAACGGTGCGTGCTCTCTGCCGTTCTGGGGCGGCCTTGTGCTCGTTGGCCTTGTTGCTCCTTTTGCGATAGAGGCTGTCCTCGCGCGTTGCAATGCGAGTAAGGACGTCGCCGAGGCGTCTCTCGCCTCGCGCGCGTTGCTCGCCAGCGCCGGTTGCGTTCTTGTTGGCGGCGCCTGTTTGCGCGCGGTCGTAGTGGCGGCCGGGATGCTGCCCGTTGTTTCTGTTCCCTTCTAGTCCTTGAGAGAAAGGTCGTCCATGTTTCCCTTCGAAGTTGATCCGACAAGCGACTTGCCCCTGTGGGTGCAGCTGCGCAACCGCATCGCCTACCTCATCAACGACGGCACCCTGGCGCCCGGCGACAAGCTGCCCACGGTGCGCGGCCTGGCTTCGGAGATCTCCATCAACTACAACACGGTGAACAAGGCCTACCTGAGCCTCGTGTCCGACGGGTACCTGGAATCGACGCGGGGTCGTGGCGTGTTCGTGACCGATTTGGGTGCGAAGATGGGTGCGGAAGGGGAGGGTGAGGCCGATGCGGTGCTAGACGAGTGCATCGCGGCGTGCCGCGAGCTGGGCATGGGGCTAGATGACATCGAGCGCGCCATGAGCCGAAAGATCAAGCGCCTGAAGTACGATGAGGCCCGTGAGCGCGGCGAGGTGTCCGCTCGCATCATCGATTTCGAGAAGCCCGCCGTGCGGGCCGAGAAGGGGGCGTGACAGCTCGCGCCTCCCGTCCCTGTTTGCGTCTCTGACTGCGCCGAATGACGCCGTCCCGCAAGTCCCGATCTGAAGGAGTTCCCATGTTCGGCAAAGAGAAGTCTTCCGACGAGCGTCGCTTCCGCGTGGTGCCGGATGTGTCTACGGAAGTGGTGGGGGAGCGCGCCTCTTCGGCGGGCGTGCTGCTGTTCTCCGCCGTGCTGTTCGTCGTGGTGCTGGCCTGCGTGCTGGGCGTTGGCGCGCTTGCGACCGGCCGCGTGACCCTAGGACTTATCATCGTGGCCGCGTTGGTGGCGCTTCTTGCCATCGGTTGCTGTCATATCGCTCAGCAGTGGGAGCGCGTGGTGGTGCTTCGCCTCGGGCGCTTTAACCGCGTGTCGGGGCCGGGGCTGTTCTGGACTATTCCCGTCATCGAGTCGAATACCATGCGGGTGGACACGCGCACCCGGGTGACCACCTTCTACGCCGAGGAGACGCTGACGGCCGATCTCGTGCCCATGAACGTGGACGCCGTGCTGTTCTGGCACGTGTGGGACGCCGCCGCGGCCTGCACCGAAGTGGGCGACTTCACCCGCGCCGTGGAGATGGCGGCCCAAACGGCCCTGCGCGACGCTATCGGCCGGGCAAGCGCTGCCGAGGTGGCCATCCGCCGCGAGCAGCTGGATCGGGAGCTCAAACGGGTGCTGGAGGAGAAGGTGGCGCCCTGGGGCGTGACCGTGCTTTCGGTGGAGGTGCGCGACATCCTTCTGCCAAAGGAGCTGCAGGAGGCCATGAGTCTGGAGGCCCAGGCCGAGCAACGCAAGAAGGCCCGCATCATCCTCATGGAGGCGGAGCACGACATCTACGAGATCTTGGACGAAATGGAAGAGCTCATCGGCGACCACGAGGCGATCTCGCGCCTGCGCACCATGCACCTGCTGAACGAGTCGCTGCGCGAGGGCAAGGGCACCGTCGTCATCCCCAGCGCCTTCGCCGAGGGCTTCAACGAGGGCCTGGGCGACCTGCTCAAGGGCTAACTGTCAAAAATATTTGACAATCACCTCGTTTTCCAATCTATCAAGAATATTTGACATTTTCCCAATATCGACTAATATCAAGAAAAATTGATATCCGATGGGAGATGTACGATGAAGTGGACCAATGTGTACGGCCTTGACCAGCTCGGGTCGTTTCTCCAGAAAACCCGCAAGGAAAAGGGGTACACCCAAGATGAGTTCGCCGAGATCATCGGTGCCTCCCACGCCACCCTTTCGGCTCTTGAAAATGGCAAGGGCGTCAGCTCCCAGACCCTCATGCGCGCCATCAGCGATTTGGGCTTGAAGCTGGTGGTGCTCCCCAAGGGCGCTCAAGCCGAAGTGCATGATGCCCCTGCGTCGGTGGTGTCGCTTCTGCGCTCGCGCCAAGAAGGGGGTCAACAGTGAATTCCGAGACCCTTGAGGTTCGCCTCGGCGGCGAAAAGATTGGGCAATTGGCTCGCACGAAGAACGGCGCTCGTTTCGCGTTCGCGGAAGAGATGGCCTCGGCGCATCCCTCTTCGCCCCTGCTCTCAACGGCGCTCTGCGTGCAAGAGGAGCCCTTCGATGCCCAGCGGACATTTTCCTGGTTCTCGGGGCTTTTGCCCGAAGACGCGAGGCTCGATGAGCTGCAGCGGTTCTACGGTGTTGCCGAGGGCGACTATTTCGGATTGCTCGCCCAGATTGGCTGGGAGTGCGCCGGCGCCGTTGAGGTGATGCCCTCGGAAGATTGGGCGTTGGCGCGTGCGAGCCAGGAGCTGCCGCGCGAGAAGCGATTGACTCCCGAGGAACTGTCGGCACGTCTGGCGGCATTGCCGTCGCACCCTTACGATGACGCATCTTCTCTGCGGGTGTCGCTTGGCGGCTTTCAGGAGAAGCTGTGCGTGACTGCGAGACCAGAAGACTGGGCTGCGGCTGAGCCAGGCCACAGGGCCTTAAGTTCCGCGGCGCTTCCTTTGGACGGGGCTCCTTCGACGCATATATTGAAGCCGCAGCCCCAGGGTCGGCTTGCAGGATTGGTCGAAGCGGAAGCATGGGGAATGGAGGTCGCATGACATGTGACGGAGACGGCTGGCTCAGCCATTCTCGATTTGCCCGACGTGCCGCCTACGCTGGCTGTGGAACGCTTCGACCGAGTTGAAACCGAAAGAGGGCTTGTGCGGCTGCACCAGGAAGACTGCGCGCAGGCTCTCGGCATAGAGCCGGGACGCAAGTACGCGGCAACGGCGACGCCCACGAAAAGCGATCCGACCTATAAGGGCATTGCCGAGCTGCTGTCCCGCTATGCCGCCGACTCGCTGGAAGAGCGCAAGCGGCTGCTGCGGCATCTCTTCGTGAGCACCGTTCTGGGAAATACCGACGCTCACGCCAAGAACTACGCGCTGCTCCACGGGGGCGACGAGGTGTGCCTCGCGCCGCTCTATGACGTCGTGCCAGCCCTTGAGATTACGCCGAACGTGCTGTTCATGGGCTTGCGCATCGATGGCTGCATTCGCATCGATAGGATCGAGCGAGAGAATATTGTAGCTGAGGCCCGCTCATGGGGCCTGCCTGCTCGCGTCGTAGACGAAGTGCTTGGAAAGGCGGCGGAAGATGTTCGCCTCGGCATCGCGATTGCCTCCGAGCTGTATCCCGAAGCCGGCGCCCGCCACGCCGCGCCCGCTTTGGAGCGGTTGAAGGCGATGGGATTCTAGATTCCTACAGGCAGGCAGCTTGGTTGAAGGGACGGATCCGCTTGAGCTCGGGGGCGAGCTTGCGCCTTGTGATTTCCAGGTCGTAGGCTTCTTGGGCGCGAAGCCAGTAGCCATCGGTGAGGCCGAAGAAGCGGCAGAAGCGCAAATCAGAATCTGTTGATCTATGGAACTGAATTTGATATTGAATAAGGTATCGATTTTGAGTAGTATATAGATATCTAACTGAGTACTTTAAGGAGATTGCCATGACAGTTCCTGCATATGAGGCACCAAGGGCTACCCCTATCTACTCCTTTGCCGCCTTGAAAACCAAGCAAAGAGAAATTAAAGACAGGGCTGCTGAAGAAGTGGTCCACATTACCGAGAACGGCAATGCTGCTTACATCTTTTGCTCCGAGGATGTTTTAGCACAAGAAAAAGCGCGTGCTGTAGAGGAGGCGTTGTACGAGCGAAGAGTTATGGAAGTGCTCGAGAGGGGAGAGGCCGATTTTGCGGCCGGGCGTGTATTCCATGGCGTAGCGGAAGCAAGAGCCGAAGTCGAAAAGAGGCTTGGTCGTGGCTAAAGTCGAAGTCTCTGAAGGCTTTGTTGAGGATATGACCCAGGTATACATGGACTCAAAGCGCGAGGAGATATGGTATGCGGTATCTCTTCTTGAGTTTGCGCCCGAGATGGGGTCGAGGATACTGCCCACTTCAATCAAGCGACGCTTCGGCGACACGGTTCGCAAAGTCGTTGTAGACCCCTTCGATATAATCTACCGCTATTTTGCTGAGCAGGATTTGGTCTATGTAGTGGGCTTAGTGCACCAGCGCGCGGCTCAATAGATAAACTATCCTCAAAATAGATAACCTGCTTTGAAAATTGTCCTATGATAATCCTTGCATTGTCATAGGACAATTTGTTATAGTGCTTCCCGTGGAATTTGGCCAATTCTCAAGGATTACCAGCAGAGGGGATAGCGACCTGCGCGATTGAGGAGACGCAGGTGCGGAGTCAAAGACCCGTTGTCGCAGAACTTCAGCAGAAGCTACGCGCGGCGTCCCGCGACTCAGTCCCTGGGAATTCAAAAGGAGGAGAGATGTCCGAGACAACCCATCCCACGGGCGGACTCACTCGACGCGGTTTCTTGAAAACCACGGGTGCCGCAGCTGCGGGCCTTGCCTGCGCGGGCGCTGTGGGCGCGGCCATCGGCGGGGGCATGCTGGCACCCGCGAAGGCCACGGCCCAGGGGGAGGAGCGAACGGCGCACCTGTGCCATCAGTTCCATTGCCTGACCGGGTGCAACTTGAAGTGCACTATTCGCGACGAACGTATCACGCTGATCGAGCCGAGCGATATCGTAGCGGACAAGAAACATTCGACCATCTGCCTGCGTGGCATTGGCGAGCTGTCCCATATTTACGCGCAGGATCGGCTGAAGGTGCCGCTGAAGCGCGTTGGTGAGCGCGGCGCCGGCGAGTTCGAGCAGATCAGCTGGGACGAGGCCATTAAGACGATTGCCGACAACCTCAAGGAAGCCCAGCAGAAATACGGCGAAGGCTCGGTGTTCATCCGCAAGTCCACCGAGGCGGGCATCGAGTTCGACTTCATCACGCAGTTGCTGCATGCTGACTCGGGTGGCAACTGGGGCCTTGATCGCGGGCAGGCAAACGGCCTGGGGCCGGCTTTCGGTCCTTGGAGCTATCTATCGAACCGCTCCCACTGGGAGTTCAAAGACGCGGCCACCATCATCGAACTGAGCCACAACCCGCTGGAGAGCGCCATGGTTTGGTCGCGCCCCCTCATGGATGCCAAAGAGGCTGGAACCTATATCGTCACCATCGATCCGCGCTTTACGGGCACGGCGGCGAAGTCCGACGAGTGGCTGCCGGTGCGACCCGGCACGGATGCGGCCCTTATCCAGGGCATGCTTAAGGCCGTCGTGGACAACGAGTGGTACGACGAGGCCT
This sequence comes from Adlercreutzia equolifaciens DSM 19450, assembly GCF_000478885.1. Classification (NCBI taxonomy): domain Bacteria; kingdom Bacillati; phylum Actinomycetota; class Coriobacteriia; order Eggerthellales; family Eggerthellaceae; genus Adlercreutzia; species Adlercreutzia equolifaciens. Next base: position 654,104 of record NC_022567.1, read on the forward strand.
TCGTGCTCGCTCACACCTCCTGCCCCTACCTGGTCGATCGCGACGCAGGCAAAAGCTACCGCAGCGCCGAGGTCATGGCGCCCAATCCCGCCGTGGTGAGCGCCGAGCCGGTGGGCGCTCCTATGGTGTGGGATACGGTGACCGGCGCTCCCGTTCTCTACGACAGCGCCAATGCGATTCCGGCGCTTGAAGGCGAGTGGACGGTGGACGGCAAGCACTTGATCACTGAGTTCACGCTCATAAAGGAATGGCTCGACACCCTCACCCTCGAATGGGCCGCCGAGACCTCGGGCATCGATCAGCAGACAATCGTGAATCTGGCCGACCGCTATGCCAACAACGGACCTGCCATCATCGACATCGGCCTGGGCGGCGCCGACAAGTACACCAACGCCGATGTGCTGGGGCATTCCACGGCCATGTTGGTGGCCCTGACCGGCCAGTACGGCAAGAAGGGCGCCGGCTATGGTTCCTATTGCGGCCTGGGCGCCAACGATCCGTCGGCGACGTTCAATTACTGGGTCCTTCCCGAGGAGTACCACTACGGAGACAGCCCCGTCTCTATGTACGACATGCCCTATCAGGAGAACAGCATCCATGCGGCCCTGACCTTCGGCGATGCCTTCACCTTGGAGGCGGGCGCGGCCAATGACATGTTGGAATGGGTGAAGAGCCTCGACTTCTTCGCTATCGTCGATATCTACCACTCCTCGGCGGTAGACTATGCTGACATCGTGCTGCCGGCCTGCACCAAATTCGAGTGCGAGGAAAACGTGAAGCAGCTGCGCGACAGCATGGGCCATGTGATGCTGGCCAACGGCATGGTGGATCCGATGTTCGAATCGAAGAGCGATCTGCAAATCGAGCGCCTGCTGGCCGCCCAGTGGGGCCTGGAAGACCTGCTTCCCGAATCCTACGAGGAACTTGCGCGTTTCATGCTCGACGGGGCTGCCGAGCTTGATCCCCGGATGGAGGGCATCACCTATGATGCGCTGTTGGAGCACGGCGGCGTGATGGCCCTGCCCGAGACGGGCGACGACTATATGCCCGACGGTCTGGCTGAAGGGTTCCTCACACCCTCCACGCGCATCGAGCTGTACTACGAGTATCTGGTCGACCAAGGCCACGAGCTGCCGGTGTACGAGGACGCGAACGAGGCCTACGAGAGCAATCCGAAGAAGACACAGTTCCCGCTCTATTTCACTCAGGGCAAGAGTCGCTATCGCATCCACGCCTACTATTCTGCCAATGAATGGTTCCAGGAAGATTTCGGCCCCAGCCTGAACATCGCTCCGGAAGATGCGGAGGCCCGCGGCATTGTGACGGGCGACGATGTCCGCGTATTCAACGACCGCGGCTCGTTCGTGGCCACGGCACTCGTCAACCGCTCGCTGCAGCCGGGCGTCCTGTTCATGGCCGAGACCACCTACACGCGTTACTACAAGGAAGGGTTCCTGCAGAACGTGACCAACTCCGCGCGTCTGGAGCGCGGGTACTCGATGTTCTTCGGTCCGCAGATCCCCTATAACGACGTGCTGGTGGAAGTAGAGAAGGCGTAGGTGAGAATTATGACGAGATACGGAATGGCCATCAACAAGACCCGTTGCATTGGCTGCCAGACCTGCGTCTTCGCATGCAAGATGCAGAACGGCGTTCCGAAGGACCTCCGATGGAACCGCGTTGTAACCGAAGGCGGAGGCGTAGCGGACGACGCCCAGGGGGAGTATCCCAATCTGACCCGGTCCTATCTGCCTTTGGCGTGCCAGCATTGCGAGAACCCGGCGTGCCAGCGCGTGTGCCCCACGGGCGCTACCTACAAGGACGAGCTCGGTCGCGTGGAGATCGACTACGATAAGTGCATCGGTTGTCGCATGTGCATGGCCGCCTGCCCCTACAACGCGCGCTCCTTCAACTGGGACGAGCCGGTTCATGTGCCGGATTTCGCCTACGGCGATGCTAACGTCGAAGGGCGCGTGCGAGGCGTGGCCGAGAAGTGCACCCTCTGCAAGGAGCGCACCGACCAAGGTGAGGAACCACGCTGCGTGCAGTGCTGCCCCATGGACGCCCGCATTTTCGGCGATTTGGACGATCCCGATTCCGAGGTGTCGAAGGTGATCCGCGCTCGAGGTGGTCGCGTCCTTTTGGAGGAACAGGGCACCCGTCCGCAAGTCTACTACTTTGAATAGGAGAGTGGCATCATGGAACTTCTGACCAAGAACAAGCCGCTCACGGCGGTGCTCGCGGTGCTGGCGGTGGTGGGCATCGGGGCCTATATCTACCAGCTGGTCGGCGGCCTGGCGGTGACGGGCATGTCCAACGGCGTGTCGTGGGGTCTCTACATCACCATGTTCATGTTCTTCGTGGGACTTTCCGCCGGCGGCCTTATCGTGGCCTCCTCGGCGAGCGTCTTCCGCATCAGGCGCTTCAAAGCCGTGGCCATGCCGGCGATTATCCTGTCGACGGTGTGCATCTGTCTGGCGGGCATGTTCGTTCTCATCGACCTGGGCGGCGTCCAGCGTGTCTGGCGCATTGTGACCGGCCCGAACCCCGCGTCGCCCCTGGTGTGGGACATCTGCGTCATCACTCTGCATCTGGTGATCAACGTGCTGTATTTGGTGAACATGCGCCGCGGCAACGATCATGCGGTGTCCATCATCTCGCGGTTTGCCCTGCCCTGCGCCATTCTGGTGCACTCGGTGACCGCTTGGATCTTCGGCCTGCAGATCGCCAAAGAGGGCTGGTACTCGGCCATCATGGCTCCCATCTTCGTGGCTTCGGCCATGGACTCGGGCCTGGCGCTGCTGCTGTGCGTGTTGGCCGCGCTTAAGAAGGCGCGTCTGTTCGACACCTCCCGCGAGCTTATGGCGTCGTTGGCTGGGCTTCTGGCCACCTGCATCGCTGTAGACGCGTTCTTCATCTTCTGCGAGGTACTGACCATGGCTTATCCCGGCGCTGCCGGTGCCGAGACGTTGGCGCTCATGACGAGCGGGCCTACGTCGCCGTTCTTCTGGTTCGAGATCGCTGGCGGCCTGGTTGTCCCGTTCCTCGTGCTGGTGTTCGCGAAGAACCGCGAGCGCACGGGGCTTGTGGTGGGGGCGAGCGTGCTCGTCATCGCCGGCGTGCTCTGCAAGCGCCTGTGGCTGCTGTTCACCTCGTTCATCGTGCCGAATGTGGAGGGCGCGCCGGGCGTTCTGTCCGACGGCGGCTGGGCACTTCTCGGTTCCTACGCACCGACGGTGCCCGAAGTGCTGATCGTGCTGGGCGTCGTGTCGGTGGGCACGCTGGGATTCATGGCGCTGGGTTCGAAATTGCTCGTGCCCGCGACCGAGACCGAGCGCGCGTCTGCTCGCGCTGCCGCGCCGGCCGAGCCCGACAGCGACTTCGAGCCGCTGACCGCATAAGTCACAAGTAGATAGCAGCATTAATCTTGGGCGACCCGTCAATAGCTGGCGGGTCTCCTTGTGCTATACTCGCTTGGAAGCTTGGTACCAAGCGCTTGGTGAGGAGGAAAGCATGGCGGAGGCGGCTCGCATGGCGCCGCAGCGGATCAAAGTGTCCAGCAAGCGGCAGATCACTATTCCGGCGAAAGCCTACAAGGATATGGGGTTCACCGAGTATGCTCTCATCGAGCAGACTGACGAGGGGTTGCTCATCAAGCCGCTGAACGTGGAGGACGAGGGAATGTCCCTTGACGTGCTGCGCCGGCTTATCGCCGAAGGCTACGAGGGTGAGGCGCTGGTCGAGCGCTACGCTGCCGTGTGCCCTCATGTGATTAAGTTCGAAGACGCACGGGCGTGCACGGCCGTGGACGGGGGCGACGCGAGCGAAGCTAAGCGGTTGAACGAGGCCGCGAATAAGGACTGCGTGTCCCATTTTGGCATGGCGCGCGAGGTCCGCGAGACCGAAAGGGCGCATGTGCTTGAAGCCGTCGCCTCCGAGTGTGCCCGTTTCGCCGCCATCACGAAGGGCTACGTGTTTGGCTCGTTCGCCCGCGGGGATTTCGCTGCCGAAAGCGACGTGGATGTTCGCCTCGAGTACGATGGGGCGGCCCCTTTCACCCTGTTCGAGGTGTCCCAGTTCCAAAAGCACCTCGAACGCGCCTGCGGGCGCGCCGTCGACGTGGTGACGGCCAAGCAGATAAAGAATCCCAACCTCGCCGCGGCCATAGAGCGGGAGAAGGTGCTGGTCTATGAGCGCTAAGGCCACTGATCTCGCCCGCATTCAGGAAATGTTCGATCTCATCACGGAGGCCCAAGGGCAAATTGAGCGTTTGGGCATCACCGAGGAGCGCTTCAAAAGGCCCGCTACTGATGCGGATCGGCTTTTCTCGGAGGCCATCATGAATCGGGTGCTCCGGGTGACTGAGGAAGCCGGTTCGCTCAGCGACGAAGCCCTTGCGCACTACGAATTCGAGCGCCGGGCTATCAAGGGCGTTCGCAATCGGCTTGCCCACGCCTATGGTGATGTAGACACCGATATTGTCTGGGATGTGGTGCAAGGGGACTTTCCCAAGTTGCTAGAAGGTTGTCAGGCGTACTGCGATGACTTGGGTCTGGAGCTGGAGTCTGCGCGACGCTAGAGCTATCCCCGCTGTTAACAAGATGGCAACAGCATTATTTCGCGCGGGTGCTCTTGTTGACGGAATGGTGGCAAGCTTCATCTCTGTTCAACCGATTGTTTTCAAGGAGCCCCCGACGGGCTTGGTTTTGTGCGCTCGCTTTACCATGACGCCCATAGGAGATAGCTTCGATGTCGAGTGCGCCATGGGAGGGGCCGGCGCCCGTCGGTATCGGATCGAGGCGAGAACGCCGTACGGGTCGGGCGATAGGAGCAGCGTCATGGAGAAGTTTCTGAACTTGGTGCGATCGAATAACATGGTGCAGGCGGTGCTTTGCATCGCATTCGGTCTGTTTCTGATGATCTATCCGTCCATTACCGTGCAGGGTATCATCTTGCTGTTCGGCGTGGCGCTCGCGGTCATGGGCGCGGCGGGGCTTGTGTCGTACTTCCGTCAGCGCAGTGTGCGCTACCGCGATTCGGGCACCCTTATGTCGGCGGTGTTCTACGTCATCATCGCGCTCATTGCGTTTATCTTTCCGAAAGTGATCGCCGGGTTCTTTTCGGTGGTGCTCGGCGTGGTGCTCATTTTGCTCGCTATCGTGAACGTGGTGCGCGCCTTCGGGCTGCGCGCTTTCGGCAGCAGCATCTGGATTGCCGTGCTGGCGACGGCGGTGCTGGTGGGTATCGGCGGTGTGCTTATCGTGGTGAACCCGTGGGGCGCCTCCATGACCTTCGTGCTCGTGCTGGGCGCGACGTTCATCGTCAACGGCGCGGTGGATCTGTTCATCGAGTGGTACACCCGCGATTCTGAGAAGAAGGCCGGCGGGATTTCGCGCCGGTAGACGTCTTTGCTGCGGGGCGAGTACCTCGCGGGACAGCGCGCCCCTGGGCCGCCCCGGCGCCGTGCAGCGTGGCAAATCGCGCAGGTCGGGATCGTCTACACCCTCGGCGCCGACGCGTCGGACACGCCCTTCGTTTTTGCCGATGCCTGCCCATTAAGGGCTTCTATATCCGTTTTCCCTTGCGACCCCCGTGCGGACGGGGGTCTTTGCTATCATGAACGCCACGCGAGGGCGGCGGCGCTTTAGGGCGGTGCGGCCAGGCTCGTTCAAGTTTTTGGTACACGAAAGGAAAAGCGATGTCTGAAGAGAACAGCAATCTTGCCGAGATTCAGAAGCATCGTGAGCAGATCGACGAAATCGACCGCGAGATCGTCGCGCTTCTGAACAAGCGCGCCGGTCATTCGCTGGTCATTCGCGGTCTGAAACCCGGTGCGCATCTGGGTCTGTACGACGCGCGCCGCGAGGAGGAAATCTTCGCGCGGGTGGATAGCTACAACGAGGGGCCGCTCTATAACGAGAACCTCCGGGAGATTTACGCTACCATCTTGAAGATCATGAAGGAGACGCCGTCCGTATGAGCGAAGTGAAGATTGCCCCCATCCCCGATCTCGGCCAGCGCACGGACGAGATCACCATTTACGCCGGGCCTTGCTCGGTGGAGTCCGCCGAGCAGTTCGACGAGGTGGCCGAGTGCGTGGCCGATTTGGGCTTGCACTGGATTCGCGGCGGCGCGTTTAAGCCGCGCACCAACCCGCATTCTTTCCAAGGTCTCGGCGAAGAGGCCCTGAAGATCATGAAGGCCGCCGGCGATAAGTACAACCTGAAGACGCTCACCGAGGTGATGGACTCGGCCCATTGCCAGCTCGTGAGCGATTATGTGGACGGCCTGCAGGTGGGCGCCCGCAACTTCCAGAACTTCAGCCTGCTGAAGAAAATCGGCCAGGTGACCGCCGATACGCATCAGATGGTGCTGTACAAGCGCGGTTTCGCCGGCACCATCGCCGAGTGGCTCGCCGCCACCGACTACATCACCGATTGCGGCAACGACAACGTGGTGCTCTGCGAGCGCGGTATCCGCACCTTCGAGACGGCCACGCGCTTCACGCTGGACATCGCCGCCGTGCCGGTCATCCACAAGCAGTCGCTGTACCCGGTGTGCATCGACGTGTCGCATCCGGCCGGCCAGCGCGATTTGGTGCCGGCTTTGGCGAAGGCCGCCGTGGCCGCCGGAGCCGACTCGCTCATGATCGAGGTGCACCCCAACCCGCCGGTGGCGCTTTCCGACGGCCCCCAGCAGCTGACGCCGGCCCAGTTCCGCGAACTGGTTGCCGAGCTGCGCGAGCTGGCGGCCTGCCTGGGCAAGAAGATCGTGTAAGACGCTTCGACCGTCTTCTGGAATGGAAGCGGCCGCCCTTCCGAGTGGAGGGCGGCCGCTTTGTGCTTAGGGGCTCGACGTGGGCCGAGCGCAGGGCGCGGGTTCGGCGCACTACTTGTCCTTGCGCGCTTCGCGACGGGCTTTCCGCGCTTCCCTGCGGGCCTCGCGGAGCTGCTTGCGGGTTTCGGCGGCCAACGAGTCGCGCAGGGCCTCCCCGCGCTCCACTTCTGCATTTACCTCATCGGCGTCCCAGCGGTAGATGACGCAGGTCTCATCGAACTGGGCGTCCAGGGCGTCCTCGTCGTCTTCCTTGGCGAGCATCACGAGCGCCGTCGCGCCGGGGGTAAGCTCGCTCGCGCAGTATTCCATAAGGGAGTCGTCGTCATCGATGTCCTTGTCGTCCATCGCCATGCCGGCCACAAGGCCGATGCCGGCGCCCAGAAGCACGCCGACCGGGCCGCCGAGCAGGCCGACCACGGCGCCGATGACCCCACCGAAGGCCGTGTTGTCGGTCTCGTCGTAGCCGTCCTGGAAGCCGTCGGGCACCATGATGGTTCCGTCGACGTTCTTCACCACGGCCATCTCCAAAATGGTGAAGTCGGCCGTCGCCTCGTTGTCCTTCAGGCGGTTGAACTCCTCGTAGGCCTTCCCCTCATCTTCGAAGGTGACCAAAACCACGTTATCCATGAGCGCTCCTTTGTCTCGCTGCGAATGGGCCGCCGTGCTGCGCGCGTCGCATGGGCGGCACGGCCGGCGGGCAATGCGACGGCGCCGCAGGGCACCGCGCATCTTCGAGTATAGGGGAGCGAGGAGGTCGAAAGAGTCGCTGCCCTCGTCTGTCACGAGAGCGTTGCGGGGACGGGCGAGAGGTTCTGCGCGCATTTTTTTGCGAGGGCCTGTGCCAAGCCCCTCGGTGCTTCGTGTGCGAAATGGGCAAAACGGGGCACTTATCGTAGTTTTCGAGGAAGCAGGGGTGCTCTCCTTCGACGGACTGAACGAGAAATCCCTGTTCAGTGTCATCGCGAGGATAAAGCGTCCACTTTTGGGCTACGAGAAGTGCCCCATTTTGCACATTTGGAGCCGACAGCGCATAGGGCGGTTGCAGACGCGGGCGAGCCGACTGCGGAGGTGCAACCCCAGAGGCCGCAACCATGAGTGAAACGGTTGGCACAGCGGAGAGTTGGTGAATCTGCCGTTCGTGCGTCCTCGATACGCCTGGGCCGTTAAACTGCCCTGCATGCGATTCGTTCTCTACGGCACATCCTCATTCTCGTATTGGCTGTCGGCCCCTTGCCGGCCGTCGTCAAAGAGCGCTGTGGGAACAAATGCATTGAAGCGGTGTGTCCCGACGGCGCGGACGGTTGCTTATCTGGAGAAGATTTTCCCTCAGATTCCGCAGCCCTATCACGCGCTCGTACCCGATCATCGCAAAAGCACCGTTCCCCAGGCAGTAACTCATGTGTCGATTTATCCCTATCGGGAGAAGCCGTTCGTTCGCATCGCTGACGGCGTGTATGCAAGTTGCCCCGAGTTGTGCTTCGTGCAGCTCGCACTTGTTCTTCCTTTGCACGAGCTTTTAAAAGCGGGCGATGCCCTATGCGGGACGTTCTTCATCGACCCGTCATCGCGCAACGGACTGGGCAGTAGAACGCCTTTGACCTCGAAACGTCGCATCGAGTCGTTTGTCCGCCGCAACGCTGGGCTGCGTGGATCGGCGGCAGCGAAGTCGGCGCTGCGATTCGTGGCGGATAATGCCGCTTCACCGCCAGAGGCGTTTCTTTGGTCCGTGCTGAGCATTCCCCATCGTTATGGCGGCTATGCCCTCCCCGGATTGGAAATGAATCGACGCGTGAGGCCGAGCAAAAAAGCGCGCAAGATCGCCAAAAGGGAAACACTCGTCCCCGACCTCTGTCACAGCGAGTCGCGCCTGGCGATCGAGTACGATTCGAATGCCGAGCATCTTACTTCGCGACAGATCGCGAAGGATTCCTCGAAGCGGTTGGCGTTGGAGGCCGATGGCTACAAGGTGATATCGGTGACGACACGACAGCTGTGCGATCGCAGTGAGATGCGCAGCGTGGCCCACGAGGCGGGATCTCGCATGAGCAGGCGCATTCAAATTCGCGCCAAGAGTTTCGGGAACGCTCAGAGGAAACTGTATGCGACGGGATGGTCTCTGAGGGTCTACCATCGTCGCGAATGGCTGAAGGGGGAGGTTTCCGAAGGCGGGTTGAAGGAGTGCGTCCAGAACTCCGAAAGCGGATTGGAAGATTGTATCTGGGACGGATCTGCCTGGGATTGAGCGGCGGCTGTCTCGGGGTGTTCTTGTCGAGCGCGACCGAGGCGATCTGTTGGCTGCGAACCGCGATGGCTTGTCGGTTTCGGGCGGCGACGATCTGCGAAGCGGTACTCGCATTGCGAGGAGGTGCCTCGTTTTGTGCAAAATGCCCCACTTCTCGTAGCCATTTGGACTAGATGGGGCGACGCGGACAATTTTGACCTGGGAAAATGGTTCCGTTTTGAAGTTGAGCTGATCCTGGAGTCTGGTAAAACTACGAGAAGTACCCCGTTTTGCACATTTTTCGCTCTACTGCTTGGGCAAAGTTCTTTGTCGGCGCAACGGGTGAAAACTAGAGCCCGATGTGCTGGCTCGTTGGCAGGTTGCCGAATTGAGGGGTTGCGCGATCGGGATTCTGTGCTAAAGTACGCAACCAGCAATTGAATATACCTTAAACCGATGAGGCGAAAGTCAAGCCATCCGGGCACTCACAGAGAGCGGGCGCAGCTGAGATTCCCGCAGAACGCCAGAGGGTAAATGGATCGCCGAGGGAAAGGGGAAAGGCCCGCCGTCGTTTGTTCCGATGAGGCCGAGTATCTGGACCGTGAGCCTGCGTTAAAGGCAGAATGGGTGATGGCCCGTTCATGAGAGGGTTCGCATCGTGCGAATCAATTAAAGGTGGCACCGCAGATCAAGGGATCTGTCCTTTAAGCGAAGGACAGATCCCTTTTTTGTTGGGGTCGGCTGGCAACCTCTCGAAAGGCGTCGGCGAAGGAGCAATTGCTACGGAAGAGGACGCCCGCAGGCGCGGGCACGAGGGGCGGTGAGGAACCGCCCGAGAAAGGACTGATCGACATGGCAGAACTCCGTATGACCGCCGACGCTGAAACCGCGACCCCCGCCGCCGGTGCCAAGCGCACCGTGGCCGCATCCGAGAAGAAGGGGCTGGCCATTCAGGATCTCATTCTGGTAGCGGTGCTTTTGGCCGCCGGTGCCGTGCTGAAGCTCACGGTGGGCAGCCTTCTCGCCTCCTTCGGTATGAAGCCGAACTTCATCATCGCCGCCTACTGCTTGGCTATCATTCTCATTCGCCCGACGATCGCCCAGTCGCTCGTCATCGGCCTTATCGCCGGGCTCGTGTGCCAGATTCCGATGCTGAACGCCACGCCGCTGCTCAACATCCCCTCGGAACTGCTGGGTGCTCTGGTGTGTGGCCTGCTCATCCGCGTGCCCATGAAGATCGGCAAGCTGGATGTGAACCCGCTCGCGAACACGTTCATTTCGACCTGCGTGTCCGGCTTCACCTTCGCGGCGCTGTCCGCCTACATCAACGTCGTGTCCGTGGGCGGCGACTTCGCCGTGGCTATGGCAGCCTACGTGGCCATCGTGCTGGGCACCGCCACCTTCAACTGCATCTTCGTCGAGGTGCTGGCGACGCCCCTGAAGAAGGTACTGAAGCGCTAAACTGCTGGTTCGGCGCGAGCAAGAGAGGTCATCATGATCGAGTTCAATGAGTTCAGTTTTCGGTATCGGGAAGGGGTTGAGCCCGTGGTGCGTGACATCACGCTTTCCATTCCCGATGGCTGCTTCGTCGGCATCACCGGGGCGGCGGGCAGTGGGAAGTCCACGCTCACCTACGCTATCAATGGCATCATTCCGCACTGCTATCCGGGCGACTTCTACGGCTCGGTCACGGTGGAGGGTCTCGACACGGTGGACACCTCGCTCACCGACCTGTCGCGGCTGGTGGGCAGTGTGTGTCAGGACATCGACTCGCAGATGGTGTCCACGGTGGTGGAGGACGAGATTCTCTACGGCCTGGAGAACTTCGCGGTGCCACGTGAGGAGATTCCTGCGCGCGTGGACGAGGCGCTTGACGCCATGGGCATCGCTGGTTTGCGCGACCGCACCATCGACAGCCTGTCCGGCGGCCAGAAGCAGAAGGTGGCGGTGGCCTCGGTGCTGGCGCTGCACCCCAAAGTGCTCGTGCTGGACGAGCCTACCGCCGAGCTGGACCCGGCCTCGTCGGTGACGGTGTTCGATCTGCTTTCCCGCTACGCCCGGGAGCACGGCACCACGGTCGTCGTGGTGGAGCAGAAGATCGCGCTTCTGTCCGATTATGCCGATATGCTTGTCATCGTTGACGAGGGCCGCATCCGCTTCGCCGATACGCCGGACGCGGTGCTGGCCCACTCCGAGGAGCTGCTGGCGCTCGGTGTGAACGTGCCGCGCTCGACGACGCTTATGAACGCGCTTTCCGCCCAGGGTCTGTACGCCGGTTCCACGGTGCGCAACGTGGCCGGGGCCGCGGCGGCGCTGAAGGAGGTGCTCGCATGATCGAGTTCAAGAACGTCTCGGCGTCCTACGACGGCGAGCTGGCGGTGCTCGCCGACGTGAGCTTCACGGTGAACGATGGCGACTTCGTGGCCTTTGTCGGCACCAACGGGGCGGGGAAGTCCACCACGATGCGCCTGGCCAACGGGCTTCTGAAGCCCACCTCCGGGGAAGTGCTCATCGATGGCGTGCCCACGACCTCTCTGAAGACGAGCGAGCTGGCCCGGCGCATCGGCTTCCTCTTTCAGAACCCCGATCGGCAGATCTGTTGCAACACCGTGCGCGAGGAGCTCATGTTCGGATTTGCGGCCCTCGGCGAGGAAGGGCCCGAAGCTGAGGCGCGGGTGGACGCCATGATCGAGCGCTTCGGCTTCGACGCGGATGCCGAGCCCTACCTGCTGAACCGCGGCACGCGGCAGCTGCTCGCCCTGGCCTCCATCATCGTGCTGGCGCCGCCCACCATCATTCTGGACGAGCCGACCACGGGCCTCGACTTCCGCGAGTGTGTGAAGGTGATGGACGTGGTGCGCGAGCTGAACGAGAACGGCACCACGGTCATTATGGTCTGCCACGACATGGAAGTGGTGGGAGACTTCGCTCGCCGCGTCATTGCCATGACGGCCGGGCGCGTGGTGGCCGACGGCCCCACCTTCGAGGTGCTGCGCGACGGGCGCGTGCTGAAGGAGGCGCACATCCTGCCGCCCCAGGTGACTGAGGTGTCGCTTATCCTCGGGCGCGAGGCGGCCTGTCCCGCGGCCGTGGCCGAGGCCAACACCGTGGCCCAAATGGTGACGGCGGTGGCCCAGGCATGCGATAGGGAGGTCGAAGACGTGGAAGTGGAGGCGATCGACTAATGGCCAAGTTTCTGGAATACGTGCCGGGGGAGAGCTTCCTGCATCGCATGAACCCCTGTGTGAAGCTCGTCGGCGCGGTGCTCATCGCCATCGCCTGCTTCGTGACGAGCAACCTGGTGTTTCTACTGATCCTTCTGGCCGCCGCGCTCGTCATGGCCGTCTCGTGCGGGTTGGGCCGCGAGACGGCGGGGCTGTGCAAGGCGGTGTTCGCGTTCTCGCTCATTCTGGCCGTGGTCATCCTGCTCACGACGCCCCACGGCGCACTGCTTGTGCCGCTGCCCTGGGGCTACATCGGCACCGGCAGCCTGCTGGCGGCTCTCACGGTTATCGTGCGCCTCATGGCGGCGGCCATCCCCTTGTTCCTCGTGTTCTACGTCACGAAGATGAACGACCTGACGAACGCTGCCGTCAAGCAGCTGCACGTGCCCTACAAGTACGCGTTCACCTTCACGAGCACGGTGCACTTCATCCCCGTGTTCATGAACGACATGGCCGGCATCATGGAGGCCCAGACGGCCCGCGGCGTGGAATTCGACGGCTCCTTTGCGAAGAAGGTGCGGCTCATGATTCCGCTGTGCGTGCCGCTTCTGGTGAGCTCGGTGCGCAAGACGAACTCCGCCGCCATCGCCGCCGAAGTGCGCGGCTTCAACCTGCGCACGCGCACGAGCGGCTACAAGGACTACCCGCTGCACGGCGAGGACTTCGTGGCCCTGGCCGTGTGCCTGGCGGTGCTGGCCGTCGCCATTGCGCTGGCGGTGGTGGGGTAGGGACTGGAGGCGGGTGGTCTACCGCAGCGAGAACAGCTTGCGGGCTTCGGCGGCCAGTTGCTTGCGGCCGACCAGGAGCAGGATGGCCAGCAGGGCCGCGGCGGCGGTGCCGGCAGCTACGGCCAAGGGCGGCCAGGTGATAAGGCCCGCGGCTAGAAGCGCCAAAGGAACGAGGCCGAGCAGCATCTCGTAGATGAGGTACTTCGCGTAGCCGGTGACGAACGATCCTCGGAAGGCGATGAGGAGCACCGCGTTGAACGCGAGGGCCAAAAGACACAGCCCTGGTATCACGTAGGTGGCAACGATGAGATTGCCCGTGGAGAGAAACCATAGCCCCGCCACGGCCAGAAGCACGAGGAAGTAGCGCTCCACCACGCGGATGAAGTCGGGGGCGTGCACGATCATGTTCCGCACGAACAGCCAGTTCAGGGCCACGGCCGCACACGGCGCCCCCACGGCCAGCGCGCTGCCGCCCGCAGTGCCGCCCAAAAGCGCGATAAGTGCGATGCAGATAAGGGTGAGCACCACCAGAACCGTGCGGACGCGGGTGCTCTTGCGCTCGAAGGAGTTCGGCGGGAACACCGATGGCACGGGAGCCGCCTTGCGGGCGGCCGCCAGCGGACCGGGGCGGTGGAACGCCGGCGCGTCGCGGTTCGCGTTCAGATATCCGCGCATCCCCTCGTCTTCCAAAACCTCTGCCAGGGCGCGGGTCACCTTCTGGCCGAGGAAGCGGCTGGAGATGCCGATGGATAGATCGTCGCCGTAGGTGCACACGATGAAGTTGAGGCCGGAGGTGGACGTGAGCGCGCTGATGCCTTCCACGTAGGGGGCCATGCACGGATCCAGCGCCACGCGACCGAGACTCGAGACGGTGGTGGTGACCTCGCGGGCGGCGCGCGCGTCGGCGATGGCCAGCGCCGCGTCCTTCACGATGAGGGGCGCCGCGCGCAGAAGCGGGTTCTTCTCCAGCTTGATCATGGACATCATGCGGCGCTTCAGGGAGGCGGGCTCGCATCCGGCGGTCAGCTGGCGCTGCACCTCGGCGGCCACATCGGCTAGGGGCGCATCGGCATCGCCGGGGGTGTAGGTGATGAAAGCGAGTCCGAAGAAGTTGCGCAGGGTGGCAGAGCCAAAGAGGCTCCGCAGATCGACGGGCACATCCAGGTGGATGGCCCGGCGCCGGTCGCGGGCGGTCATGGTAGTGCGCACGGCGCAGATGACCGCCGCGATGAGGTAGGAGGTGACGCTGACTCCGGCGTCTTTGGCGGCGGCGTGCACGGCGCTGGCCGATAGGTGGTATTCCAGGTAAAGCGGATCGGCGTCGGTCTTCAGGCCCGTCAGATGGAAAACCCGCGGCTTTTTCGCCTTTCCCGCTGCGGCGCGATCGTAGTTGGCCGTGAAGCTGTCCTCGGTCTTCTGCGCCTCGGTGCCCGCATAGGCGCAGGTGGCGGCTTCGGGCAGCCCGTAGCGCTCGGCCACGTAGGCACCGAGCAGCGCCTTCAGGAACTCCAGGGCGCCGCGCCCGTCGGAGATCATGTGGGACACTTCCACGTTGATGCGGCGGCGGTAGTAGCTCACGCGGAAGAGCACGCTTTGGGGCCCGGCGTGCAGGCCGTAGCAAATGGGCAGGTTCTCGGGGGTCACGCGCGGCGCGGTGCCGGAAGGTTCCAGGTAATGCCAGAACATGCCGGAGCGCAGCGACACGTTGAAGCCGGGGAACTGCGCCACGGCGGCGTCCAACGCGCGCTGCAGCGCCTGTTCGTCAACCTCGTCGACCATGGTGGCCGCCAAGCGGAAGATGGTCTGGTTCGGGCTTCCCGCCTGGGCGGCGTAGAACTTGCCGACGTTGTCTAGTCGGTACCAAGGAGCGTCAGCCATGGCCGGTCACCGGGTTTCGGGAGCGGGTCGCCATCGAGGAAGTGCGCGATGAGACGGTAGGTGTCGCGCACGAGCGAGAGCACGGAGGGGTACAAAAAGTAGCCGTGGACGCCGTCGTTCATGCGGAAGCAGGCCACTTCGTTGCCCTCCGCATCCAGGCGCGCAGCGAAAGCCTCGCCCTCGTCGCGCAAAGGGTCGTACTCGGCGGTGATGACGAGCGTGCGGGGCAGGTCGGCCAGCGACGTCGCGATGAGCGGTGCGAAGCGGGAGTCGTGGAAATCTTCGGGCGTGCGCAGGTACAGCTCGATGTAGTCGACGATGGCCTGGCGGGTGAGAATGTAGTCCTCGCCGTTGTCGCGCACGGAATCGAACAGCGTCGTTTCGGAGTGGTCGTTGTACACGAGCGGGTACAAGAGGATCTGGGTGTGCGGGCGGAAGTCGCCGCGCTCGCGGGCGAGAAGGCTTACGGCCGCCGTGAGGTTGCCGCCGGCCGAGTCGCCCATGAGCACGATGCGCTCGGGATCGGCGTCGCGGACGAGCGTGCCGGCGAACAGCTGCCGCGCCACGGCGTAGCAGTCCTCAAGCGCGGTGGGGAAGCGGTGCTCGGGGCTGCGTCGGTAGTCGACGGCAATGACGCGGCGCTCGAGCTTCAGCGCCGTGCGCATGCAGGCGTCGCTGTAGAATTCCACGTCGCCGTTGGCCCAGCCGCCGCCGTGCAAGTACAGGATGGTGCCGCGGTGATCCTCGTTCACGTGCAGGCCCCGCTTCAGGGAGAAGTCGATGTCGAGGGGCGTGAACACGCGCAAGGGAATCTCGTAGCCGTCGTCGGCTTGGGCGGTGATCTCGTCGATGCGGCAGCGCGGGTCGGCAATGGTGAGTTTGCCGGCGGCGTCCTCCACCTTGCGCTGGGAGTTCCAGGAATTGGCCACGTCGGGCTGCAGGCGCGTGATGGCCTTGATGACCGCTTGGACGGCGGGGTTCATGGGCATGAGCGCTCCTTGTCTCGGGGTCGGCGGCGTCGAGCGCCGCGGTCGACAGCGGCATCGGGCGCCGCAGTCGGCGACGCTTTTGACGCCACGTAAACGCTGAGTTCCATGCTAAGGGAAGTTGTCCCTGCTGGCGTCTGGCTGCTGCCCCTTGGCATCAAACGGTAAACGACTCGCTACGGCCATACCGTCTTAGCATGGGAAGCGAAGTTGCGCGAATTTTGTGGAGGTCGGTGCGGTGGTGACTGGTGCTCAGGCACGGGGCCGCTAGCATAACGTTTCCCCTTGACGTCGGCGCATCTCACGGCTTCGACCTCTCAGGTTTCCCGGACGGGGCCCAGCGAGGGCCGAGCCGTCCGCGTTTCGTGAAACTTGGATGAGGAAGGGGAAGGCCGTGGATGCGGAACATGACGAGGCACTGCTTCGGTCTGCAGGCGCAGATGCCGATGCGGGTGCCGATGGAGGATCCCCTAGCATAGAAGCGGAAGAACAAGCCCATCTTGACGAAGTGCTGGGCGCGGTGCGGGCGGCCGTCGATCGTGCGCGTGGGTTGGCCGAGCGCACGGAGGCGAGCCATCGCGAGGCGGGGGCGCAGCTGGCGGCCTCGCGCGGCGAATTGGCGCCGGAGGAGGCGCATCTTTCTGCCTATGAGCTGAACCGCATGGACGCCCAGGCCGCTTTGGCCCATCGCTCCCGGGGCCGGTTGGAGAAGCTGCTCGATTCGCCCTACTTCGCCCGGGTCGATTTCGTCGAAGGCGAGGAGGGGGCGTCCTCATCTGCCGGTTCGGCCGAAGGCGAGACGGCGGCCGCACGCCAGATCACCTACCTCGGGCGCTTCGCCCTCACCTGGGAGAACCAGGCGCTCATCTCCGATTGGCGAAGCCCGGTGGCCGCGCTGTTCTACGACTTCGAGCCGGGGCCGGCCGCCTTCGAGGCACCGGCCGGGCGCCGGGAGGGAACGCTCGCGCTCAAGCGGCAGATCTCCATCGAGGAGGGGCAGCTGCGCTACGCGGTGGACTCCAGCTCCAGCGTGCGCGACGAGGTACTCGCGACGGTTCTCGGGCGCACGTCTGACGCGAAGATGCATGATATCGTCTCCTCCATCCAGCGCGAGCAGAACGCCGTCATTCGCGATGAGGCGCCCGGCACGCTTATCATTCAGGGCGTGGCCGGCTCGGGCAAGACTTCCATCGCGCTGCACCGGGTTGCCTACCTGTTGTATCGCCAGAAAGAGCGGCTGACCTCGCAGTCGGTGGCCATCCTCTCGCCGAGCCGGGTGTTCTCCGACTACATTTCCGGGGTGCTGCCGGAGCTGGGTGAGGAGCCAGTGCGGCAGTGGAGCCTGCACGACTTGGCGGCCCTCCTTTTGGAAGGGATCACGAAAGTGGCGCCCCCGGTGTCGGCTGCCGATGAGGCCGACCCGGTTCGGGCGGCCCGTGCTGCCGCCAAGGGCACCGAGGCGTTCGCTGCCTCGTTGACGGCGTGGCTCGGCGCTCAGCTGGGGGAGAAGGGCTCCGGCGATGGGAAGGTGGCGGCATCGGAGCTCTTCGAGCCGCGCGACTTGGCCGTCGGGGGCGACGTGGCCGAGGCGTCCTGGCTCGCCGAGCGCTTTGCGGCTTACGCGCCGGTGCCCTTCGATGAGCGCCTCGACCTTATCGCCGGCGACGCGTTGGAGTTGGCCCATGGCAAGACCTTCGGCCGCTATGCCCACACCATGCCGACGCGCCGCGAGCTGCGCGGGCGGCTCCTGCGCATGATGCGGGCCAAGAACCCGCTGGCGCTGTACAAGCGCTTTTTAGCCGACACGGGCCAGCGCGCCCTGTTTAAGGCGCCGGCCAAGGGCGTGGTGGAATGGGAGGACGCCTTCCCCGTCGTGCTGTGCGCCCTGGCCTTCGCGGGCCCCGACGGGTTCGCCCCCACTTCTGCCGTGCGCCATCTGGTCATCGACGAGATGCAGGATCTGACGCCGGTGCAGCACGAGGCCATCTCCCGCCTGTTCCGCTGCGATCGCACTATCCTGGGGGATGTGAACCAGCTCGTGGACGGCCGTGCGGTGTCGGCGCCCGAGGCGGTGGCGGCCCATTATCCGGGCGCGCGGGTGGTTCGGCTCATGACGAGTTACCGTTCGACCAGCGAGATCACCGAGCTGGCCGCCCGGGTGATGCCCGTTGCGGGTCTCGTCGCCGTCCAGCGCCATGGGGAGGCGGTGCGCTTTGCGCGCTGCGGCGACACCGTGGGGGTGCTCGCGGCGGTGGACGAGGCCATCGGGCGGTGGCGTGCCTCGGGGCGGCGCACCTTGGGAGTCATCGCGAAATCGGACTTCCTCGCCGCCCGCTACGCTGAGCTCATCGCGCGCGATCACGACCTTATGCTGCTCACCGATGAGACGGACGCCTACCCGGGCGGTATCGTCGTCAGCTCGGTGCGCCTGGCCAAGGGCCTCGAGTTCGACGAGGCGGTGCTGCTGGACGCCGACGGCCGCCAGTACGCCACCGAGGCCGATCGCAACCTGCTCTACGTGGCCGTCACCCGCGCCATGCACGCCCTGACCGTCCTCTACCGCGACGAACCGAGCCCGTTTCTGGGGGAGCAGTAGATCGCTACCCCTTGCGGCTTTCGCGGTAGCGGGCGAGGGCGGCGTCGAAGCTGCCGGCGGTGCGACGGTAGTAGATGGTGTAGCCGGCGGTGATGGCGGCCAGGGTGACCAGGTAGATGGCAACGAAGCTGACCCAGGCGCCGATGTTGTCCAGGGGGAACCAACCGCCGAGCGCGGCGCACAGGACGAGCACCGGAAGGCCCGTCAGGCCGAACCCGGCGATGCGCGCGGGGTAGCTCGGGCGCTTGAGTGCTACTTCGGTGAACCAGAATGCCTGCAGGGCGCACAGGGCCAAGGCGGCGGCGAGCAGCGAGAGCGTGATGACGATGCCCTCGACGGGCCCGGCGAAAATGAGGCCGGCTGCGCACCAGAGGGCCATGGCGACGGTGAAGATGACGCAAGCGCGGACAAAGGCGCTCTTGATGATGTTTCTCATGGCGAATCCTTTCTACAGCCCGATCTTCTGCTTGATGGCCGGGGCGTACTGGCGCGAGGCGATGACGGACTCGCCGTTGCTGAGCACCAATTCCAGCCGGGCGTTCAGGTAGGGGCGAAGCGCCCGCACGTGGTCGAAGTTCACGATGAGGGATTTCGAGGCCCGCACGAACTCGGTGCCGGCGAGGGCCTCTTCCAGCTCGTAGAGGCGCAGCGGGCTTTCCAACACGCGGTCGCGACTGTAGAGGAAGGTGCGGCCGTCGACGGTTTCCGCGTACAGCACTTCCGACGGTTCCACGATGAACGTGCCTGCGCCGTCGGTGCCGAGAAGCCGGCAATCCACTGCGTTCGCGGCCGCCATGATGGCCCGCACCCGCCGGTCGATGGCCGGGCAGCGGATGGTGACCTCCGCCTCTTCTAAGTCGGGCCGCTCTTCCACGGTCAGCTTCACGGGCGCTCCTTTCCGTCTCCTGTCCGTAGCGCTAGTGTGCCTCGACGGGGCAGCGACGGCAAGGGGGCGCCGCTTCACTTGCACGAGAAGAGCCCTGTGTTGCAGAGAGAGGGGAGCGAGTGGGTCGTGAATGCGAAAAGGGTCGTGAATGCAAAAGAACCGTGAATGCGAAAAGGCCGGCCCCGGCGTCGCCAGCGAATGACGAGGCGCCGGGACCGGCCCAATCAGGCATTGGCGTTGCGCTCGGGGGCGCAACGGCGCGCTATCAGTGGTCGTTCATGTTGAAGGCGTTCTTCATCGTGACCGTGCGCTGGTCGAGCACGGTGCCGAGCAGGGCACGGGTCTGCGTTTGCACGCTGTCGACGAGCGCCTGATTTGCACGCTCGAGCTCGGCGATAACCGTCGGGTCGTCCATGTCGTCCAGGTTCGCCTTGCCCTCGGCGGCGAGCTTCTCAAGCGCGGCATCGGTCTCGCGCAGCGACTGGTAGCCCTGGGCCATGGTGTTCAGGCGGTAGCCCTGGATGGCCTCGTAGCTCTCGAAGAACTGCGGATCGGAAAGACCTGCCACCAGGCGGTTGTTCCAGTAGAGGCTGTCGGTGGTCACTTCCGTGGGTGTGTCCAGGTAGGCGGGGAGCTCCTTCACGTTCGCGTACAGGGCCACGGCCGTGTTGAACGGGCCCGACGCCGGCGCGAACCAGTGCACGCCGCGCAGCGCCTTGGGCGCGTTCGGGCGAATGCACAGGATGGAGCACTCGGAGGTGCGGTCGATGCCGACGTAGCGGTACTGGTGACGCGTGGCGGGCGTGCCCTTGGTGCCGTAGGGGTCGTACTCGGTGCCGTCGTAGGTGGTGGCGAGCAGGTCCTTCACATCCGATGCCGACAGCTTCTTGTCGGGGCGCATGGCCCAGGGGATGTCGAGGCTCTCGGGGCCGAAGGCGGGCGCCGGGCCGGCGAAGCGGGCATCGGAGGGCGTCAAGCGGCTGCACAGGTACCACTTGCGCGGGGCGTTGTACAGCTGGTCGAGCCAGGTGTAGGTGGAAAACGCGATGCGGGCGTTGAAGTAGCGCGGCAGTCCCTCGACGGTCTCGCCGGCATCCTCCTCGTGGGCGGGCATATCCATGAGCAGGTCGTTCTCGCGGATCCACTGGGCCAGATCGGCGCTGCACATGTAGTCGTGCTGATCGCCCAGCGCGTCGGCCAGGTCGAAGTGGTCGATGCCCTGGCGGTTGGGCTGCACCACGTAGCAGTCGTCGGGCACGCGCCGCGCGATCCAATGGTGGCCGCCGATGTTCTCCCAGTACCAGACCTCGTCCGCGTCGCCGAAGGCCACGCCGTTGGTCTCGTAGGTGCCGTACTTCTCCACGAGCATGCCGAGGCGACGAACGCCCTCGCGGGCGCTTTTGATGTAGGGCAGTGTGATGGTGGGCAGGTTCTCCTCGCCGATGCCGCCGGGCACCTCGGGCTTGTAGTTGGCATCGCCGGGCTTTCCGACGGCCGGTTGGTAGGTGACGAGCGGGTCGGCGCCGAGCACGCGGGCATTGGCCGAGATGGTCTCGGTGGCCGACATGGACACGTTCGCCGCGTTGATGCCGGTCTCGGCCCACACGCCGTTTGTCGGGTCGGCGTTGGGCGTGCAGGTGTAGCGCAGGGGATTGTCGGGCAGCTCGATGGTCAGGTGGCTGGCCACGCCGGTGTAGGTGCGCGGCTGGTCTTCCGGCATGACCACGATCATCTTCTTCGGGTCGAACGAGAAGTCCTCGCCGTCCTCGTTGCGGGCGACGATGGTGGAGCCGTCGTTGGTGGCGTGGCGGCCCACGAGAAGCGTTGTGCAAGCCATGGTGTCTCCTTGGTTGAGGGATAGTTCCTGCTCTCATGGTGGCCCTGCAGAACGCCCGCCCGCAGCTCGCGGGCAACTTGTTCGGAGACCGTTGCCAGATGGCTGCGACGCCGAAAGCCAGCTGGTCGTACTGCCGGCTTTCGGGCAATGCGAGGTGCTAGATGCGCTCGGCGTCGGGAACGAAGGGAATGGGGTCGGGATGGCTCTCCTTGTCGTCCAGGTACTTCAGGCTGTGGGTGTTGAGGGCCCACACGGTGATGAGCATCCAGCAGCCGGCGAGGGCCAGGGCGGCCACGGACACCCCGGCGCCCTCCACGACGAGCGAGGTGGCGAAGACGGCCACGGGCGCGGCGGCCAGGGTGAGCGAATTCTGCGTGCCGAGGGTGCTTCCTCGATTTTCGGCGGGAATGCGGTCGAAGATGAAGAAGCCGAGCAGGGCCGAGATGGGGCCGGCCGAAAGACCCAGCATGAGCGCGCTCGCGATGAGCAGCGGGAACGACGGCAGAAGGCCCAGCCCCAAGATTCCCAAGGCCATGCCGGTGAGCGACAGGATGTACCAGGTGCGGCGGCGCAGCTTGTGGGCGAGCGCCGCGTAGCCGAGCGAGCTGGCGAGCATGCCGGCGGACATGGCCGACAGCACGTAGCCGAGCAGCTCGGGGCTGTTCGCGGCAGTGAAGTGCACCGGCAGGACGAGGCCTTGGAAGGAACCCATGACCATGACCACGCCGAAACTGATGAGCATGGACGAGCGCAGAAGTGTGTCGCTCGCGAACAGCACGCGCACCCCGTCGCGCAGGGCGTTCCACGCGCCGGACACAAGGCCGCGCCGTGGCTGTGTGCTCGCGGTGCCGATGTGCACGGCGGTCGGGCTGGCGGCGGGAGTTGCCGCGCCGCAGACGGCGCCGAGGGAGCGGGGCAGCGTGAGGGTGATGAGCGCTGCGGAAAGCGACATGGCGGCCGTGAACCACAGGGCGTTCACGCTTCCCACTGCGCCCATGAGGAAGGCGGCCAGGGCCGGGCCGACAATGACCACGAGGGAATCGAGGGACTGGGCGAGACCCATAAACTTCTGCAGGCTGCGCCCGTCGCGCTCGCAGACGGCCGGCACGAGGGAGTCGCGGGCCGTCATGCCGGGAATGTCGCCGATGGCGCCGAGAAGGCCGAGGGCCACGAACCAACCGAAGGACAGGCCCCATACCATATCGACCACGGGAAGCAGGGCCACGCTGGCCGCCGACAGAATGTCGGAGACGATGGAGACGTTGCGGCGGTTGAAGCGATCGGTGAGCGCGCCGCCGATAAGGCCGATGACGAACTGGGGCACGGCGCAGATGAGCGCGAGGGTGCCGGCTGCCAGGGCATCGCCGGTGGTGGCGAGCAGCACGAGCGGCAAGATGACGCCGGCCACGGAGTTGCCGAGAAGCGAACAGGCGCAGGAAAGCAGGTAGCGGGGGGCGGTCTTGCGCGGCCGGTACGGTTTGCGGGGCCGGCGGAATTTCGGAGACGCGAGGGTCATGGCGGGGCCTTTCTCGAACGGGGGATCGTGCGCTCGAAAGGCCAGTTAAAACTATGACGTTACGTCGGAGTCAAGCGGCTCGTGGATGACTTGTGAAGGGGCGGCGGCCGCCTTCTCCCTTTGTGCCCGCTCGGCCATGACGGCCTCGATGCCGCGTTCGATGCGCCCGTACACGTCCTGCTGGGCCTCGTTGTAGTCCGCGAAGGCGATCTCGTCCAGGAACTGCTCGCGGTCGGTTGGGGGCCGCAGCCAGTTGGCGGTGTCGAAGCAGGCGATGACGGGGGCGAGTGCCGCGAGGGAATCCTCGGCGAGGGCCGCCCGCTCCCGCTCGGGGGCATCGGGCGTAAGAGCGTCCAGCCTGCGATCGAGCTCTTCCATGGCTTCCACGAGGTTCTCGCTTGAAATGCGTTCCACCACGCGCTCCAGCTCGCCGAGCGCCTCGTCGTCGTACAGGTGCCCGGCGACGATGAGAGCGGTGCGGTCGACAGCTCGGGCGCCGGCGAGGGTGTCCACGCCGGAGAGCATGCGCAGGATGCGGGCGAAGCGCACGGGCAGGTCGGGGTCGAGGTGCTCCGCGCGCAGCTCGGCGATGGTGCGCCGCTGCTCTTGCAGACGCTCGATCTCCAAGGCCAGTTCGCGGTCGAGCTCGTCCAAGGCGCTCGCGGGTGTCGCGTTCCCCTCGACATCCATCTCGTCCAGAACATCTCCGATGCGCGAAAGGGGAAAGCCCAGGCCGGCCAGGCGCTTGATGCGCAGCACGCGGGCCACGTCGGCGGGGGAGTAGTCGCGGTACCCGTTGGCCCGCCGCGGCGGCTCGGACAGAAGCCCCAGCTGGTGGTAGTGCCGCAGCGTGCGCACGGTCACGCCCGCCAATTTCGCCACCTCGTTGCTATGCACCGATTTCCCCCTTGCGGTCGTTCACGTTTCATTAGACGCCTCCATTGTAATGGCTCTTCGGGCGCCTGTCCTTGGAAAGGAGAAGCGGCGCCCCGGAGAGACTTCGGCTCGGCTTCATAGGCAAGTTGGCAAAACTCACTCTTGACAAGAACATCCGTTCCCTTATAATGAACGAAAACAAATGTTCTAAAGGCTGGGTATATCCCTAACTTCTGTGCTCGAAGGACAGCCGTCCGATGTAAAGGAGGCTGTCATGGGCCGTTTTCCCTCACATTTTCTCAGACGGTTTCAGCGAGGCAACGCTTGTTGATGGCTGTTGCCGAGCCGTTCACCCTGCAGTATAATTTCGTTTAACGAAAGTAGGTAGCTGTACCGCTGATATACCATGCTTTCACGCCGCCTACAAAAAGTGTTCTCCGGGAACTCGGACTTGCAAGGAGGCAGTAATGTCCAAAAAGGATTTTGAGAACATGTCCCAAAAAGAAATTGAAGACTATTTTGGTGTTACCCGGGAGGAGATTGAGGCTCTTGCTGCTCCATGGGATGCCGGAGGCGTTGATGGCGTGCCGGTGGGGGAGGTGATCGTCGGGCGCCCCCTCAAGTTCGGGGAGCATTTGAGGCTCGTGGGCTTTAAGGAGACCGAGCAGAAGATCGAGCGCATGGATGAGCGGGCGGATAGCTTGGGCATGAAGCGCTCCGACTATTTGCGATGGCTCGTCGACAAAGATCTCGCCGCTGCCGATGTCGCCTAAGTTTTCGCGTGCGTGGAAGGGGAATGGGAATGGACGATAGCGAGCGCCTCGCGCGGTTCGAGGCGGTGCTGGCCGCTCTGCTGGCAGAGCAGGAGTCGGTGTGCGTGACTCTTGAGGGCTTGCAGGCCCAAGGCAAGACGCGCACGGCCACCTACCAGCAGCTGACGGCGCGCAAGCTGGCGCTGAAATCGATGCTGGGCGCCTTCGAGGAGCAGGGGCTTCTGTGAGTGCGGCGTTGGATGCACGGGGAAGAGCCGTCGCGGGCATAGATGCTGAGAGCGAGGCCGTCGAAGGCTTAGAGGAGAACGGTCTTGAGCTGTTTTCCCGTTCGGTGCACCGCTGGTTCGCCGATGCCTTCGGGGCGCCCACGGCGGTGCAGGCCGAGGCATGGCAGGCTATCGCTCGGGGCGAGAATGCGCTCGTGATAGCGCCGACGGGCTCGGGCAAGACGTTGGCGGCGTTTCTGTGGGCGATCGACGCGCTCATGGGCGAGAAGGCGCGGGTCGCTGAAGCGGGCGAGAAGTGGGTCCGCGGCGTGCGCGTGCTGTACGTGTCGCCCCTGAAGGCCCTCGGCGCCGATGTGGATCGCAACTTGCAGGGGCCGCTTTCGGCTATCTCCGAGCTGGCGGCCGTCGAGAGCGCGCGCCGTGGCGCGAAGGCCCCCGAAATCCGCACGGCCATGCGCACCGGCGACACCCCCGCCGACGAGCGTCGCAAGATCGCTCGTAATCCGCCTGATATTCTCATCACGACACCGGAGTCGCTGTACCTCATGCTCACGTCGGCGGCCCGAGAGGCGCTGCGCACAGTTGAGACGGTCATCGTGGACGAGGTGCACGCCCTGGCCGGCGACAAGCGAGGGGCGCATCTGTCGCTTTCGTTGGAGCGGCTGGACGATTTGCTGGAGGCTCCGGCCCAGCGCATCGGGCTGTCGGCCACGGTGCGCCCGCGCGACGAAGTAGCCCGGTTCCTCGGCGGTGCGCATCCGGTGACCGTGGTGGCCACCGAAGCGCTCCCGAGCCTCGACCTTTCGGTGCGCGTGCCTGTGCGCGACATGACGGCCGTTCCCGCCTTCGGGGGATTTGCCGGCGCCGGCGACGGCACGCGGCAGCGGGGCGCCGGTCCGCGCCGGGCGCCTATCGAGAATGCGTGGAAGTCTGACCGGGCGCTTCGGGCCGTCATGGCCGAGGGCGCCTCGCCCGCGCCGCATCCTGACAGCCGCCTGGGCAGCTCCTCTATCTGGCCTCATATCGAGGCGGCCATTCTGGACGAGGTGCTGGCCCATAAATCCACCATCGTCTTCGTGAACTCGCGCGGTTTGTGCGAGAAGCTGACGGCGCGGCTGAACGAGCTGTACGCGAAGCGCCTCGGTCTGGACGCGCCCCATTCCGAGGTGGCCGGCTTCTGGGCGGCCGCGGGCAGCGGGGAAGCGACGGCTTTCGGCGATGATGCGGTGCGCGGCGTGCCCACGGGCTCCGATGCCATGCGGGGGGCACCGGGGGCGAGCTTCCGTTCCGACATCGGCTCTACCACGGCGTTGGTGACCGAGCCCGCGGTGGTCATCGCGAAGGCCCACCACGGCTCGGTCTCCAAGGAGAAGCGGCTGCAGGTGGAACGGGAGCTGAAGGCAGGAGAGCTGCCCTGCGTGGTGGCCACTTCCAGCTTGGAATTGGGCATCGATATGGGTTCCATCGATTTGGTACTGCAGGTGGCCGCTCCTCCCTCGGTGGCCAGCGGGCTGCAGCGCGTGGGACGGGCGAACCACCAGGTGGGCGGCCGCTCCCAGGGCGTCATCTTCCCGCGCACCCGGGTGGAGGTCATCGATGCCGCCGTCATGGCCGAGGGTATGGAGGCCGGTGCCATCGAGAGCACGCGTCTCGTGCGCAACGCGCTGGACGTGCTGGCCCAGCAGACCGTGGCCACCGTGGCCATGGCGCCGGACGGCCTTCCAGCCGACGATTGGCTTGCCTGCGTGCGGCGGTCGGCCTGCTACGCCGATTTGGGCCGGCGCTCCTTCGAGGGAGTGCTCGATATGCTCGCCGGGCGTTACGGTTCGGGCGAGGTGGCTGAGTTCGCGCCGCGGATCCTGTGGGATCGCGAGACGGGGCTGCTCACGCCGCGTCCCGGTTCGCAGCGCCTGGCCGTAACGGCGGCGGGCACCATTCCCGACCGCGGCATGTTCTCGGTGGTGCTGCCGGAGGGCGACGCCCGGCAGGGCCGCCGACGTGTGGGCGAGCTGGACGAGGAGATGGTGATGGAGTCGCGGGTGGGCGACATCATCGCCCTGGGCACGAGCACCTGGCGCATCAAGGAGATCGGTGCCGACCGGGTTATCGTGGAAGCGGCGCCGGGACGCGCTGCGCGACTGCCCTTCTGGCACGGCGAGGCCATTGGTCGCCCCTACGAGACGGGTCGCGCCCGGGGGGCTCTTGTTCGGGCGCTCGACGGCGGTATTGCGCGCGCTGCCGAGCGGGACGAAGCGCCGAGTGGGGGCTCGGAAGAGGGCGCCATGGCCCCGGCGCTGCGCGATCGCCTGACGGCCGACGGGCTGGACGAGGACGCCCGGCGCAACCTGGCGGCTCTCATAGAGGCCCAGCGTGCCTGTACCGGGGCGGTGCCCACGGATCGGCGGCTCGTGGTGGAGACCTGCCCCGATGAAACGGGCGATATGCGCGTTATTCTGCATTCCCCCTTCGGTCGCCGCGTGCACGAGCCCTGGGCGCTGGCCGTGGCCCATCGCGTTACCACTGCGCTGGGCTTCGACCCGCAGGCGGTGGCCTCTGACGACGGCATCGTGCTGCGCGTGCCCGCCGCCGAGGACGCCCTGCCAGGAAGCGATCTGTTCCGTTTCGATTCCGACGAGCTGGAATCCATCGTGCGCGAACGCGTGGGGTTCACGGCCCTGTTCGCCGCCCGTTTCCGCGAATGCGCGGCCCGGGCCCTGCTCATGTCGCCGACGGCCCCGGGCAAGCGGGCGCCTTTATGGCAGCAGCGTCTCAAGGGCGGACAGCTTTTGGAGGCGGCCCGGCGCGAGGAGGATTTCCCCATCGTTCTGGAGGCCTTGCGCGAGTGTCTGCAGGACGTGTTCGACCTGTCGGCCCTGCGCGAGGTGATGGACGGTCTTGCCTCGGGTTCCATCAAGATGAGCGAAGTTCGCACGGCCGCCCCGTCGCCGTTCGCGGCGCCGCTCGTGTTCGGGTATTTGGGCGAGCACCTCTACGAGGGCGATCTGCCCCATGCCGAGCGGCAGGCGTCGCTTCTGTCCGTGGATCCGACGCTTCTGGGCGAGCTTCTGGGCACCGGTGCTGTGGAAGATATGCTGGATACAGAGGTGGTGGCGCGCACCGTGGCCGAGCTGCAGCGGACGGCCGATGGTTGGAAGGCGCGGGGCGCGGAAGGCGTGGCCGATCTTCTGCGCGAGCTGGGGCCGCTTACGGTGGAGGAGATTGCCGTCCGAACCGAGGGCGGCGAAGTCGCCGTCCTTCTCGCGGACTTGGAAGCCGCCCATCGCGCTTTCTCCGCCGTCATCAGCGGCGAGAAGAGGTGGGCTGCCGCTGATGATGGCCCGCGTTTGAGCGCGGTGCTCGGCATTGTGGCTCCCCTCTGGGCCCAGCGAGAGGGAAAGCTGTCCCGCCCCCTGGACGGACTTGCGGCCCGCTTCGCGCGCACCCACGGGCCTTTCGACAGCGAAGAGGCCGCATGCACCCTGAGGGTCGGCGTGGCGCTTGCGGCCGAGTCGCTGGAACGGCTGGCCGCCGAGGGGCGTCTCGTGCGCTTGGGGCCCGACCGCTGGGCCGACGGCGCCGTGCTCGCCCGCTTGCGCAGCCGATCCCTCGCCCGGGCCCGCGAGGCGGTGCGCCCCATTCCCGCCGACGCCTATGTGCGCTTCTTGCTGGATCGTCAGGACATCGCGCGCGCCGGTGAGCCGACGCTTGCGGGCGTCGACGGGGTAGCCCAGGTCATCGCGCAGTTCGAGGGCGCGGCCCTTCCCATGGAACAGTGGGAGAGAGAGGTGCTGCCCGCGCGCGTGCCCGACTATCGGCCGGCCATGCTGGACGAGCTCATCGCCGCCGGCGAGGTGCTGTGGGCGGCCTCTACTGTGGGGGAGGCGCATCCCATCTCGTTCTTCCCGACGGACTCGCCCCTGGCGCCGCTGCCCGTTGACGCCCAGGCCGGGGTGGCGGAGGCCTCCGCGGCCGAGCCGGGGGAGTTGGAGGATCCTTCGCTGGACGCCATCGTGCGCCACGTGCTGGTCGCCCAAGGGCCGCTCACGTTCCGTGCTTTGACGGATGGCGCCGCGCAGCTCGCCGGGCCCGCGGCACGCACGGATCGCGAGGTGGCCGAGGCGCTGCAGCGGCTCGTGTGGAAGGGGGAGGCGACCAGCGACGGGCTGGGCTTTCCCCGCGCCGGAGGGCTGGCCGCGGCAGCATCGGCGTCCGCAGCCGGCGGCCAGACGCCGCCGCCCTCGCGGCGGCGGGCGAGCAGCCGGCGGGGTCGGTCGCTCCACAGCGAGGCCCGCAGGGCCGCCCGTGCGGCCGTGGTGGGCCGCCAGGTTGCGTCGACCGCCTTCGACGCCGCTCTCGCCGGGCGCTGGTCGGCCTTGGCGCCGAGTGGCCAGAGTTCCACGGTGCAAGCGGTGGCTCTGGTGGAGTCGCTGCTCGACCGCTACGGCGTCGTGACGCGCGACATCGCGCTGGCGGCGGGCGTGCCCGGCGGCCTTTCGATGCTGTACCCGGTGCTCAAGGCCATGGAAGAGGCAGGCGATCTCGCGCGCGGCATGTTCGTGGAGGGCATGGGCCCGGCCCAGTTCGCCCAGCGCGAGACGGTGGAGGCCCTGCGCGCCTTCGCCCAGCCTGCGGACGCATCGGCGCCCGCCCCCCTCGTCGCGCTTCCCGCCGACGACCCGGCATGCCTCTTCGGTGTCGGCATCCCGTGGCCCGAAGTGGCCTGGGAGGCGGCGGGCGAGGCCCCTGCGGCCGATTCCGCCCTCGCGGCCGCGCGGCCGTCCCGCCGCGAGGGAGCGCTTGTGGTCATTGCCGATGGCTCGCCGGTGCTGTGGGCCGCGCCGCGCCTGAAATCGCTGCTGGCGTTTTCTGCCGATGAAAAACTGCTGGAGGCGGCCGTTGCCGCCCTGGTCGCCTCGGTGCGCGCCGCCCTCAAGCGCGAGGGCGCCCCTGCCGCGCGTCGCAAGATCGTCGTCGAGCATTTCAACGGCCGCGATGTTCTGGCCACGCCGGCCGCTTCGTGGCTTCAGGGCGCCGGGCTCGTGCGCCTCCCCGACGGCTTCCGCCTCTATGCGAGCCCGTTCTAAAGCGACCTCGCCGAAAAAAAGAAGGGCCGCTGCGCCTCTCTCCGACGCGGCGGCCCTGCGATTCCGGCTGCGGTCCCCCTGATGATACGCAGCCGTTCCGAGTTAGCACGAGGTAAAGAAAGCGGGCGGCGGCCAGAAAGGAGAACCGCCGCCCCTCGAGTTCCCAGCGCGCTGCGCCGGGTTCCCGCATAGCCCTTGGTGAAGGCGGAGCGGCCTGGTCTCAATGGCCCCAGAAGACCAAGCTGTGGGAGTCCGCCTCCAAGAGGAACGACGTCTACTATAGGGGGCGCGGCCGTCGGGCGCCATCGCCGCTTATAGGTAAGGGCATCGCGCTTTTTAGGTATTGCGGAGCCGCAGCCTGAAAAGACTGCCGGCAGGCGCATTATCACAGGTCGGCCACGAGTTCCCGAATCGTCGGGCGCTATCCTGCGGCGATGCTAGAATCGGCGTTTGGAAGGGAGCGCACCTGTTCGGTGCGCTGTGTCGCACGATTACCCGGCGATGTGCGCGCATCTCGTCTGTGCGCTGGAGCGAAGAAAGGAGGCGGAAAGGCCATGGAAGGTTTTGCGTTGCGCGATGCGGGCGACGAGGCGCGCGCCCCGCTTGCCCTGCGCCCTGTACACCTCGCCCTCGTCGCTTTCGTGGTTACGCTGCCCGCCTATGCGCCGACCATGGGGGCTTTTGCCGAGGCCCCTCAGTTCGAGGCGGTCGCCGACGTGTTTCTGTTCGCGCTGTTTCTCGCTGCCGTTACCTCGTCTGCCGTGGTGCTCCTGCGCGGTTTGCAGCGCCCGCGCAAAGTGTTCTCGCGCGCCCGGGTCACCACCATTGCGGCGGTGGCCTATCTGCTCGGCACGATGGGCGTTCTGGGGCTTCTGTTCGCCCCTGCGCCGCTGCCGGCGGCAGCCGTGGGCGCGGGGCTTTTGGCAGGGGCGGCGCTGCCCCTGCTGGTGGCCGAATGGGCCCGCGCTGTGGCCGTCCCCATCGATCAGGCCCTTGTCCTGTGCGCTTTCGTCGTGCTGACGGCATCCTTCGTCGGTTGGATTCTCGCGCTGCTGCCGCTTTTGGTGCTCGTTCCCGTGTTCTGCCTGCTGCTCGTGGCGGGAGTCGTCGTGCCGCCGGTGGCCGCCCGCGTGGGCGACCCGGCGCTTCCCCTCGCCCGCCCCGCTGACACGATGCGCCGCCTCGTGTCGGTGACCTGGCTGCCTCTTTTGGGGTTCGCCGTGTACGCGTTCATGACCGACGTGATGGCCCATAGCGCCTTCGGCGTCGTGCAGGCGTCGTTTCTCGGTGGAGCCGTTGCGGCGCTCGTGATGTTCGGCGTCTGCTTTTTGTGGGGACGCACGCCCCTGCTGCCCTGGTCCTACCGCATCCTCGTGCCCCTTATGGCGGCGGCGTTCGTGGTGTTGGGCGCGTTTCCCGCGGGCACGTTCCCGCGGGACGCCTCGGTGGTGGCCCTCTACGTGTTCTACATCGTCCTCGCCCTGCTGGGGTGCGCGGTGCTGCTCGCCGTGGTGCGCAATCGCGAGTTGCCGGCAAACGTGGCGTCGGGCTTCGCCTGCGGCGTGGCTGCGGCTGCGGCGCTTTTGGGACAGATTCTCTCCCAAGTGCTCGCGGTGACCGACGACTTCGCCCCGTGGCTTGCGGTACTCACTGGCGCATTTGTGGCGGTGCTCCTGGTGTTTCTCGGCCGCACGTCGTGGAACGAGCTGGTGGCGCCTCGCGAGTCGGCTGCCGCGGAGGAGTCGGTTCTGGCCGCAGGATCGGGTGCTGGCGACGCCGCTGGCGGGGGTACCGCCGGCGCGGCTCGCGGAGAAGAGCCCGAGGGCGCAGGCGCTCCCGATGGCTTTGAGCCCTCCGGCCGCGCCGATGCGCCCGGCGATGCCTTCGAGCTGGCCGAGTCGAGCATGCAAAGCACTCTGGAGGCCCGCTGCGCCGAGGTGGCGGCGGCCCGGGGGCTCTCTCCCCGCGAGACCGAGGTGCTCGTGTTTCTGGCCCGCGGCTTCACGCCGGCCTACATCGCGAAGTCCCTCGTCCTCTCCATCTCGACGGTGCGCACCCACGTCCGCAACATCTACCGCAAGCTCGACGTCAACAAGCGCGAGGAGCTCATCCACCTCATCGACGAGAGGTAGCGCTTCGCCCCTCGTGCGGTGGTCGTTGCTTTGCGTCATTGGCATGCCTTCGGAAAGCCTCGAGAGTCTCATCGTGTACAATGCTCCTTATGGTTGATACGGGGATTAAAGAGAACGTGCTGGAATCCATCCGCGCCGTCGCGCGCCGGTGTGGTGTGTCCCGTGTCGTGCTGTTCGGCTCGCGGGCGCGTGGGGAGCACCGGCCCAAGAGCGACGTCGATCTGGCGGTGTTCGGCGGCGATCAGGTGCGCTTCACCCTGGATGTCGAGGAGGAGGCGCCGACCCTGCTCTCCTTCGATTTCGTGAACATGGACGGTCCGGTTTCCCAGGAGCTGGAGGCCCGCGTGGCGCAGGAAGGCGTGGTGCTCTATGAAGAAGTACGATAACTACGCGGCGCAGCTGGCGGTGCTCGAGCGCGCGAAGGACGAGGATCTCTCCAACGAGTTCGTCATGAGCGGCGTCACGAACAAGTTCGCGCTCCAGTTCGAGTTGGCGTGGAAGCTGCTGAAGGAGACGCTGGCCTACGAGGGCGTTGCCGCTGCGGCATCGGGCTCGCCCCGCGAGATTCTCAAGGCCGCTTTTGCCACCTACGATTTCATCGACGGCGATCTGTGGCTCGAAATGCTGAAGACCCGCAACGACCTCTCGCATATCTACGATGGGGACGCCGCCCGCGCCATGGTCGACCGCATCGTCGAGGCGTATATTCCGGAGTTCAGGGCTCTGAAAGCCGGTTTGGACGAACTCTATGAGGGAGTGCTTTTCGGGGTGCAGGACGAGTAGCGCGCTCCTGTGTGCCGAGCTTATTTAGCTCAAATTGCAAAATGCGGCATTTCACAAAGCCCATTTTTAACAAAATGCAGCAATTCAAAATGTCGATAATCAACAAAATTCGCAATTGAGGCGAGCGGCCAAGTGGTGGAGCTGCTCTATCAAGCCCCTTCAACAATGTCCTCGTATTTGACGTAGAGGTCGGGGAAGGTGCGGCGCAGGCTCACGGGCTTGAAGGTGTCGCGCTCGACGACGCACACGGTGACGAGCGCATCCACGAGCGGCGTCGCGCCCTCGCGCAGCTGGGGCTCGCGACGGCCGAGTGCCGCCGCGCCTTCTGCGTTCGGATCGCCGGCGATCCCGTCGGCCGCCTCGCCTTCCAGAACATCCTCCGCACGGTAGACCTGCTGGCGGTAGACCGTGCGCATCGGCAGGTTCTTCGCGATCGACGTGCGCACGACGCCCGCCTCGCCGTAGCGCAGCGGCGCCTTGTAGTGGATCTCGATGTCGTGGATGGGGCTCATGTAGCCGGCTCCCTCGATGCGCTCCGCATAGGAGAAGTCCAGCGCGTCCAGGAAGTCGATGCGGGCGTCCTCGAAGTACAGCAGGTAGTTCGCGTGGTAGACCACCCCCATCATGTCCGTCTCGCCGTACCGTACCTTGATGGGGGTGTGCACATGCATCTCTTCGCTCGCTTTCGCCGTCTCGCTCGGGTTCCGTCGATCATTATAGTGAAGGCGGCGCGGCAGGGCGTCATTTTGTGCAAAATGGCATGGTTCTCGTAGTTTTAGCTGTGGCGTTATGAGAGGCAGAAAATTGCGACCTGGGGAGATGCCCATGACGAGACAGCTGTCGAAGTCAACGGACTACGAGAAGTAGGCTGTTTTGCACATTTTGGGCTTTTGCCGAATTAGTCCAAATGGAACAGCACGGGCAGGTCGACGGAGACGGGCGAGTTGTCCGGGTTGGTCTCCATGATGTCGGCCATGAAGTCCCACCACTTCCGGTTGATGGCGGTGTCGGCGCCGGCGGCCCACCGCTCGGGATCGTCGATCTCGATGTAGCCGAACAGCGTCAGCGTGTCGGGATCCAGCGCGATGGTGTAGTTGCGGCCGCCGTGCTCGTGGATCATGTCGATCATCTCGGGCCACAGCTCGTTGTGCCGCCGCTCGTACTCCTCTTCCATGCCGGGATACAGCTTCATCTTGAACGTCTTGATCATCGTTTGCTCCTTGGGCGAAGGTAGGTGGACCCGCGTGCTGCGGGCACTTTCTGGTGGCTATGCTAGCGCGTTGCTCCGGGAAAACCGAGGATGCGCTTATCTTGCGACGAAACTGACAAAGTGCAGATCGTGCGCATGGGGGCGATTGCGTGGAGTCGGAAAGCCGGCTCAGAGCGCTTCCGTGTCGTGGCTGGCCTGGAAGAAGACCACCACGCCGATGATGCGCACTCGGCGCTTGTCTAGGATGAGGTCGGGCGAGGGTGCATCGTAGGACCATGAGGAAAGCACGACGGTGTTGTTGCCCGCCGTGTAACGGCGCACGACGATAGTGGCGTTGTCCACCAGAGCCACGACGGTGCACCCGTTGTAGGGCCGGGCCCGCTGGTCGACGAGTAGGAGACTGCCGACGGGATAGAGGCGCGTCATCTCTCGATAGTCCATGCGCACGAAGATGCTGGCCACGTGACGGGCCGCCACGTCGGACGGCGCGCAGGCGTAGCCGGTATGGCGCAGCGTCGTGCCGTTGCCCGAGCGATCCGTCTTGTACATGGGAAGGATCGCATCTCCCGCCCCCTCAGCGGCACCCGTGCCGTCGTTTCGCGTCTCTGGGCCCGGCCAGTTGTCTGCGGTCGGGGCGCTCGGCGCCGTGCCCAGCCCGCGCTCCTCGCTCATGATGTCGTCAGCGCAGACGGCGAAGTCGGCGATCATCTTGTCCAGATGGGTGCGCCGGGGGAAGGTGCGGCCGCTTTCCCAACGGCCCACCGTCTCCTTGGTGACGCCGAGCCTGCCTGCGAAGGCGGTCTGCGACAGTCCCTCCCGCTCGCGCAGGCGCCGTATGTTCTCGCCGATGCTCACAACGCTAGAGATCCTCGCGCACGAGGGGCAAACACAGGCTGTTGGGACCGCCGAACCCGACCGTCATCTCCTGGATAGATACTGGGTGCACGGTCATGCCCGCATCGACGAGCGCCTCGTTGGCGGCGAGATTCTCCGCGCACACGCAGAGGTTGCCGGGCGCAAGGGGCAGGATGCCCGCTGCTCCGTTGCCGTACTCGAAGGCCATAGGGCCGCCGCCGTCGCCGAAGTCGATGAGCCGCACCGGGCCGCCTCCCGTGGCCGCCTCCAGGATACGAGCGAGGCCCTCGCTACAGGGCTCGATGCGCACGCCGCCCCGCCGCCGGGTCCGCCGCAGGCGGTAGACGCGGGGCTCGCGGGCCAGGAGGGGATCCACCACAAAGGTGTCCCCGTCGATGGGAGAGAGGTAGGCGTCCAGATGCAGGCGGTTGCCGCTCTGGGGCACTTCGATCACGTACACATCGGTGACAGACGACCCGTCGCCCCACAGCAGCCCCTGACTCAGACGGTCGATGGCCAGGCTCTCCGTGCGACTCGAGAGCCCGATGGCCACGGCGTGCCCGCTCAAGTTGACGATATCTCCGCCTTCCAGGTGGAAAGAGCTGTCGTGGCCGAACCATTGGGGCGTGTCCGCGAAGCACGGGTGATGCTCCGCGACGGTCTGGAGCAGGTCTACCTCGCGGTTGCGGTCGTGCCAGTACATATGGTTGAGACTGATGCCGCCGCCGATCACGCTTAAGGGATCGCGCGTGAAAAACGCCGTGTTCAGCGGGCTCGAGAGGAAGGTATCGGGATCGAAAGCGCTGTCGGTGAGGGCGGCTAGCGGAAAGCGGTCGGAGGCGTCGAGGTCGGTGTCGCCGTAGCGTATGCCGTTGAAGAGGCGGGTGACGAACTGCTCGGCGTCGGCGGCCTCGGACATGTACCGGGTCGCCGCCTCGGTCAGCTCGGAGCCCTCGATGCGGCAGTTGGCCAGGAAGCGCTCGAGCAGTTCGTCTTTGGCCTCAGGCGCGAAGGCGAGGGTCTCCCCGACCAGCTCAGTCAGCTCGACAACCTCGGCGCCCTCGGCGCGAAGGATCGCCGTGAGGGCATCGTGCTCGTCCTGGGCCCGTGCCAGATCGAAGTCGCTGCTCGTGGGCCGCAAGGGGAAGGCCAGAGCAAATTCCCCGTGAGGGAAGCGCCGCGTCTCTGGGCCCGGCCGGTGGACGAGCACTCGCTTGAGGCGGCCCACTTCGTTGTTCACTCGCACGGTATCCATGGCTGTTTCGCTCCGTTTCTTCTCTCGTTGTCCTTCCAAAGCATAGGGAATTTTCGAGCCTGAGAAAAGGCACTGAGGAAAGAAGGTGACTTTTAACGTCACCTTCTACCGCTCAGGCGGCGGGAAAGGTCACTGCGGGTGCCGCTTCTCCGAGCTGCGTTCCCGCTTGCGATGCGACGGCCGGACGGGAGGTGTCGCCCCGCGATGATGGCCTCGCGAATCCCGCACGCAGCGAGTGAGAAAGGAGAGGTGCAATGAGGGAAAAGGCAAAGCGCACGTTCCAGGTGCCGCATACCTACACGATCATCTTTATCTTGATGATCATCGTGGCGGTCATGACGTGGGTTGTTCCGTCAGGAACGTTCGCGACGACGGAGATCGACGGGCGCGAGGTGACGGTGGCGGGTACCTACGAGCAGATGGACAAGACGTTCGTCGATGGCGAGACGGGCAAGCAGGTCGATCTGCGCCAGGGTCCCGGAGCGGTGCTGGAGGCGCCCATCGCGGGCATCATGGCCGCGGCCGAGGTGGTGGCCTTCGTGTTCATCGTCGGTGGCGCGTTCCAGATCATCACGGCTACCGGCGCCATCGACGCCGGCATGCGCCGGGTAGTGAGGAGGTTCAAGAGCAAGGACATTCTGGTTATCCCCATCGCCATGCTCCTGTTCGCCCTCGGCGGCTCCACCTTCGGCATGGCCGAGGAGACCCTGCCGTTCTTCGCCATATTCCTGCCCATCATGATCGCCATGGGCTTCGATTCGCTCACGGCGTTCATGATCGTGTTCATCGGCGCGAAGGCAGGCTACATCGCCTCGACGGTAAACCCCTTCAGCGTGCTCATCGCCCAGGGCGTCATCGGCATCACGGGCAACCCGCAGCTGTGGCTGCGCGCCATCATGTTCGTGGTGATCGTGGGTCTGTCCATCGGGTGGGTGGTGCTCTATGCCCGCAAGGTGCGCAAGAATCCCGAGTTGTCGCTCACCTTCCACGATGACAAGCAGAAGCGCCTCGATATGGGCGCGGTGGACGACGATGTGCCGTTCACGACCGCCCAGAAGTGGATCCTCGTGGTGTTTCTCGCGGGCATGGCCCTCATCGTGTGGGGGCTCGTGTCCCAGGGCTGGTACATGAGCGAGCTGTCGGCGGTGTTTCTGGCCATGGGCCTTCTGGCCGGCATTATCGCGCGGTTCTCGCAGCAGAAGATTGCCCAGGAGTTCGTGGTGGGCCTGAAGGACTTCGCGTTCTCGGCCATCGTCATCGGCCTGGCCCGCGGCGTGCTCGTCATTGCCGATAACGGCATGATCATCGATACCATTCTGAACGCCATGGCCATGGGGCTCGCCGATGTGGCGCCTGCGGTGTACACCACCATTCTGTACGTGGTGGAGAACCTGCTGACCATCCTGGTGCCGAGCTCTTCCAGCCTGGCGGCGCTCACCATGCCCATCTTCGGGCCCCTGACCGAGTTGGTGGGACTGAATCCCGAGGGTGCTGTCACGGCCCTGTGCCTGGCCGAGCCCATGATGACTATCATCGCGCCCACGAGTGCCATCCTTGTCGCGGGTCTGGCCGTGTGCAAGATCAGCCTAGAACAGTGGTGGAAGACCTGCTGGAAGTGGTGGCTGCTCATGAGCGCGGTCTGCATCGGCTTCACGGCGATATCGGCCATGCTGCCCGTCGCTTAGCTTATACTGAACGAGAAAGGAGAGGTCATGGCGAAAAAACCCATTCACGTGACCAGCGAGATCGGCGATTTGCAGCGCGTGGTGCTGCATCGTCCCGGGCGCGAGCTCGCGAACATGAAGGCCGCGGAGTTCGAGAAGTGCTGGATCCACGACGCCTTCTACCTGGAGTACGCCCAAAAGGAGCACGACGCCTTCGCGAACATTCTGCGCGAGGCCGGCTCCGAGGTGCTCTACATGGAGGAGCTTCTGGCCGAGGCCATGGACGCGAACCCGGTCGCTCGGGCCGCTTTCCTGGACGAATACATGGCCCAGGCTCCCATTCCCGATCCGGCGCTCGTGCCGCTCGTGCGCGAGAAGCTGGACGCCATTGAGGGCAACCGGGAGCTGGTGGCCAAGGCCCTGGCCGGCATGCGCCTGCACGAGCTCGATCTGGCGAGCGGCCCGCGTACGCTGTCGCGCTTGGAGGGCGACGGTCTCGCCCCCGACGACTTCGTGGTGTACTCCATGCCGTCGAGCTACTTCTCTCGCGACCCCATCGCCTCCATCGGTACGGGTGTGGCGCTGCACCGCATGTACTACAACCAGCGCAACCGCGAGGTGCCCTTCTACAAGACCTTCCTCACCTATCATCCCGATTTCGCGGGAACGCCGTTCTGGTACGACAACCATAGCGCGGCTCACATCGAGGGCGGAGACGTGCTCAACATCAACGAGACCACGCTGGCGGTGGGCATTTCCGAGCGCACCGAGGCGGCGGCCATCGACACGCTGGCGCACAACCTGTTCTGGGGCGAGGAGCCCTCGGCCATTGATACGGTGTACGCCATAAGGATTCCCTTCGGCTACGAGACCATGCACCTGGACACGGTGTGCACCCAGATCGACTACGACAAGTTCACGGTGTACCCGGGCATGTACGACGAGCTGCACGCCTACCGCCTGCGCAAGGGCGACAACCCCGGAGAGATCGCCGTGGACGAGCTGGACGGCTCGCTCAAGGAGATCCTGGAGATGGCCACGGGCGTCGATGAAGTCACGCTCATCGAGTGCGGCGGGGGAGACCCGGTAGAAGCGTCTCGCGAGCAATGGAACGACGGCTCCAATACGCTGGCCATCGCACCCGGCAAGGTGTGCGTCTACGAGCGTAACGTCGTGACCAACGACGTGCTCGACCGGGCGGGCATCGAGCTGTGTGTCGTGCCCTCCGAGGAGCTCTCCCGCGGCCGCGGCGGCCCGCGCTGCATGTCCATGCCCTTCGCCCGCGCCGACATCTAGGCGCCCGCTTCGGGACGGTGTGGCCCTGGCCGGCCTCTGTGCCGGTGCTGGTCGGGGCCGTGTTGCGCCCGATTCCCGCGTCGTTACCGGCCAGGCCGCTGGCCGTTTCGGCGACTGTCCCTCACTTCCCCCACTTGAGAAAAAGGTGATCCCATGCCGCTCAATCTTTCTGGAAAGCACTTCCTAACCCTGCTCGATTTCAGTCCCGAAGAGATCCGCTACCTGCTCGATCTGTCCCGCGACTTCAAGAACATGAAGCGCGCCGGTGTGCCCCACCGCTACCTCGAGGGCAAGAACATCGTGCTCCTGTTTGAGAAGACCTCCACGCGCACCCGCTGCGCCTTCGAGGTCGGCGCCATGGATCTCGGCATGGGTGTGACCTACCTCGACCCGGGCAGCTCGCAGATGGGCAAGAAGGAATCCATCGAGGACACCGCCCGCGTGCTCGGTCGCATGTACGACGGCATCGAGTACCGCGGCTTCGAGCAGTCGGTGGTGGAGGATTTGGCCGCCAATGCGGGCGTGCCGGTGTGGAACGGTCTCACGGCCCAGTTCCACCCCACCCAGGCGCTTGCCGATGTCCTCACCATGCAGGAGGAGTTCGGCCCCGACTTGCGCGGCCGCAAGCTGGCGTTCTTCGGCCAGGTGGGCAACACCGCCTCGTCGCTGCTCGTCATCTGCGCCAAGCTCGGCATCGATTTTGTGCAGGTGGGGCCCCAGGCCGACGTGCCCGGGAACCGCACCTATCGTCCGGAGCTGTGGGAGGCCTGCCAGAAGCTCGCGGCCATAAGCGGGGCGACGCTCTCGGTGACCGATGACATCGACGAGGGCATCCGCGGCGTGGATGCGGTGTACACCGACGTGTGGGTCGGCATGGGCCAGCCCGCCGATCTGTGGCGCGATCGCATTGCGCTGCTCGAGCCCTACCGCGTGACCGAGGCCGTGATGGCCAAGGCGAACCCGGATGCCATCTTCATGCACTGCCTGCCCTCGTTCCACGACACGAACACCACCATCGGCGCCGAGATCGCTGAGCAGTTCGGCGTGACCGAGATGGAGGTGGAGGACGTCGTGTTCGAGTCGGACGCCTCCCGCGTGTTCCAAGAGGCCGAGAATCGCATGCACACCATCAAGGCCGTCATGTACGCTACGCTGAGGTAGCGGTCTTTCGACGGCGAACTTTCCTGCGGTGCGGCGGCCTTAACCATGCCGCACCGTTTTCCGTGACGCCGCCCGCCGATCCCCTTGCAGTCGGCGGGCGGTCGGCGCGTCTGGTCTCATATGGGATTGGTGTCTACAAGAGGGCGGCCATGTAGATGGGGAGGTATGTTATGGGGCCTTCTTGCTCCAGGTTTCCTCTATGCAGCACTATCGCCCCTTCCAGTTTGTAGTTCTTTACGCCGAGCAACGCATCAAGCGCCGCGTGGCGCTTCGAGCTCTTGCCCGACTTGACCTCGATGGGCACAACGTATGGGACGCCGGCTGCGTCGATCATGAAATCGACCTCTCCGACCCCTCGCTTGTTGAAGTAGTAAAGCCGCTCATGGCCGTGAGCGCGCAGCTCTTGAGCGACGGCGTTTTCGAACACGGCGCCCAGGTTCATATCCTCCGAGCGAGCCAGCAGCTGCTCGACCGCTGTCGATGGGAAGGTGGCAAACAGCAGCCCAACGTCCGACTGATAGAGCTTGAAGTAGCTTCGTTCCTCGGAGAGCCCCAGAGGAAACGTCGCCTCAGTGGCTCGATGCACGGGAATCACGACGCCGGCGTCGGCAAGCCAATCGAAATCGGAGGCGATTCTGGAGAACCGCTTGCCGTCGGTGGCGCCGCTGATGATAAAGCGCTTACTTTCCTTGTTCAGCTGCGACGGCACAGCATCGAATATGGTCTTGATCTGGCGGGCGCGCACGCGATCCTTCACGTAGCGCGTAATGTCGGCACGATATGTGTCGAGAATACCCCGCTGCCGGGCGCGCATGAGCTGGGTATCGTGAGTGTCTGCGAATACCTGCACGGCCTCGGGCATGCCCCCGATGAGGACGTAGCGCAGCCAAAGGTCGAGGAACATCTCATGCAAGAAGTCCGGCACGGGCTCTCTTGCGGCAAAGCACCCTTTTACGGCATCCCAGAGCGTTGGGTCGGTTCCCTGGGACCAGCAGAACTCTTCGAAGTCGAGCGGGAACATTTCCTCGATGTCGATGGTCCCGACGGGCAGGGATCGGAAGTCGTAGGCCTCGACGCCGAGCATCGAGCCAGAGTAGATGACGTCGAAACGGTCGTCCTCGGCCAGATAGCGCATCCAGGTAATGGCGTCAGCGCACCGTTGGACCTCGTCGAAGAACAGCAGAGTGCTCTCGGGGGCGAGAGGCCGTTCGGCAAGCGCGGTGATGCGCATGATGAGATCGCTGAGGTTCTGGGCTTCGCTGATGACCTCGACCGCTCTCGGCTGCTCGACGAAGTCGATCTTCACCATGGCTTCATAGCGTTCGCGCCCGAACGCCTCGATGCTGCTTGTTTTACCCGTCTGGCGAGCGCCAGTGATGAGAAGGCCTTGATTGGTCTTTGTCGCCTTCCAAGACTCGATCCGTTTTTCGATTTTCCGCTTGAGCATATATGCCTTTCTTGTCGATATACAGGTAGTTTACGACTTAGGTGGCAAAAATGCAAAGTTGAAAAGTTTCGAAATGTCAAAAATGCAAAGTTAGAAAGCCGCGAAATGGCAAAAATGCAGAGTTCTGAAGCCGCAATGGGTGCAGCTGTCTCCAGTTTTTACAAAGAAAAAGTCCCCGTGCTGCGCAACGGGGACTTTGAGGTATGTGAGAGAGGCTGCTAATTCTTCAGCGAGTTCAAAGGTGCGGGCATGCGGCCGCCGCGGTGGGCGAAGACGGTGCCGGCGTAGGGGTTCACGGGCATGACCGGGGCGTAGCCGAGAAGGCCGCCGAAGTCCAGCTGATCGCCCACTTGGCAGCCGATGGCGGGGATGAGGCGCACGGCGGTGGTCTTGTTGTTGATCATGCCGATGGCGCACTCGTCGGCGATGATGCCGAAGATGGCCTCCTGGGTGGTGTCGCCCGGCACGGCGATCATGTCGAGCCCCACGGAGCATACGCAGGTCATGGCCTCCAGCTTCTCGATGGAAAGCGCCCCGTCCTCGGCCGCGCGGATCATGCCGGCGTCCTCGGAGACGGGAATGAAGGCGCCGGACAGGCCACCCACGGACGACGACGCCATGACGCCGCCCTTCTTCACGGCGTCGTTCAGCATGGCGAGCGCCGCCGTGGTGCCGGGGCCGCCGCACTGGCCCACGCCGATGGCTTCCAGGATCTCGGCCACAGAGTCGCCCTCGGCCGGGGTGGGGGCCAGCGACAAATCCAGGATGCCCTGCTGCACGCCGAGGCGGCGCGAGGCCTCCCGGGCCATGAGCTCGCCGGCGCGAGTGATCTTGAAGGCGGTGGCCTTGATGGCCTCGGCCACGGTGGTGATATCGGCCTCCTTGGGCAGGTCGGCGAGCACCGCACGTACCACACCGGGGCCCGACACGCCCACGTTCACCACTTCGTCGGCCTCGCCGGAGCCATGGAAGGCGCCGGCCATGAAGGGGTTGTCCTCCACGGCGTTGCAGAACACGACGAGTTTGCCGGCACCGATGCACTGCTTATCGGCGGTGAGCTCGGCG
The DNA here is from genome assembly GCF_000478885.1 of Adlercreutzia equolifaciens DSM 19450. NCBI lineage: Bacteria > Bacillati > Actinomycetota > Coriobacteriia > Eggerthellales > Eggerthellaceae > Adlercreutzia > Adlercreutzia equolifaciens. The sequence continues at coordinate 696,641 of NC_022567.1, forward strand.
GCGCGCTTGATGATGCCGGCCATCTTGAAGGCGGCGTCCATGTTGATGCCGGCCCGCGTGCTGCCCACGTTCACCGAGGCGCAGACGCGGTCGGTGGCGGCGAGCGCCGTGGGGATGGAGTCCATGAGCTTGTGGTCGGCCCGGGTGGCGCCTTTGTGCACGAGCGCCGAGAAGCCGCCGACGAAGTCGACGCCCACCTCCTTGCCGGCGCGGTCCATGGCCACGGCCACGGGCGTGAGGTCGTCGGCGGTCACCGCGGCGCAGATCTCCGCGATGGGCGTGACCGAGATGCGCTTGTTCACGATGGGGATGCCGAACTCGCGCTCGAGCTGCTCGGCGGTGGGCACGAGCTTCTCGGCGGCCGAGGTCATGCGGTCGTAAACCTTCGAGGCCAGCTTGTCCACGTCGGCATCGACGCAGCCGCGCAGGTTGATGCCCAACGTGATAGTGCGGATGTCCAAGTTCTGCTTGGACACCATGGCCAAGGTCTCGGCAACTTCGGCAGGGGTGATCTGCATGGCGGCTCCTCGCTCGCGACGGTCGGCAGGGCGCGGGTTCGCGCTCCGGTAATTGTTCCGGCTCAGTCTACCAAATCATGGTCGCCCCCGCCGCTGTATGGGTGCGGACGGGCCAGATTGTCTGTGACCATTCGCAATGTCAGGTTCGAGGGGACTGGCATCGGCTTTTTGCCGCCAGGGCATCCCTGTTACACCGATTCGCACCAAGGGCAACCTATAAGTGCGCAATAGTTGCTGGTGCTCTGCCGCCTCCGTGCTAGGATGAATTCATCAAGGTGATTCTGAGAAGGCGAAAGGCGAGAAAGCGAGGCGAAAATGGTGGTCATGGGGTTAGGGCTTCCCGAAGTTGTTATGGTGCTGGCGGTAATCGCCATCAAGGTGATTCCCTATATCCTTTTCGCCGTTCTGGTTGCGCTGGTTGTGAGATACCTGAACGCACGACCTCGGCGAGATCGCGAAAAGAAGACCGCGCATTCTTTGGGCGAGGTACTGGCGGAGGAGCGCCGACGCTGTGGCATGACGCAGGAGTTCGTGGCCCACGAACTCGGCGTGAGCCGCCAGGCGGTTTCGAAATGGGAGAAGGGAACGAGCGATCCGTCCACCCACAACCTCATCGCCCTTGCCGAGCTGTACGGCGTCGACGCGGCCACCCTCATCAAGTCGGTCGAGCGCGACGGCAGCAGAGCGGCCAGCGCTTCCTCGGAGGGCTAGGCATCGGCGGCTAGTCGATTGCGCAGGTCGCGGTGCTGATCGCAGACGCAGAGGGCAGTCTTTGTCGCGATCGCGATAATCGTGGAGGAATTTCTGCAGATTATCGCGATCGCGATATTTTTCTTTTCTGCCTGTGCTATTATCGCGATCGCGATAATGATTGAAGGCAGGTGAGGACATGGCCATTCGGAGCGCGCGGGACTTCGGAGCAGCGATTCGCGATCGTCGCAAGCAACTTGGATACACGCAAGGAGAGCTCGCCGAGATGTGCGACGTGGGAACAATGTTCGTCTCTCAATTGGAGAACGGAAAGCCGACGGCCCAGCTGGACAAGGCGATTCGCGTGGCGAATATGGTCGGACTCAACATCGTTTTGCAAGAGAGGAGGTAGACCATGCGCATGAAGGTGTGGAGCGAAATATCGGGCGAACGCCATCTCGTCGGGACGCTGGAGACGATTCCCGGACGGGAAGAGCAGTTCTCTTATGCTGAGTCCTATCTTGAAAGCGAGGTCGCCCAGCCTCTCTCTGTGCGGCTGCCTCTTCGGGAAGAGCCCTTTCCGGTTCGCCAAACCCGAGCGTTCTTCCGCAATCTCCTTCCGGAAGGGGGCGCGCTTGCCGCTGTGGCGAAAACGCTGGAGGTGAAGAGCTCATCGTACCTCAAAGTGCTGGACGCTCTCGGCAGCGAGTGCATCGGCGCCCTTATTTTGGAAAGCGACAACGGTTCGGACGACGCCCTCTATGGCTATGATCCGCTTTCGCGGGAAGAGCTGGGCCGTGCGTTCGAGGCGGGTGCGGAGGGCGTTGCCAAGCTGCAAGAGGAAGCCAAGCTCTCATTGGCGGGTGCCCAGTCGAAGATGGGTCTGTACGTGGATCGGTCATCGGGGTCTCTTTCGCAGTATTTTCTACCGCAGGGAACTGCCGCCTCGACGCACATCGTGAAGGCGGCGAATCGGCGGTTCGAGCAGTTGAGCGAGAACGAGTACTACTGCCTGCGTCTGGCCGAGGCCGCGGGACTTTCTGTGCCCGAGTGCTACCTCGACACCATCGGAGATCAACCGCTCTTCGTCATTGAGCGTTTCGATCGCATGGTGCTTCCCGAAGATGATCGGCGAGCTGGTGGCGGAGTGCGGCGGGTTCAACGGCTTCACCAGGAGGATTTTTGCCAAGTGCTCAGCCTCCTGCCGGAGCGCAAGTACGAGAAGGGGGGCGTGCGCTATGCGAAGAAGGTGCGGGATGTGCTTTACGAGTGCTCTTCGGATCCGGTGCGCGATATCGAGGCGTTCGTGCGCCTGCTGGTGGTGAACGCCGTTCTCGGAAATTGCGACGGGCACCTCAAGAACCTCACCGTGCTTCGGGGCGTCGACTGGTCGTCGTTTGCATTGGCGCCTGTATACGACATCGTCTCGACGGTGGTGTACGGGGGCCTCGATCGCCATATGGCCATGCGCATCGGGTCGACCAGCAAGATCGATGAGGTTGGCCGGGACGATTTTCTCGCTTTGGCGAAGGAGCTAGACGTTTCGCCGCGCATGGTGAACCGGCTCATTGAGGGGGTCTGCGAAGGTGTCGGCGGGGCAGCGTCCGATGTGCTGCGCGATACGGAAGACGCTCTGGGAGCCCCCCTTTCGAAGTTGCGAGATATCGAGGTGTTCGCACGGGCGCAGATTGATCGGCTGGGCATAAAGGGCGCGTAACGAGGGCGAATCTCCTAAGACTCCTTTTCGCTCTGCTCGGCCTCCGCTTGCTCGGCTTCTGCGGCTTCGATGGCCGCTTCTTGGGCCGCGAGCTTCTCCAGTTCGGCGAGGAACTGGTCGGCTTCGGGGGCGTAGCTCAGGTGCTCGGGGCGGGGGAGCGACCCGGCGGCGAAATCGCCCAGAGGGCCGCCGAAGCAGTCGTCCCAGTAGGCCTCGCCGAGCAGGTCGGCGGGAACGTCGGGCTCCAGTTCGATGAACGAGCACACCCAGCCCGGCACCGGTGTGAGGTTGAGCAGCAGCACAAGTGCCACGAGGGCGGCGAGGGTGGCGAGGATCTGCAGGTTCTGGCGACGGCGCACCAGGGCGGCCAGGGAAGCGGCAGAGCTTACGTCGGAGGTTTCGGTGGGTTCGGGGGTGTCGTTGCTCATGGGGCGCTCCTAGCGGCGGAAAAGGGAGAAGATGAAGTATAGGACGACGATGAAGATGCCGATGGTGCCTGCGAATAGGACGAGGAAGGGGATGACGCAGGCGATGGTCAGAAGCGTCAGCGTGACCATGGTGGGATGCTCGCGCCGCGCGATGGCGATGGCGGCGAAGGAGAGGGCGGCCAGGCCGCAGTAGGCGATGCCCCAGATGAGCTGGTCCTGCAGGAAGTCCCAACCGGTCTCGCTGGCGAGATCCGCCCAAGCATCATAACCCAGCCCCGAGGCGGTGACGATGGTGACACCGGCCGCCGCGATGAGCGCCCCGCCCCAGAAAAGCCCCTTGGAAAGGATCGTGGCGGTGGCCTCGGGGTGCCGGCGCGCCCGGGTCTTCGCGATGAAGGCGCTCGTGTCGCGGGCCACCGGTATCGGGCCTTCTTCGCTGCTGGTGATCCAGCAGGCGGCCTCGCCGCCGCCCTGCGCAATGCGGGCCGCCTCCTTGCGCAGGGCCGTGGCGCGCCGGCGCGTCTGCCCGCGGGTGCGCACGCCGCGGATGGCGAAGGCGGCGCTGGCGAACTTGGGGGCGAGCACCGTGGCGGTCGCCGCCAGAAAACCGAGGAGCGCCGCTCCGGTGAAGGTGGCCGTGGGCACTGCCGAGATGTCCCAGAGCGCGTCCGGGTACACCGAGCCTTCCCCCATGCCGGTGGGGGAGACGAGCACTGTGGCCGCCGTGGCGAGTGGCTCGCCGGCGTTCACGACGCCGTTCCGCCAGCTTCCGAAGGTGAAGCGGGGCGTGACAAAGCACACCAGAAGGACGAAGGCGACCGCGAGGACGAGCCGCCCGAAGAAGGCGGGCTTGGAAAGGCCGTCCACGGGGGCGTGCTTGCCCTCGGCATCGGCCAGCGCATCTATCTGGGAGGCGGCCTCTTCCAGGGCCGCGGCGGCATCCTCGGCAAGGGCATCGCGGCGGGCACCGCACAGATGCTTGCGGGCCTCGGCCACGGCGGCCTTATCGGCAGCGGAGGCTTCCATGAGCTCGGTGATGAAGCCGCGGGGCACCGGGCGATCGAACAGCTCGGCAGTGAAGTAGCCGGCAGCGGTGGCGGGCACCACCGTCTCACTTTCGCGGACGATGCCGAAGTGGTGGATGTGCGGGCTCGCCTCGGTGTGTGCGGCCATATCGTCGGCGTGCTGAACCAGACGCGTGCGTGCCTCCACGGTTTTAGCCAGGGGCGCCGAGTTGTCCACGGTCGCGGCGCCCACGGCCCGGATGAGTCTGTCTCCGGCGCCGGTACGCCCGTGGTAGGCCTTCAGGTTCCGCTGCACCCAGAACGCCCAGCCGTCGCTTCCGTAGCGGACGGCGAAGGCGCGCATGGTCCTTTTGTCGGCCGCCGTGGCCTCGAGCACTGCCAGCACGCGGTCCACCTTCTCGCCCAGATTCGCGTCCTCGTGTTCGCGCAGCCATTGCAGCCCGGCGCGGGCCGGCCCCGGAAAGCCGGCCACGGCCACGATGCCCAGAAGGTCGCGCACTGCCTCCTCGTTGGCGATAAGGTGGTAGAAGCCAAGCGGCGTGGCGGCGGCCCGCGCGAAGAGGGCGTCCACGGCCTCGGCCCCGGGCACGACGGCTTCCCCCTTCCAGAAGACTGCGCTACGGGTCGGGTCGATGAGCGAGAGCGCGCGGGAGAGCCCCAGATCCTCGTCGCCGTCCTCGTCGTCGGGCAGCGTGTCCGGGTCGCGGTCGGTGATGTCGTTCAAGGCCACGGCCAGGTCGGTCTCGCCGAGTTTGCGGAAATAGTCCTCCAGCCCGTGGGTGTACAGGTGGCGCTTCGCCTTCTCCCAATTGCTTGCGAGCGCCGTGACCAGGGTGGCACGGCTCTCGTATACTTCGCCTTCGAACTGGTAGCCCGCCGGCCCCGCCATGGCGGCGGCGTCCAGCGGGTCGCGGTAGCGGAACGCATCCGGGTCGGCCAGCCAGCGCTGGATGTCGTCGTAGCCGAGGCGCCCTTGTGAATGGGCGTAGGTGAGCCCGTAGATAAGTTGCCCCAAGGTCTCGTGCTCGGGCGCGCGGGCCTCGAAGGGCACGGGGCGCCCTCCGGCGAGCACCGCCGACAAGTCGTCGCCGTCGATGAGCGTCTGGTGGGGGTGGCGGCCGCCGTTGTACAGCGTCCAAATGGTGTAGCCGAGCGCGTACCAGTCGTTCTCGCGCTGCACCACCGAGGAATGGGGCGAGTAGCCCGGCGTGCGGCGGTCCACCTTGGTGGCGCCGGTGTCGCGGCCGGCCTCTAGCACCGAGGAGATGCCGAAGTCGCCGAGCACCACTTCGCCTTCCAAAAGGTAGAGGTTCTTCGGCTTCACATCGCGGTGCACGATGCCCTCGTCGTGCAGAAGGTGCAGCGCGCGGGCGGCCTGCGGAATGACGGTGTCGCGCAGCTCTTCGAAGGAGGCGCCGGCGCGGGCGAAGGCATCGTCGCAAAGGGGCATGACGGCCACGTCGTAGGTGGACTCGCCGAGCCCCGGCACGCTATCGTTGATCTGGCCCGTGGCGTACATCGGCATGAGGTGCGTCTCATGGAAATGCTTCTCGCCCAGGGGATGGTCGGCCATGAGGCGGCGCAGGTAGGCGAGCACCGTCCGGCGCGCCAGTCGGTCGCGCACGGCATGGGGCTGGTAGGCGATCTTCGCGGCGAAGAGGCGGCCCTCCTCGTCGGTGGCGGCAACGACGGTGCCCTGGCCGCCCGCGCCGATGACGTCGGCGGTGTGCAGGGTGAAGGGGCGGTCGCCGTCGCCCTGGAAGGGCAGGTCGGCGCCGGAGAGGACGGGGGCCGTGGAGTCGATGTCCACCAGGGTGGGGGCGCTGTCCACGATGGTGGGCGCCACGTCTCGCCGCGGCTCTCGCGAGATGTTCGCGCTCGCGGCCATCAGCGGCTCCAGGGGTTGCGGGGCGCGGCGTCGGCCCCCTCGTCGGCCCGGCGGAACGCGACACCTTCGGTGCCGGCGACGGCCTCCACGACTTCGCCCGCTTCCACGTTCTCGTCGAAGATGAAGGTAGAAAGTGGGTTGAGGTACGCATCCTCCACCAAGTTGCCGATGCCGCGGCCACCGTTCTCGCGCACCTCGGGGGCCAGTGCGCGCTCGGCCAGAAGATCGAGCACGGCTTGGGCGGCGGCGACGCTAATGCCGCAGCGGTTCCGCACGTTCCCGTTGATCTTCCGGATCTGCGATTCCAGAATGAGGCGCGAGGCCTCCGGCGAGATGTAGTCGAACACGACGATGTTGTCGCCGATGCGGTTTAAGACCTCGGGCTTGAAGTGCGTGGCCATGGCTTGCTGGACTCGGGCGCAAATGACGTCGTAGGGCTCGTCGGGTTGCACGATGTTGCGGCGGCCGATGGTGCGTCCGTGCTCGTCGAGTAGCTCTTCGGAGATGCCGACGTTGCTCGTGAAGAAGATGAGAGTCTCGCCGAAGTACACCGTCTGGCCCTGGCCGTCGGTCATGCGGCCGTCCTCCAAGATTTGCAGGAACTTGTCCATGATGGAGGGGTGGGCCTTCTCTACCTCGTCGAACAGAAGCACCGAGAAGGGGTTGGCGCGCACGGCGTTGGTGAGCTGGCCGCCGGCCTCGTAGCCCACGTACCCCGGCGGGGCGCCGAAGAGCTTCTGGTCGGAGGCGTCGGCGGCGTACTCGGACATGTCGAAGCGCAGGTAGCTGCGCTCGTCGCCGAACAGAAGCTCGGTGACCGCCTTCACGATCTCCGTCTTGCCCGTGCCCGTGGGGCCGGCCAGGAAGAGCACGCCTTTGGGCTTGGTGCCCGAGGAATGCTGCATGCCGGAAAAGCCCAGCACCGAGCGCTTGAGTACTGAGACGATCTTGGCGATGGCGGGCTCCTGGCCCTTCACGCGGCGGCGCAGGACGGCCGCGGGGTCGTCGCGCAGCTTGTCCATCATGGCGCTCCAGCGGTTCTCGCGGATGCCGTACTTGTAGAGATCCACCAGTTCCGTGACGTTTTCCGGCGCGGTGCCGCCGCGGGCGTAGAGGCGCCGCAGCTCGTCAAGCTCCGTGAGCAGCATACGGTCGGTGGTGTCGACGAGCTTCTCGCGGGGACGGGCGAGCTCGGGCGCGGCCAGGTCGGGGAAAGCGAGGCTCAGGTAGGCCTCGCGTGCCGGCCGATCGGGGTTGGGCAGGGTGATGACGCGCACGTCCGGGTTGCCGCGCAGAAGCCAGGAGGGCAGGTCGGTGGCCTTGTTGGCGATAAGCACGAGGGTGTTCGCATGCTCGCCGTCGCTGCGGATGGCGTCCTTCGCACCGAGGAGCAGGTTCATGAACACGGCGTTCTCCTCGGGGGTGAGGTCCTCCGGCGAGGAGGCGAGCCGGCTCGCGAAGTCGAACACGCAGGCGACCGAATGGGGGCGAGCGCTTTCGGGAGCGGCGGTCTTTTCCGTATCGCCTTGGGCGCAGCGTTTCGGGTGTGGGGCCGAAGGATCTTCCGTAAGCCGCCGCGAGAGGGCGGCGCGCACGAGCAGGGAGTCGTGGACGAGGCGATTGGCGGCGAAGGGCTGCTGGCGGCTCGCCGGGTCGGCGCCGGGGTTCAAGGCGTCGGCCTCGGCGGTGAGGCGTTCCGCCTCGCGCTGGGCCGCCTGGGCGAGCGCGCGCACCTCGCCGGTGCCGAGGGGGTCGTGCACGCCCCGCAGCGGATCCACGTAGAGGAACCGGTAGGGACGTGCGCCGTCCGGTGCGGCGAACAGCTCCGGCAGGATATGGGCGAGGGGCAGGAACTGGGTCGCGCCTTCCGCTTCCCACGGGTAAAGGTCGGCCACGTTGCCCTCCAGGACGAAGAGCGGCTTGATGCCGATGAAGTTCTCCAGCTCGCGCTGCCAGGTGGGTGTGCTCACAGGACTACTCCTTCTCGTGGGTCTCGAGGGGCCGGCCGTGGATGCCGATGGATAGCGCCCGGCCGTCGAACACCGCGTTCTGCACCGAGCGCGGTTTCTGCATTTCCTCATGATACAGGGTTTCCAGGGCCGGGTTCAGCACGATGATCCGCTGGTTGGCTGAACCGCGCAGTCCGCAGACGCCGTCATTTTCCGCCTCGAGGTAGGGTCCGTCGACGAGCACGTCGATTTCCCGAGGGAGGGGCGGCAGCTCCTCGAAGAGGTAGCCGGTGTAGACGAGGATGTCGTCGAAGGCAGGGCGGATGGCCGCGAGCACCGAGGCGAGGTCGTCGGCCTGTTCCAGCGGGTCGCCGCCAGTGAAGGTGATACGGTGGGTGCCCGTGCGGGCGGCCAGTTCGTTCAGGATTGTGGCGAGGCGCGCGGGCGAGATGGCGGCGTCGGCGCGCGCCTCCCACAGCTCGGGGTTGGCGCAGCCGGGGCAGCGCTTCGTGCAGCCGCAGGTCCACACGACGACGCGTTCGCCGGGACCCAAGGTGGTGACAGGGAAGTAGAGGCGGTCGACGAGCATGGCGGCCTACCGGTCGGGCACGGCCCGCGCCGCGACGCGCGCGATCTGACGGGCGTCCAGCGGATCCTTGCAGAACGCGCAGGTGGTAATGTGGCTTTTGGGGCCTTCCACGGCATACTCGGTTCCGCATACGGGGCAGCGAACGGACCAGGCGGTTTCGGCGGGAGCGTCCTGCGCGTCCGATTCCGCCGTGGCCCCCTCTGCCACAGCCTCCTGGGTGCCCACCCGCACGCGGAACACCATGTCGGCCAGCTTCAGCGTCTCGCCGCCGAACAGCGGTTGGGGCGCGCCGCAGCGCAGATCCGACCAGATGCCCCCGCGCTCCACGGCTGACGCGTTGCGGCCCGTGTGCTCGATGGTCCAATGGCCCTCGGCGTTTGTGGCTACCACGGCGTGGACGCCGGATACCCGCGGCGAGAAGAGGTCGGGCGAGAAGTCGCCGGCGCGTCCGAGGATGCCGCCGGGGGCCGTGACGCGCACGACCTGGCCGCTCCGCACCTCCTCCAGAAGCAGAACGCCGCCTGCGCTTTCGTGCGTCAAGGCGCTTCCGCAGGCCGCGCAGTGTGTCGCATCGTCGGGGTTGGCGAAGCCGCAGGAGCACAGACGCATGCTAGCTCATCTCCCTTGCCGCGTTGCCGCTGTGCCTGCGCTTCCTCTGCCCCGTCTGATTTGTCGCGATTGCGGTTGCGGTTTCGGCCTCGACATCTGCGACGGTTCGCATCTCGCGGCAGAAGACGGCACCGGGGGCGGCTTTGTAACGCACGGCGTTGGTGATGCCGAAGGCAGCCAAGTCATCGGCTATCTCGTCGTACACGGCGCAGAAGTCGTGCTGGTCGGCGAGAAGTCGCTCGGTGCGCGTTCCGGCCGGAGCGGGTTCCATGGCCATGATCTCGCCGTCTGCCACGGCCTCGATGCCCTCGGGCAGCCCCGCCACCTGCAGCATGAGGTCTCCCGCATCCGAAACGAAGGCGTGCAGCCCCTCGGTGGCGTCTGCACGGCCGAAGAGCCGATGGGTGCCCGCCAGATCGCGCCCCATGGTGACCGAGCGGGCGATGGCGTAGCCGTGGTGTGCCATGACGGCGTCGATGCAAGCCTTCAGGTATGTGTTGCGATCGGCCTGAAGCTGGAAGGCCCGCAGCGCCTCTAGGCGCCCTGCAGCCTCTTCCAAAGTGGCAAAGGTGCCCGGCGCAGCCGCAAAGGGAATGCCTTGGGCGCCCAGGTCGGCTTCGGCGTCTTCGATGAGGGCCACAAGATCCGCCATGGCCGCGGCATTCGATTCCATGGTTGGGAGCAGAAGTGCCAGTTGCGCGGCGGCCTCAGGCCCCAGCTCGCGCGTCGTTTCCAGAAGAAGGACGCGGTCGGCCGGCAGAGTGCAAGGGGAAGCGATGAGCGCGAGTGCCCGACGGGAGACTTCTTGCGCCTGGTCGTGGGCGATTGACGCGTCGCTATCGTCTGCGATTTTGCAATGTTCGTCGGCCATGAAAGAACGAGCGGCCTTTACGGCGGCTGTTGTGGCGCTCTCCTTGGCGGCTTCGGCTAGCAAGGCGGCGAAGTCGCGGGCATCGGAGGCGGCTGTGGCTTGGGTGCGGGCCCGTCGGATGCGCTCGGCCAAGGGGCGTGCCTCGCGCTCGAACGCGTCGGCGATGGCCGCGGCCCGCGTCGTGCAGCGCTCGGCGCGGGCTGTGGATTCCGCCATGGCCGCCGCCGGCATGAAGGCGCATTCCGCCGTCAGTTGCGCGAGGGCCGCCGCGGCGAGTTGCCGCAGGGAGGCGGCGGCCTCATCGGCTTCGGCGCATCCTTCGGCCTCGTCCAAAAGCTCGTTCAAAAGCGCCGTGATGCGCCGCCGCGCCCGGGCGCGTCCGTGATCCACGTCGGATCGCAGCGCCTCGAGCTGCGCCCGGATCATCCGCTCGATTTCCAACTGACTCGTCTTCGGCCCGCTCATGGATATGCCCCTTTGCCTAAATTCTCTCTTCGGATCATTATAGAGCTACCAGGAAGGATGACGCGGCGAGATGGAGGCGGTATGAGCGAGGATGGGATCGAGACATTGACGGGCGCCGGGTACACCGCCGACGATTACGATGGGGACGCCCATGTGCCGGCGGATGCGGCGCTGCGGCGTCTTGTCGAGGGCAACCGCATCTACGTGGAGGCGCTCGACCATGAGCGCGACTTGTCGCCCGAGCGCATCGCCGACTTGTTCGAGAACGGCCAGCGTCCCTTCGCCTGCGTCATCACGTGCGCCGATTCGCGGGTGGTGCCCGAGCACATCTTCATGACCGGGTTGGGAGAGCTGTTCGTCATCCGCGTGGCGGGCAATGTCGTGGGCCCCATCGAGCTGGCGAGCGCGGTGTACGCCTGCGAGCACTTGCACACGCGGCTTCTGCTGGTGCTGGGGCACACCCACTGCGGCGCCATCAAGGCGGCTCTCGACGGGGAAGCGGGGCCGGTGGCCGCTATCACCGAGCGCATCGCTGCGGCCCTCGGCGACGTGCGCGACCCCTACGAGGCCAGCGTGGCGAATGCCCGCGCCGCCGCGGCCGAACTGTCGGCGTCTCCCGAATTGGCACGCCTCGCCGCCGAGCACGACCCGGACATCAGAGTCGCCATCTACCACACCCACTGCGGCGTCGTCGATTTTTTGTGATTGAACCTGAGCCGAAGTCCCTCAGAAAAGTATGAGATTGGGGTCTGGACATTGCACGGGAATGCATAAAACTAGAGGGTTTCCCTTTCGAGAAACCCTCGTACAAAACGATCGCTCGTTTTTCGATGCTGGCTTATCATAGCAGAAATGCGGTAGAGCTTTCCGAGGATTTGGGGTTGTGCGCATATTGTTATCGCGAAGGAGCATACTGTGTCGCGTGCTATGCGCTTGTTATGACTGTGCTTGTGTTTGCGTGTCGTTCTGCGCTGTCGGATACCAAGATTCAATGAGGCTGCCGATAAAACGAAATCCCGATTTGATCTGGTTGTTTCCGTCGTAATAGTCGATATTCTTTTTCATACGCTCGGCAAACTTTCCAAGGTCTTCTGTGCGGTGCTCTAGGACTCCGGATGAGGCTCTTTCCTTATGGAGGTAGAGCGTCGCGACAATCTGACGCAAGCGCTCATTGCTCAATTTGGAGCGGCGCTGACCGGAACCGATTGACGCAACGGAAGAAACCGCTTGAGATATGGTGTCATTGGGTCGCTTGCCGCCTGGCTTTGCTCCCATATCGTTGATGATGCAATTGTTGTGGGCGCAGGCATTGCGCAGGGAGCGAACATCTTGCAAAAGGTAGAAGTCGTTCGCCAGTGTTTTGTCCTCGAAACGCTCGCTGCAGAATTTCGTGAAGTAGTTAAAGCTGCCAAAGGAAATGACTTCCTGAAAGGCCCAGACGGGGAAACGAAAATCAGGAAAGGATGCGATAAGATCTCTGGTATAAGGGCTATTTTTGCCACGCTCGATTTCTTGCTTCAGTCGATTGGGCGTTTTGCTGCCGTTTGGGTGATCGTAACTTGCCAGGAAATCTTGGATGATCTCGTATCCGTCCTCGTGGCACTTTTCAATATGCGTGAGCAGCATGACCTTGGAGAAATGCTCGACATCCAGCGTCAATCGCAGCATCTCATAACGAAGGAGCATATCGATGACGGAAAGGTCGACGAGCATCTTGAAGTCAAGATTCGCAAATTGCCCTTTGCGCTTGCCCTCTTCGACTCTGGCAAATCCTTGGCGATAGGATCTCAAGCGGAAGAAGTTGTTGTTCTTGGCTAGATAGGAGATCGCGCCCTTTTCGCTCATGAGGTCGAATCGGACCCCTTGGCTTCGCAGGTGCTTCACTTGTTCGTCGGGTGTCAGCCAAGGCTTGCTTTTGGGGTTCGTGCCAGCTGCGATGTGGCTGCTGCCCGACTGATGCGCTCTCGACTCACTCATGGATATGCCCCTTTGCATAGATTCACATTCAAATTCATTATATAGCTATCGGTATGAGGCTTTATGCAAGACGGAAGATGGCGTAAAGGAGGGCAAAACTGCAAAGTTGGTGGGAGTGGGCTACATCGCCGACGACTATGACGGGGCCGCTCATGTGTCGGCAGCAAAGGCGTCGGCCATGAGGTTCTTGTCCATGACGGAGCTGGCGTTGTCGGCTTCTTCTCAAAATAATTATCGTAATAACTTGCGATAAAGTGATTGAGTGGATACACTTGGACGAGATGATTCGCAGAATGTAGGGGCGGCGTTGGAAGGCAGGGGAGAAGATTGTTCAGCGAGCTTGCCGTAGCCTACTTGTTTTTCGGGGGAACGGGGGCGGGCGCCTGTGTCGTTATGGGTGTATTGGAATGCGCCAATATCGGTCGCTACAGTGCAAGATCGAGCCATTGGGTCGCAAGGGAATCGCCGCCTCACCTGGTTCTTTGGTTGCGAAAGAACCTGCGAGTGCCCCACGAGCTTTTGTCCCGCGGCTGGGTTCTTTGCCTGGTGCTGTTGGCAGCGGGCGCTCTTTGCCTTATGGCCGATGCCGGTCGTCCCGAGCGAGTGCTCTCTTTATGGCTGGCTCCTCGCTTCACCGTCGTGACGGTGGGTGCATGGGCGCTTCTAGCTTCGGCTGCGTTAGCGGCTTTCTTCGCTCTTGCGTCGAATGGCGTTGGCGCGCGATTGCCGCTCTTTGTGGTGCTTGTCGCCGCCGTCGCCGCCGTGATCGCGGGAATGGTCACGGCGGTTTACACGGGGGTGCTCCTCATGCAGTTTCCCTCGGTGGTCGCCTTCGGGACATGGCTCGTTCCGGCGCTCTTCTGCCTTTCGTCGCTGTCGTGCGGTGTGGCCGTAGCCTTCGGCGTCGCATCTCTCGTTGATTCCCGCGTGCCGTTTGGCGCAGCACTGCGATGCTTAAGCCGCATGGATCGCGCAGCGATCGTCGCAGAGATAGTGGCGCTGGCTCTTTTTGCGGCGTTTTTGTTGTCTGATACCCGAACAGAGGCAGGGGGCCGCGTTCTTCTGGTGGGCGATGAGGCGATTATGTTTTGGGTGGTGCTTGTGCTGGTCGGTTTGGTCGCGCCTTTTATCCTGGAGTGTCGTTATCTTGGAGGGGATCGGCGCACGAAGGGCCTTTGGATTGCCTGCTGCCTGCTCCTTGGCGGTGTGGCCCTGAGAATCTGCGTGACGGGGCTCGCGTCCTTCGATGTTTCCCAGAGTCCCGAGATTGCAATACGTATGGCATTCGCGGCAACAGGGAGCTGAGCCGCGTTCTCACAGCGGAAGCGCCAGAATACGATCAACGGCAAGGCGATTTGCCGAGCAGGACGAAAGGAAGGATCGACTGATGACGAAAAGCGCAAGAAGTCGCAAGGTGCGCCGCGCCGAATGGGAGGCGGCGCCGGGGCCGTGGAGCGACAGCGAAGCGGAAATGCTGGCGGCAACCTCCTACGTGCCCAAGAAGTCGTCGCGCAACGGCGCTCTCGTGTTCAGCGTTGCCGTGTTCGTGGCCGCGGCTGCCGCTGTGCTCGCATGCGACCTTCTCGTTGAGGGGCGCATCTCGCTTGTGGGTATTCTTGCGGCTCTGGTGGCGGCGCTCGCGGCCTCTTCATCGTTGCATATCGCTTTGGGGTGGGAAAAGGTGGTCGTGCTGCGGCTTGGCAAGCTGAACCGCGTGGTGGGGCCCGGCTTCTACGCCACCATTCCCATTTTGGAGCACGGAACTATCCGTGTGGATCAGCGCATTATCGCCACTCCCTTCCGTGCCGAGCGCACGCTGACGGCTGATCTCGTGCCGGTGAACATCGACGCGGTGCTGTTCTGGGTGGTTTGGGATGCGGAAAAGGCCTGCGTGGAGGTGGAAGATTACTACGCGGCCATATCGTATCTCGCGCAGACCTCGTTGCGCGAGGCGGTGGGGCGCTCGACTGTGGCCGAGGTGGCATTGCGGCGGGACCAGCTCGACGAGGAGATCAAGGTCGACATCGAGAAAGAGGCATCCGGCTGGGGCGTTGATATCATCTCCGTGAAGGTTCGCGACATCGTGATTCCTGCGGAGCTGCAAAACGTCATGTCCCTGGAGGCGCAGGCCGACCGCGAGCGCAACGCTCGCATGACGGTGGCGAGCGCCGAGGCCGATCTGGCGGAGATGCTTTCTGAGGCTGCTCGCATTTACGGTGATGAGGATGCGGCGCTGAAGCTGCGCACCATGCTCATGCAGTACGAGACGGTAAAGGGATCCGGCAGCGCCGTCGTCACCGTGCCCACGGCGGTGAGCGATGGTTTTGCTGAAGGCGTCCAACGCGAGGGGCGAGGACTCTGATAGGATATAGGTACCGTTTCGCGAGAAAGAAGCACCATGGGCGTCCTTGAATCTTTCGCCATAGACCACAGCTCCGGCCTTCCGGTGTGGATACAGATTAAGAACCGCATCGCCTACCTTATTGGCTCGGGGGCCTTTGTTCCCGGTGACAGGCTTCCTACGGTGCGCGCCCTGGCGGTAGATCTGGACATCAGCTACAACACGGTGAACCGCGCCTATATGGATTTGGAGCGCGAGGGCTACATCTCCACTCGCAAGGGACGGGGCACTTTCGTAGCCGAGCGCCACGATTTGGGTGCTCATACGGCCTCTGATTCTCCCATCGAGCTGGTAATCGACGATATGATTCGCGTATGTTCGAATGCGGGCCTGGCCGATGACGACATTGTCGCCATGGTGGAGGCTCGCCTTGCCCACCGGGAGTTCATGCGCTAGGCCCTCGCTTGCGCCCAGATGCGGTGGTGGGGCGCACACAGTCGCCCGTGAAGTGGGCTGGTAAAGCTGTTTCGCTTTGAAAAAACTGTGCATTCTTGGGAAATATACCAGGTCAAAGAACACTTTTTCGCATTGTCACAAAAAGTTGCGACAATCTATTTATTGTCGCAATACATTGTGATAATATGACGCCATAAGGATTTGGCCAATTCTTACCGAAATGGAATCAGGTAGAGTAGAGCTGATTCCGAGAGAAGGGGAGTTTGCGCTTGGCAGCGCCAGGGCAACGGGCTGCAAGGGAAGCATGCTCCCAAAACATGCGAGGAGGAAAGATGACTGAGGCATTTAGTCCCGCCAACGGACTCACGCGCCGAAACTTTCTCAAGTCGACGGGCGTTGCGGCCGCTGCTGTAGCCGCGGGAGGCGCCGGGGCTTTCGCTGCCGGCGGCCTTGCCCAGGCCGAGACTTACGAGGCGGGGCAAACCGAGGGCGATGGTGAGGAAATCTTCTGCGGCATCTGCCGCGGCAACTGCTCGGGTACATGCAAGCTCAACATTCATGTGCGCGACAATAAAATCGTCAAGACGTCCAAGCGCTCTTTCAACTCTTTTCCCGACGGTAGCGTTGATCGCATCTGCCTGCGGGGCTTGAGCCATGTCTACAACGTTTACGGCCCCAACCGCATCCAGTATCCCATGCGCCGCGTAGGCGAGCGCGGGGCCGGCGAGTGGGAGCGCATTACCTGGGAAGAGGCCATTAAGGAGATCACCGACGAGTGGAAGCGCATCCAGGCAGAATACGGCGAGCAGGCCATCGCCTATACCCGCGGCTCGGGAAACCTGGGAGCCATCAGCGGCGTAGCATCGCCCATGTACAATGTCTTCTTCAACAAGATCAACGCCAGCATGATCAAGATCGCTCGCGACCAGGCCAACACTCGTGGCATCAACCGCGTCGTGGGCAACCTCGGTGATTGGGTGTTGAACGATCCCTCCGATTTCAAGAACGCTAAGACGCTGTTCGTGTGGGGCGCCAACATCACCGATGCGCAGATTCACGACTGGCATTTCGTGGCCGACGCCCAAGATGCCGGCACCAAGCTGGTGGTCATCGACCCCATCATGACCCAGCTGGCTGCTCGCGCCGATATGTGGGTTCCGGTGAAGCCCGCCACCGACGCCGCCCTCGCGCTTTCCATGATGTACGTCATGGTGGAGGAAGATGCCGTGAACAAGCCCTTCCTGCGCGATCACACCTGCGCGCCGTTCCTGGTGCGCAGCGACACCGGGAAGTTCCTGCGCATGAGCGACCTGGGCGTGGAGCCCGAGGTCATCGAGGTGGAGACGGGCGCTGTCTCGGCTGCCTCCAGCGAGAACAAGGGCGCACAGGTCGGCAAGGCGAAGACCACCACCAAGATCATCGACCATCCGGCGGTGCTCGATGCCGATGGCACGGTGAAGAGCCTCGTTGAGGCCGCCGACCCGCAGCTGAACGGCACCTACGACTTCAACGGCGTTTCCTGCAGCACCGCCTACGATCTGCTGCTGGAAGACATTATGGAGTACGCGCCCGAGAAGGCCCAGGAGATCTGCGACGTTCCTGCCGAGACCATTGTGGAACTGGCGCATCTCGCCCTCGACGGCCCGTGCACTCATCGCCTGGGTTGGGGCTCCAACTCCTACACCAACGGCGTGCACGCGGCCCACGCCAACATCACCATGGCAGCGCTCACGGGCCAGATCGGCTATCCGGGCGCAGGCACGGGTGTTGGCGACTTCAAGGCATGCTGGGGCATCAACGCGGTTGTGAAGGGCATGACGGCGGCGAAGTACCCTATGATCTCGGCGCTTGCGCTGCCGGAGATCATGCGCACCGACAAGTGGAAGGGCGAGGACTACCCCATTCGCTCGCTCTACGTGTACGCTGGCAACCCCGTTTCCAACCAGGTGAACACCAACGAGTACATCAACGACGTCGTCGGCAACATGGACCTGTATGTGGTGGCCGACTATACCTTCACCGATACGGTGAAGTATGCCGACATCGTGCTGCCCGCCTCCCATTGGTTCGAGCAGCAGGAGTTGGTGCCCATCTCTGCCACCCAATGCTTCCTCCACAGCGAGAAGGCTATCGACCCCCTGTACGAGTCCAAGAGCGACTTCGAGATCTTGAAGCTCTTGGCCGAGGGCATGGGGTATCCCGATCTCATCGACCTTACCGAGGACGAATACATGTCCCAGGTGGTGGATACCCCGGCTTTGGGCGCGCTCGGCATCACCTACGATGCCATCAAGCAGAACGAGGACATGTACTGGTATCCGGAAAAGCCCTGGATCCCCTGGAAGAACGCCGAGTTTCGCACCGAATCCGGTCGCATGGAGTTCTATGTCGAGAATCCGACCGTGCAGTTCGACGTGGGCCAGGAGTTCGACGAGGATCGCGAGCATCTGCCCCGCTACTTTAATCCCACCGAGGCCTATGAAGGCAGCCCCACCTGGGACAAGTACAAGCTCATCTTGCTGTCCGAGCGCCCGCGCTTCCGTGTGCACTCCATGTGGTCGGACAACGCCTACCTGCGCGAGCTTGACCCGGAGCCCACGATCAAGATGAACCCGGCCGATGCTGAGGCCCGTGGCATTGCCGACGGCGACTACGTCGAGGTGTACAACGATCGCGGGCATTGCGTGGCTCGGGCGGTGTACAACGACGGCATTCGCCCGGGATGCATGGTGTATCCCAAGAGTTGGCAGCAGCACCAGCACAAGGCGGGTAGCTGGTCTGAGCTTCTGACCAGCGAGTACGATCCCGTCGGTGTAAACGAGAGCTACTTCGACAACCTTGTCGAAGTGCGTGTCTGGAATGAGGAATAGCCATGGCTGAGAGCAAACTGGTTATGTTGGTGGACACCAAGCGGTGCATCGCCTGCAACTCGTGTGCCGTTGCCTGCAAGGTGGAGAACAACCTGCCCAAGGACGTGTGGTGGAACCGCGTCATGACGGTCGGCGGCCCGCATCTGGATGCCCCGAGCGGCACGTATCCCAACTTGGAGATGTATAACGTGACCGTGGCCTGCCAGCACTGCGAGAATCCCGCTTGCGTGAAAGTATGCCCCGTGGGCGCCACCTATAAGGATCCCGAGACGGGCGTGGTGCGCCAGGACTACGACAAGTGCATTGGCTGCCGCATGTGCATGAGCGCCTGCCCCTACAACGGCGTGCGCTCCTTCAACTGGGAGGAGCCGGTCTACCACCTGGACTTCGCCACGGGCGACCAGGACGTGGCACCGCATCAGAAGCATGTGGTCGAGAAGTGCACGTTCTGCTGGCATCGGCTGGCGAAGGGCCTGGCGCCGGCTTGTGTTGAAGCATGCTCGGCCCGTGCGCGCATCTTCGGCGACGCGAGCGATCCCGATTCCGCAGTATCGCAAAAGCTGAGGGAGCGCTCGTCCATGCGCCTTCTCGAGGATCGCGATACCGAACCGTCTGTCTATTTCCTCCGGTAACGAGAAGGAGTTGAGCTATGTCTGAGTATATGCAGGGCGGCGCCCTTGCCAACGACGACCTCGATTTCTCGGCGCCCCGCGAGCGGGATCGCGCCAGCGAGCGCTCGTCGGCCGCGGTGAAGAGCCCGGCGCTGAACGTGGCCATCGGCGTGAGCGCCGTGGCGGTGCTGGTTGGTCTGGCGCTGTGGTTCATGCAGCTGTCGGGCGGCATGGTGCAGACCGCCATGCGCAACCTCGATAGCTGGGGCCTCTACATCACGGGCTTCATGTTCTTCGTGGGCCTGTCGGCTGGCGGCCTCATTATCTCGTCGGTGCCCAAGGCCCTCGGAATCCGCGGCTTCGGCGGCATCTCGAAGGTCGCCGTGTTCTCCTCCATCGCCTGCACGGTGGTCGCCATCGGCCTTGTGGTGGTGGACATGGGCCAGCCCTTCCGCGTATGGGAGCTGTTCGTGTATTCCAACCTGGGCAGCCCCCTCATGTGGGACATCATCGTGCTGGGCACCTACCTCATCCTGTCGTGCGTGTACCTGTGGGCGCAGATCCAGGCCGAGCGAGGCAAGGTCAGTGCCGTGGCGCTGCGCATCGTCTCGGTGATCGCGCTTGTCACCGCCGTGCTCGTGCACTCGGTGACCGCCTGGATCTTCGGCCTGCAGCAGGGGCACGAGATGTGGCACACCGCCCTTCTGGCTCCATGGTTCGTGTCCTCCGCCCTGGTGTGCGGCACGGCGCTCGTGATGGCCATCGTCATCGGGCTGCGCCGCGCGGGCTACCTCGAGCTTGAGCAGGACAACGTGGTGCGTCTCGCCAAGCTCCTCGGCGCCTTCGTGCTGGTGGATTTGTATTTCTTCGGTTGCGACCTGCTCACCGAGGGCTTCCCGGGCGGGGCCGGAGCGGAAGTGGTGGCCCTGCTGACCCAAGGCCCCCTGGCGCCCTACTTCTGGTTCGAGATCATCGGCTGCGCCGTGTGCGCCGTCATCTGCCTGACCCCGGCCCTGCGACGCAACGGCCTTTTGGTGGCGGCATCGCTGCTGGCCATCGCGGGCATCTTCTGCAAGCGCGTGCAGCTGCTGGTGGGCGGCTTCCAGATCGCCAACCTCGATCTGCCCTTTGCGATGAACTCCATGAGCATCACTTACGCCGACGGCACGCTCGCCGATGCCTACGCGAACCTCGTCTACTGGCCTACGCCGCTGGAGTTCGGAGTGACGCTGGGCGTGGTAGCCCTCGGGTTCCTCATCTTCTTCCTGGGTCTGAAGTTCCTTCCTCTGCGACCCGCCGAGAAGTAGTTTCCGCAGATGCGGGCCGAACCATCCAATCGGTTGCGCGTCTCTCTAGCATGCGGGCCGTCTGCCGCGGGGCGGGCGGCCCTTTTCTTTCGAGGGAGGAAGGAACCCTATGAGGAAGATCATTGCGACGGTGGTGGTGTTTCTGCTGGCCGGCGCGTGCGTTGTCGGCGCGGTGGCCCTCGTGCAGCCCGATGTGCTGAGCGTGCGGCCTATCGCTGCCGATTCGCCTTGCCCGGTGGTGGGGTGCGCATCGGGTGAGTGCCACGGCTTCGACGATGTGCCCGAGCCCGACGGCGTGCACGAGATGACCTGTCCGGAGGCCTCGTGCGCATCGGTGGAATGCCATGGCTGGGAGACGCTCTCGTCTCGCTACCACCAGGCGTCGGATGCCAGCCTGAACCTGTGGATTCTCATGCCGGTGGCCCTTGTGGTGGCGCTCGTCGGCATTATGCGGAAGGTGGGACGGTCATGAGGATGCTCGTTGTGGATGTTCTGGCGCTGGCCCTGTACATCGTGGTGTCGCTGCCCGCGCTGACGGGTGTGGGACCGCACGAGTGGCTCGGGCTCGGCGTGGGGCTCGTCCTGCTCGTTCACGGCGTCCAGCACGCCGACTTCGTCACGCGCCTTCTGTCCGGCCACCGCTCCCTGCGGGTAGCAGGTCGCGTTCTGCTGGATGTGGCCCTCGTGATCGCGGTTGTGGTCGTTGTTTTGTCGGGTCTTATGGAGTCGGGTGCCGTGCTGCTGTCGTTCGGCCTGTACGCCGAGGGGTATTACTTCTGGGGGCCTTTGCACGCAACGTCCGCCAAGGTGCTTCTCGCGCTTCTTATTGTGCATGGGGCGCTCAACATCGGTCCGGTGCGGCGTTTGACACGGCATATGTGTGCGAAGGAGACCGAGTAAGCGAGCGGTTGCTATTCGGTGATCGTCTTTGATCCTGCAAAAGAGCGGCCCGGGCGAGTGCCCGGGCCGCTCGGTGTTTCTGGTGTGGGCAGCCGTCTACTCCACATCTACGACGTCGTCAGTGGTCAGGGCGTCGGCCATGAGATCCTGATACTCCGCGGGCGATGCGGCGTTGGTGGCGGCGCCCAGCGCGGTGTCGCTGGCCTGGGGCTCGGGGATCTCCGCGGAGGTGTCGCTCGGGTCGAGGCCCGCGTCCACGCGGCGCATCATATCCTGCCACTCGGCGTACTGGGTGCCCACGTAGCTGATGCCGTCTTGGTTGAGCGTGTAGCTCGGGCAGGCCGCCGAGTACATGGTGAGGCCCTTGTCCTTGAAGGTAAGGGCTAGCGACACCAGGTCGGTGACGGAGTAGTCGGTGGTCACGCAGCGGGCGAGCGATTCAACGGTGCCGGGAATCTCGGTGGGCGAGGCGGCCAGCACCTTCTCCACGATGGCCTCGATGATCATGCGCTGGGCCTGGGCGCGGGAGAAATCGCCGGCGCGGGTGGCGTGGCGCTCGCGGGCGAAGGCGAGGGCCTGGTCGCCGTCGAGGATCTGCTCGCCGGCCTCAAGGGAGATGCCGCTCGTGTCGGAATAGAAGCTCTCGGGCACGTTCACCTGAATGCCGCCGAGCTCGTTCACGACGTCCTTCAGCTCTTCGAAGTGCACCTCCACGTAGTGGGTGATGGGCACGCCGGCGAAGGTGGAGAGCGTTTTCACGGCTTCGGAGGGGCCGCCGAAGGCATAGGCGGCGTTGATCTTCTGGGTGCCGTGGCCCTCGATGTCGATCATGGTGTCGCGGGGCACCGAGATGAGGTCGACCACGCCCTTGTCGGGATCGATGCGGGCGAGCATGGTCACGTCCGATCGGCTGGCCGTCTCGCCCTTGCGGGCGTCGCTGCCGAAGATGCCCACGTAATAGGAGCCGTCGGCCTTGGCTGGGGCCAGCTGCTCGCCGAGCTCCTTGAACTCAGCGTCGTCGAGACCGCCTTGGATGGTGGCGTTGATGCCGTTCAGGTAGAGCGCGAGCGCCGTGCCGGCACCGGCGAGAACGACGACGAGGGCCGCGGCGATGCCGAGGGCGATCTTCTTGCCGCGCGACTTCTTGCGGGCCGCCTTGGCCCGGGCGAGGCTGTCGGTGGCGGCGAAGCTTTGGGAGCCGCCCGCGGCGGAAACGGGGCTCGCGGTCGGCGCGAAGCCGGTGCCCTCGAAGGAGGAGCGGGCGCGGGCGGCGCGGGGCGTGCGCGAAACGTCCGCCTGGGCACTGCGAGAACGGGCGGCCTGGGCGCTCCGGGTGCTGCGGCCGGCGCTCGTTACGGGGGCGGAGTGGGAACCGCGGCGTCCCTGCGTGGAGCCGAGGGGCGCCGAGTGGGCGCCCCGGCGCGAGGTGCCGGAGTTGAGCGGAGCGGAATGCTTGCCAGGTCTGTTTGCCATAGGGTTCGGCGCGCAGGCGCCTGCCTCCTCGATAAGCACGGTGGTACGAATGCGAAACCCCAAGATACCAGGAAAAGGGCGACCGTGGGTCGCCTTCGACAAGAAAACAGGCTTTTGGAAGGGTGGTGGAAGGGGAAGGAGGGGGTTGCCGAAAAGGGCGGCGCTCTCTATAATGCGAGCTATTGAACAGCGTGTCCATTTTTGGCCGTTCTGTCGAAATGCGCCCGCTGCATCGCAACCGAACGAAGGAGACCGTCATAGCCACGGCAACCTGCGCGCCGGCCGCTCCCTGCGAGGATCGGCGCATCGCGAAATCGAGGCGCGCCCTGCGCGGCGCCCTTGTCGAGCTCATGGAGGAGCGCGGCTACGATGCGCTCACCGTGAACGACTTATGCGAGCGGGCCGATACGTCCCGCGGCACTTTCTACAACCACTTCCGCGACAAGGACGGGCTGCTCGCCGTGCTGGAGGACGAGGTCATGGCCGACCTCGATGCCCTGCAGGAGCGCATGCAGTCCATTACCCTGGCGGACATGCTGGCCTTCCGCGCGACGGGCCGCCCGCTGCCGTTCCTCGTGGAGCTGTTCGACTACCTGCGCGAGCAGAGCGACTTTCTGCACGCGGTGCTCGGCCCCGGGGGCGATGTGCGTTTCGGGCCGCGGCTGCGCGAGGCGGTCTGCGAGAACCTGGTGCAGAACATCCTGCATGAGAAATACCGCGACAACCCTACGGTCTTCGTGGAATACTACGTCGCCTTCTACGCCGCCGCCTATTTAGGGATCATCGCCCACTGGATCGAGCGCGGCTGCCCCGAATCCTCCGAGACTATGGCGCGCATCGCCATGCGCCTTCTGTTTATCAAGCCCGGCGAGTCCATCGAGCTGTAAGTTGGGAGTAAGCCAATGAAGAAGAATGCCAAGAGCAGCAAGTACACCGAGATCATCACCGAGGCGTCCACGTCCGTGAAGGAGCCGGCGCCCGCGGCGTGCGCCTCCTGCGCGCCGCGCATCACGACGGTGGAGGAGGCTCGCGCCGATGCCGCCGAGATCGCCGCTGCCTCCCGTGCCGCCGCGGCGGCCTGCCCCTTCCACATCGGCATCGACGTGGGGTCGACCACGGTGAAGCTGGCGGTGCTCGACAACGACAACGAGATTCTGTGGGCGGTGTACCGCCGCCATCATGCCGACGTGCGCGCCACCATCGTGGAGGTGCTGCGCGAGGCGGCCGCGGCCTATCCGAACGAGACCATGACCATCGCCATCACCGGATCGGGCGGCCTGCTTCTGTCCCAGTGGCTCGATGTGGCCTTCGTGCAGGAGGTCATCGCGTCGAAGACGGCGGTGGAGACGTTCATCCCGAAGACCGACGTGGCCATCGAGCTGGGCGGCGAGGACGCGAAGATCATCTACTTCGACAACGGCATCGAGCAGCGCATGAACGGCACCTGCGCCGGCGGCACGGGCGCCTTCATCGACCAGATGGCGGCCCTTCTGGACACCGACGCCGGCGGCCTGAACGAGCTGGCGGCCGATCATGAAACCATCTACCCCATTGCGAGCCGCTGCGGCGTGTTCGCCAAGACCGACGTGCAGCCGCTTCTGAACGAGGGCGCGCGCAAGGAGGATATCGCCGCCTCCATCTTCCAGTCGGTGGTGACCCAGACCATCTCCGGCCTCGCTTGCGGCCGGCCCATCCGGGGGCACGTGGCCTTCCTCGGCGGTCCTCTGCAGTACCTGCCCGAACTGCGCAAGCGCTTCTACGAGACGCTGGAATTGACCGACGAGGCCATCATCGTGCCCGAGAACGCGCACCTGTTCGTGGCCGCCGGCTGCGCTATCGCCGGTGTGGCGGAGGGCGCGCGACCCGAGAAGCTCGCGGACGTGCTCGCGCGCCTGGAGAGTTTGGGCGACCTGCAGGGCTCGGAAGTGGTGCGCCTGGCGCCGCTCTTTGCCGACGAGGCGGAGCTGGCGGAGTTCCACGAGCGCCACGACGCCGAGCGCGTGCGCCGCGCGTCGCTTGAGGACTACCGGGGTGTGGCCTTCCTCGGCATCGATGCCGGTTCCACTACTTTTAAGGCCGCGCTCATCGGCGAGGACGGGGCGCTTTTGTGGTCCACCTACGCCTCGAACAAGGGCGACGTGCTGGGCTGCGCCAAGGCGGCCGTGGCCGAGCTGTACCAGGCGCTGCCCCGCGACCCGGAAACGGCCGAGCCGCTCGTGAAGATCGGCCACTCTACCGTGACCGGCTACGGCGAGGGACTGCTGCTGGAGGCCCTGCGAGTCGACTCCGGCGAGATTGAGACGGTGGCCCATCTGCGCGGCGCCCAGGAGATGCTGCCCGGCGTGGAGTTCATCCTGGACATCGGCGGTCAGGACATGAAGTGCTTGCGCGTGAAGGACGGCGTCATCGACCATATCATGCTGAACGAGGCCTGCTCGTCGGGCTGCGGCAGCTTCATCGAGTCCTTCGCGAGCGGTTTGAACCTGGACGTGGCCGAGTTCGCCGCCACGGCCATCTCCGCCGAGAACCCGGTGGATCTGGGCAGCCGCTGCACCGTGTTCATGAACAGCCGCGTAAAGCAGGCCCAGAAGGAGGGCGCCACCGTGGGCGACATCGCCGCGGGTCTGGCGATTTCCGTTATTAAGAACGCCCTGTTCAAGGTCATCAAGATTCGCGACCCGCACGATGTGGGCACGAAGGTCATCGTGCAGGGCGGCACTTTCTTGAACGATGCGGTGCTGCGCGCCTTCGAGCAGCTCTCCGAAGTGAACGCCATCCGCCCCGATATCGCCGGCAATATGGGCGCCTTCGGCGCGGCGCTTCTGGCCCGCGACCGCTTCGAGGAGACGCGCCGGCGCACCGAGAACGTGCCGCTGTCGCCGGATCTGGGCCCGAAGGTGCCCCTAAGCGGACTTCTGTCGCTTGAGGAAATCGAGGCGCTCGCGCCGACGCATCGCACCGTGCGCTGCAAGGGCTGCTCGAACGCCTGCCTGCTCACGGTGAACGATTTCGGCATCGATGCGGCGACGGGCAAGCACCGCCGCTTCATCACCGGCAACCGTTGCGAGAAGGGCGAGAGTTTGGGCACCGGCGCCGAGAAGTCGGCCGTGCCGAACTTGTTCGAGTACAAGGCCGAGCGCACCTTCGGCTACGAGCCCTTGGCCCCCGAAGACGCGCCTCGCGGCACCGTGGGCATCCCGCGCGCGCTCAACATGTACGAGAACTACCCGTTCTGGTTCACCTTCTTCACGAAGCTGGGCTACCGCGTGGTGCTGTCCGACCCGTCCACGAAGAAGACCTACGAGGCCGGCATCGAGTCGATGCCCTCCGAGAGCGTGTGCTATCCGGCGAAGCTCTCGCACGGCCACATCATGAACCTGCTCGCGAAGCACCCGGACTTCATCTGGATGCCCTGTTCCAAGTGGGAGCGCCAGGAGGACGAGACCGCCGGCAACCACTTCAACTGCCCCATTGTGGCGAGCTATCCCGAGGCGCTGCGCCTGAACATCGACGAGCTGCGCGAGACCGATGTGGCCTTCGTGTCGCCGTGGGTGCCCTACCACGACAAGGACAAGCTGGCCGAGCGCCTGGTGGTGGAGCTGACGGAGAACTTCGCGAAGGAGACGAACGGGTGCGGTCCCGCGCTCACGGCTGACGAGATCCGGGCGGCGGTGGAGGCGGCCTGGGCCGAGGACGAGGCGTTCAAACGCGATATCCGCACGAAGGGCGTGGAAACCCTCGCGTGGATGGAGAAGACTGGCACCCGCGGCATCGTGCTGGCCGGACGCCCCTACCATCAGGATCCCGAGATCAACCACGCCATCCCCGAGCTGCTCACGAGCTTCGGTCTGGCCGTGCTCACCGAGGACTCCGTGGCGCACTTGGGTCAGCTGGAGCGTCCCATCCGTGTTGTGGACCAGTGGATGTACCACACGCGCCTGTACGCGGCGGCCAAGGTGGTCACGCAAAGGCGCGATCTCGATCTCATTCAGTTGAATTCCTTCGGCTGCGGCCTGGACGCGCTGACCACCGACCAGGTGCAGGAGGTGCTCGAGGCGGCCGGCAAGGTGTACACGGTGCTGAAGATCGACGAGGTGTCGAACTTGGGCGCGGCCCGCATCCGCGTGCGCAGCCTGCTGGCGGCCTTGAAGGACCAGGCCGACCGCGAGGCCGAGGCGGAAGCCGACGCAGCCGCCGAGAAGAGGGGCTGCCCGGCTGCGTGCATCGACTTGGACAACCTGGACAAACTGGTGCCCGCCAGCTTCACCGAGAAGGCCGACGGCGTGGTGACCGCAGCCGAGGTTGAGCAGCGCGAGGGCGCCTCCACCGAGTTCGCGCGCCCCCGGTTCACCGAGCAGATGCGCGATGAGGGCTGGACGATTCTGGCGCCCCAGATGGCCCCGTACCATTTCGAGCTTCTGGTGCCCATCTTCAAGCGCGCCGGCTACAACGTGGCGCTGCTGCCCTCGGTGGACCACGGCGCGGTGGACGCGGGCCTGAAATACGTGAACAACGACATCTGCTACCCGTCCATCCTGGTCACGGGCCAGATCATGGAGGCGGTGCTGTCGGGCAAGTACGACACCGACAAGCTGGCCGTGCTCATCACCCAGACCGGCGGCGGCTGCCGCGCCACCAACTACATCTCGCTCATCCGCAAGGCGTTGAAGTCCGTGGGGCTCGGGCACATCCCGGTCATCGCGCTGTCGTTCAAGGACTTGGGCGAAGAGAACCCCGGCTTCAAGGTGACGCCGAAGATGCTCTATCAGGCCATCTACGCGCTGCAGTACGGCGACTTGCTCATGATGTGCCTGTACCGCACACGCCCCTACGAGGTGGAGCCGGGCAGCGCGAACCGCCTGTTCCAGTATTGGATGGACGCTTGCAAGCACCAGCTGGAGCGCGGTGTGCGTCAGTCGGAATTCCGCCGCACGGTGCGCCGCATCGTGGAGGACTTCGACGCGCTGCCCCTGGCCGGCGAGGGTACCAAGCCGCGTGTGGGCGTGGTGGGCGAGATCCTCGTGAAGTTCCATCCGACGGCCAACAACCAGATCGTGGACGTCATCGAGCGCGAGGGCTGCGAGGCCGTGGTGCCCGGGCTCATCGAGTTCTTCCTGTTCGGCATCGCCGGCGGCATCTTCCAGCAGCCCATCGGCAAGTCGAAGAAGAGCGCGCTCGGCAGCAAGATCGGCCTGGCCGCCATCAAGAAGCTGCGCAAGCCCGTGAACGACGCGCTTGAGAAGTCGAGCCGCTTCCACCCGCCGGCGGATATTTACGAGTTGGCCGACTACGCGAGCGAGATTCTGTCGCTGTGCAACTCCATGGGCGAGGGGTGGCTGCTCACCGCCGAGATGGTGGAGCTCATCCGTTCCGGCTGCCCGAACGTGGTGTGCACCCAACCCTTCGCGTGCCTGCCGAACCACGTGGTGGGTAAGGCGACCATCAAGGAGCTGCGCCGCCGCTACCCGGAGAGCAACATCGTGGCCGTGGACTACGATCCGGGTGCGAGCGAGGTGAACCAGCTCAACCGCATCAAGCTCATGATCGCCGTGGCCAAGGCGAATTTGGCCGAGAAGGAGGCCGAGGCCCGCGCCGCCCGGGCGGTCGCCCGCGACGGCGCCCCAGAGGAGCCCGAGGCCATGGCCGCCTCCGTGGAAGTGGAGACGACCGAGGTCGTGGAGTAGTGGAATCTGCCAACGCTTCGGGGAAACTCGTCATCGTGCCGACGCCCATTGGGAATTTGGGCGATATGACGCTGCGCTCGTTGGAGGCGCTGCGCGAGGCCGATGTGGTGTGTGCGGAGGACACCCGGGTGACGGGGAAGCTGCTCGCGCATTTCGGGATCGAGAAGCGGCTCGTGCGGCTGGACGAGGCGATGATCGGCTCGCGGGCTGCGGGTGTTGTGGAACGCGTGGCCGCCGGCGAGGTGGTAGCTTATTGCTCGGACGCCGGCATGCCCGGCGTGTCCGATCCGGGGCTGCGACTTGTGGCCGCGGCGCGCGAAGCCGGTGTGGCCGTGGAGGTGCTGCCCGGCGCCTCGGCGGCAGCCTGCGCCTACGTGGCCTCGGGAACGGTGTGCCCGCGCTTCTACTTCGGCGGCTTCTTCCCGCGCAAGGCGGCCGAGCAGCGCTCGGTGCTGGAAGAGCTGCGCGGCCTGGATGCAGCGCTCGTGTTCTACGAAAGCCCGAATCGGCTCGTGGCGGCACTTTCGGCCATCGCCGAGGTGCTGCCGTGGCGTGAGGTGGCGGTGTGCCGCGAGCTGACGAAGCTGCACGAGGAGGTGGCGCGGGGAACGGCGGCCGAGCTATGTGAGCGTTTCGCGGCCCGTGCCAAGGAGCCCGGTGGCGTTCGCGGCGAGATCGCGCTCGTGATAGATGCGCCGGGTGAGGCGGAGGCGGCCGCCGGCGCCGAGATTGCGACGGCATCGGCCACCGCGCGCGCTGCCGAGCTCGTGGCGGAGGGCTTGCGCACCAAAGAGGTCGCCAAGCGTCTCGCCGCCGAGTTCGGCATCCCCCGCAACGACGCCTACAACCTGGCCATGCAGGCCGCTCGCTAATCCCCGTGTCATCCTGAGCGAGCGAAGCGAGTCGAAGAATCCCATGGCAGCAACGAGAAAGCGTCCGGCAAAAACGATGCCCCCCGAGCTCGTCTTTATCGACGGTTTGGAGGTTTGGCTCACCCGCAAGGCCATCAAGAACATGCACCTGCGGGTGAAGCCGCCCGACGGGCGCATCGAGGTGTCGGCGCCCCTGCACCTGCCGCTCGCCACCATCCGGAAGTTCGTGGGGGAGAAGCGCGACTGGATAGAGCGCCAGCAGCGGGAGATCGCGCAAGCGCCGCGCGCCGAGGCCGCCGCGGCCACGCCTGCGGAAGTGGCGCAGTGGAAGGCGGTCGTCGCGGCCTGCGTACCCGCGCTCATCGAGGCCTGGGAGCCTATCATGGGCGTGAAGGCGGGCAAGATTGCCTACCGCAACATGACGAGCCGCTGGGGCAGCTGCCAGCCTTCGACGGGCCGCATTTGCATCAACGTGCGCCTGGCCCTGTACCCGCCGGAGTGCTTGGAATACGTGGTCGTCCACGAGCTGTGCCACCTGCTGGAACGCGGCCACGGCCCCCGCTTCCACGCCCTCATGGACACCTTCATGCCCGACTGGAAAGAGCGCCGCGCCAAGCTGCGGTAGGGGGATTGCCCTCTGCGTTTGGTGGAAACAGCGCTCGACGGGGAATTAGCTGGTGCCGGGCGCTCTTCGGACTAGTCCGGCTCTTCGCTTAAATCGACGATGTCGTAGGTGATTTGGTATTCGCTTTCAATGTAGTTGAAGAAGTCGCCCGGGCTCATCACGGGTACGTGAGCCTGGGCGAATCCCTTTTCGTCGCGCGTGAGCAGAAAGTCGGCCTTTACCTTCTCGGCGCACACGTCAACCAGGCAGTCTTCGAAATCAGCCCATCGCCGGCTCGTCGCTCGGTGAATGTCAGCGCTGTCGACGGAGCAGATTTCCAACCATTGGTAGCTTTCTTCGAAGGCGCTCTGCACATAATCGCTGCTATAGGTCTTATGGAGTACGTAGGACACGTCGGTGAACGATTTCGCCGAGACCCACAGTTCGACATCGCCGAATTCCTTCATCACCAGCAGTTTCTGGGCGATGTCGCCCTCGGGGGGTCGCTGTGTGTAGAGGCCTATGAGCACGTTGGTGTCAAGCAAAACGCGCATAGCGCTCATCCCTTGCGGCGTTGAGCTGACGTGAGAATGGCTCGTCTGTGGCGGACGGCCCGACGTACATGGCCTTGAGGGAGCGGCGCACCTTCTCTTTCTGCTCGTCGGTCAGCTCGCGCTTCGCGCCCCGCATCCCCTCGAGAGGATCATGGGGCTTGGGTAGCTCGTGCTCCGCGAGAACGAACTGGTAGGCGGCGTTGATAAGCTGGGTTGGTGTTGAGCCGATGTCGTGCAAAATGCCATTGCCCCGCTCTTTCAAGGCGATGGGCACACGGGCCGAGACGATAGCGTCCATAACGGCCTCCTTCCTTTCCGTCACTATAGTGTAATACTGTCGAACAAGCAAATGGCAGATTGGATAGGCGAAATCTTCGTTGAAAACCAAATAACGAACTTTTGTACTAAAAGGGCTTTTCATTGGGCTTGTATTACATTACAATGCGAACAAATATTCGGTTTTGAGAGCGAAAGGCCTGGTGAGAGCATGGGAGAGGTTGTTGGACGCAAAAAGAAGGCTGTGGTGGCAGGAGCGCTGGCGCTTACCTTGGGTGCCGGCCTGGGGCTTGGCGCGGTAGCTTGGGGGAGCGAGGGATCCGTGCCCGAAGGGGGCGTACAGTCTGGGGATGTCTGGGGGCCGCTGGTGGGCAAGAAGTTGGAAGAGAAAGCGGGGGCCTTGGCCCGTTCCCATCGCGCCGAAGTGCAGCGGGCGCTCGCGGCCTATAGGGCTTCGGAAGCGGTAGAGCGGGAAGCTGCCACGGAAGCAGGGGAGCAAACGCCGGCCGAAGCCGCCGGGGCGCAGGACGCTCATCTTTCTGCCGAGGGCCCAGGTGCCTCATCGGGCGAGGCTGCGGGTGCGTGTTCGGAAGAGGCGGATCGGGCGGACGAGCAGCGCGGCGGCCAGGAGGCGTCGAAGGGGTCCGGAAGTGCGGCGGAAGGCGGGGGATTCGCCTCTCAGCCGAGTGCACCTGGGCCTGAGCCCTCGGAAGGGGCATCGGCGGAAGGCGGCTCTGCTGCTTCCGGGGAGGTGCCATCCGACGAGGGTTCGGGCGCTGCCGACTCCATCGCCCCCGGCACGCTGGTGGTGGGCGGTACCGCCATTCCCTACCGCGATGTGCGCGGCGGCACGACGCCGAGTTCCGGAGGCGGCCTTTGGCTGGGGTCGGATGCGGTGGACGACGGCAGCTGGGGCTATTTCGTCGGGCACAATCCCGGCTCGTTCGCGCCGGTGCGCTCACTGTCCTCGGGCGATGCCGTCGTTGTGTGCGACCGGTCGGGGGCGCAGCGTGCCTATACGGTAAGGGAGGTGTTTCAAGTGGAGGAGACGGCCACGTGGAAGACCATCGCCTCGCGGGTGACCGGCTACGGCGAGTCGGTGGTGCTGCAAACCTGCGCGGGCGACGGCATGAACGTCATCGCCGTTGCGGCCTAGAGTCGAGCGACTTCCCGGCACGTGCCGGTCTGGAAAGAAAGGCTCGGAAGCTCTTGGGCCTCCGAGCCGGATCCATACTTTGTGGGAAGGCGGTGATGGCTTATTCGTCGTCCTCGTCGTCGCGGCCGTGGTCGTGCTCGGAGATGTCGCTCACGGGCTTCTCCAGGCCCTCGATGACGATGCCGTTCTTCTCGGCGTAGTCCCACAGCGCCGCATGGATGGCCTCCTCGGCCAGAAGCGAGCAGTGCACCTTCACCGGGGGCAGCCCGTCCAGGGCCTCCATGACGGCCTTGTTCGTGACCTTAAGGGCCTCCTGCACCGTCTTGCCCTTCACGAGCACGGTCGCCATAGAGCTCGTGGCGATGGCGGCGCCGCAGCCGAAGGTCTTGAACTTCGCGTCCTGAATGACATTGTTCTCGTCGATGTCGAGGTACACGCGCATGATGTCGCCGCACACCGCGTTGCCCACGGTGCCGCAGCCGCTCGCATTCTCGATCTCGCCGACGTTCTGGGGGTTGGTGAAGTGCTCCATCACTTTGTCGGAGTAGTTCATAGCCATGGGGGATTCTCTCTTTCTTTTGGTGGGGAGGATGCTGAAGGAGGTGACGGGTGGTGCTAGTTCGCGTAGGGGAAGCCGTCGGCCTTGAAGCGCTCGATGACCGATTCTGCCTTGCCCTGCTGGAAATCCTCGTACAGGGGGCTCATCATGCGCAGGTTCTGCAGCGTCGCCTTAAGCGAGTCCACGGCGAAGTCGACGTCTTCCTGGGTGGTGTCGCGGCCGAGCGTCAGGCGCAGCGATCCGTGGGCGATCTCGTGGGGAAGGCCGATGGCCAGAAGCACATGGCTCGGATCCAGCGAGCCGGAGGTGCAGGCGCTCCCGGAGGACACGCAGATGCCCCGGGCGGCCAGCTGCAACAACATGCCCTCGCCCTCGATGAACTCGAAGGAGAAATTCACGTTGTTGGCCAGGCGGCTCTCCCAGCTGCCGTTGAGCTTGGCCGAGGGGATCTCCGCGAGGATGCGCCGGATGGCATGGTCGCGCAGGGCGAGCTGGCGGTTATGCTCGGGGGCAAGCTCGTCGACCGCCAATTCGGCGGCCCGGGCGAAGCCGACGATGCCGGGCACGTTCTCGGTGGAGCCGCGGCGCCCGCGCTCCTGCTGGCCGCCATCGAGGAGGTTTTCAAGCTTCACGCCACGGCGCACGTACAAAAGTCCGACGCCCTTGGGCCCGTAAATCTTGTGGGAGGACGCCGACAGCATATCGATGCCCAGCTCGTTCACGTCGATGGGCTCGTGGCCGAAGGCCTGCACCGCGTCGGTGTGGAAGACGACGTTC
Source organism: Adlercreutzia equolifaciens DSM 19450 (assembly GCF_000478885.1). Lineage (NCBI taxonomy): Bacteria > Bacillati > Actinomycetota > Coriobacteriia > Eggerthellales > Eggerthellaceae > Adlercreutzia > Adlercreutzia equolifaciens. The sequence continues at coordinate 729,807 of NC_022567.1, forward strand.
GCTTCGTGGGCAGCCGCCGCCAGCTGGCGAATAGGCTCGATGGTGCCGATCTCGTTGTTGGCGAACATGATGGAGGCCAGGATGGTGTCCGGGCGCATGGCCGCCTTGAAGTCCTCAACGCTCACGAGGCCGTGCTCGTCCACGGGCAGGTAGGTCACCTCGAAGCCCTCGCGTTCCAGGGCCTGGCAGGTGTGCAGCACCGCGTGGTGCTCGATGGCGCTCGTGATGATGTGGCGCCCCTTGGCGGCGTTGGCCCGGGCGAAGCCCTTGATAGCCCAGTTGTCCGATTCGGTTCCGCCGCTCGTGAAGAAGATCTCGCGCGGGGCGGCGCCGATGAGGGCGGCCAGGCTCTCGCGGGCTGCGGCCACGGCGTCGGAGGCCTCCTGGCCCAAGGGGTAAATAGAGGAGGGATTGCCGAAATGCTCGGTGAAGTAGGGGGTCATGGCCTCCACCACTTCGGGACGGACGGGCGTCGTGGACGCATGGTCAAGGTAGATCTGCCTCATGGTGCTCCTGCTTCCGCGTCTGGGATGGGAACGCCCGGCGGGGCTCGGAACTGCTGCCGTGCGCCTCCATCTAAGTCTAGTAATTTGCTAGAGTTTAATATAAACCGCTTGCGGAGATTGTCAAGAACCTCTTATGATTGTTACCATATTCACGATGATTTCCCAGAAAGGCGACCCGGTGAAGATTTCGACGAAGACCCGCTACGGCATGCGTTTCATGATCGATCTGGCCCAAAGTCAGGGGGAGGGCCGGGTGGCCCTGAAGGATATCGCCGACCGCCAGGGCCTTTCCAAGAAGTATCTCGAGCAGGTCGTCGCGCCTCTCGCCAGCGCGGGTTTGCTCGACGTGACGCGCGGGAACCAGGGCGGCTACCGTCTTTCCCGCGATGCAAGTGCCATCACGCTGGCCGACATCGTTGCCGCCTCCGAGGACGGCTTGGAGTTGCTCGACTGCATGGGGTCGCTCTCTGCCTGCGAGCGCGCCGAGGACTGCCCGTCTCGTCGCGTGTGGGGCGGCCTTCAAGCGGCGATCGGCGATTATCTCTCCGGGCTCACCCTCGCCGACGTCGCCTCTTCCGCCGCCGCTGCCAACTTGTAATCTACCACCAGACCTCTTTCGCGTATCATGTGTAATTACTTGTGCCGCGACGAGAGAGGACGCTGTGGAAGACGAGGGGAAAAAGTACTGGCTCTCCATAGCTGCTTTCGTTCTCGTGTTCATCGCGGTCGTCGTCACGCTGTCCACCTTCATGCAGCAGACGAGCAACCGCATCGTCGCCCAGGCGAACCAGTACGTCTCCGATGCCACGGCCCAATCCTGCGTGCTGGTCTCCACCCTCATGGAGAACACGCAGAAAGACATCGAGACTATCGCCGCCCTTGCCTCGGAGTCGGCGGATGTGACCGACATCGTCACCAGCGAGGAATGGCTCATCAGCGTGGAGGAGACCTCGCCTTTCGACACCATCGACTTCGTTGATGTCGACGGCATGCAGCACTCGCCCCAGCACGAGCCGGTGAACGTGTCGGATCGCTCTTACTTCAAGCGGGCCATGGCGGGCGAACCTGGCATCGAGGCCGTATTCAACACCCGCATGACCCACGAGAACCTCGTGTACTTCTTCGCACCGGTTCGCGAGGGTGCGGACGGTCCGGTCGTGGGCTTACTTCTGGCCCACTACAGCGAGAACCGGCTCGCCGATCTTCTGTCAGGCGATTTCTTCGGCTACGCGTCCCAGGTGATGCTGTGCTTGCCTACCGGGGAGGTGGTGGCCGCCACGGATTCCTCCTATGTTGGCAGGAACCTTATCCAAGAGGCGCAGGCCGACCCCTCTGCCACCTCCGGCGCCCGCGATCTGGAGCGCGCTTTTGCCAATCACGAGACGGTCACGTACAGCTACAAGGCTGAGCGCGGCACGGGCTCGGTGTGCATCCGCGAGGTGCCGGGTCTCGGCTGGATGATGCTGGAGACGTTCCCGGCCGCCGCTACCGAACAGATGATCAACGAGGCCAATGAAGGCGGTTGGAACGCCCTGTTCGTCATCGTGGTGGTATTCGTCCTCGTCATTGCCGGCATTATCTTCTACAACAACCGCCGCCACCGCTCGCTCACCCGCTCGATGCGCGATCGGGAGGACGTGCAGCGCGGGGTGGCCAAGCTGACCGAGCGGCTGGTGCTCATGGATTTGGATGCCGATCGGTTCCGCTACATGAGCGGCCCGGTCACGCCGAGCGACCCCTACGAGTTGGAAGGCTCCTACACCGCCATGATAGAGCGCCTGCAGGGCCTGGTCGTGGGCGACGAGGCCAAGGCGGAGGTGGCCAAGCTCTACGACAAGCACACGATCATCGATCTCATGCCGCCCGGCTCCGACGAGATCCGCTTCGAGTACCAGATGAATCGCGGGGGAGACGTCAAATGGGAGGACATCAACCTCATCTGCGTGCAGCGCGACGCGGCGGGGATGCCGACGCGGCTTCTCTACACGACCCAGGACGTCACGGCGCTCAAGCAGCGCGAGAAGCAGCTCCAGCTGGCCATGGAGGACTCCTATCGCGCGGCGGTTGCCGCCAACAACGCCAAGAGCGACTTCCTCTCGCGCATGAGCCACGATATCCGCACGCCGATGAACGCCATCATCGGCATGACGGAGCTCGCGCGCATGAACGAGGGGCATCCGGAGAAAGTGGACGACTGCCTGGCGAAGATCACGCTGTCGAGCAACCATTTGCTCGCGCTGATCAACGAGGTACTCGATCTCTCCATGATCGAGAACGGGCGCCTGGTGCTGACCGTGGGAGAGGTGGATCTGCGAGCGTTGGCTCTCGAGATGGAGACGATGTTCTCGCAGCGCTGCGAAGAATCGGGCATCGCCTTCGCGATTGAATTCGAAGGGCTCGCCCATCCGCTGGTAGAGGGCGATGGGCTTCGCTTGCAGCAGGTGTTCATGAACATGCTCGGCAATGCGGTGAAGTTCACGCCGGCGGGCGGCTCGGTGTCGCTGCGGGTTGTCGAGCACGCCTCTCGCGTCGAGGGGACGAGCGACTACGAGTTCGTCTTCGCCGACACCGGCTGCGGCATGGCGCCGGAGTTTCTGGCGCACGTCTTCGAGCCCTTCGCGCGCGAGCACGACTCGCGCACCGAGTCCGTGGAGGGCACGGGGCTGGGGCTTTCCATCGCCCAGTCCGTCGTCTCGCTGATGGGCGGCACGATTGATGTGGAAAGCGAGCCGGGTCGCGGCACGGTGTTCACGGTGCGGGTGAGCATGCGCTATGTGGAAAGGAATGCGAAAGGCGCTTTTGAGGAAAGCGACGACGCCGACGCCCCGCGCGATGCTTCGCAGGGGGATGCGCCCGCGCCGAGGGGCGCCGACTTGAGCGGCGTGCGCGTGCTGCTTGTGGAGGACAACGAGCTTAACAGCGAGATCGCCGTGGCGCTGCTGGAGTCCCTCGGCGCAGCGGCCGAGACGGCGGCCAACGGCCAGGAGGCCCTCGATGCGCTGGATGCGAGCGAGCCGGGGCATTTCGACGTGGTGCTCATGGATATCCAGATGCCCGTCATGAACGGTCTGGAGGCCACGCGCCGTATCCGCGAGAGCGCGCGGGATGATTTGCGCGCATTGCCCATTGTCGTGCTCTCGGCCAATGCGTTCACCGAAGATGTTCAGGAATCGAAGCGCGCTGGAGCCGACGACCATCTCTCCAAGCCCATCAGCATAAAGGACCTGGCGGCGACATTGGGCGGAATCCTCGGACGCGCCTGATCCTTGCGGCGCTTGCGTCCCCCGCCACCTTTGCTGCCCTGGCGTTCCTCACGGCCCCGCGCCATCACGCGCCTACGGCGCAGCGCGGAGTCGAAGGATCGTGCGGCCCTTCCCTGTGTTAAGATAGCCTGCACGCAACAACCCTAAAGGGGAGCGGCGGTGTCATCGGCCGCCTGCGCCCGGAAAAGGAGTCTTACCCGCTATGCCTAAGGGAACCTTCGGCGTCACCACGCCCATCTACTACATCAACGCCGCGCCGCATCTGGGTACCGCCTACACCACGGTGGCCGCCGACACCATCGCTCGCTACGAGCGCATGAACGGCTACGACGTGTCGTTCGTCACCGGCACCGACGAGCACGGCCAGAAGATCGCCGAGACTGCCGAAAAGAACGGCATGACCCCGCAAGCCTGGTGCGACTCGCTGGCCCCGGCCTTCACCGATGCGTGGAAGACGCTGGATATCGACTACACCAACTTTGTGCGCACCACCGAGGATCGCCAGACCCGTGCCGTGCAGAAGTTCTGGCAGGGGCTCTACGACGCGGGCTGGCTGTACAAGAGCGCCTATGAGGGCTGGTACTGCGTGCACGAGGAGACCTACTACGCTGAGAGCGACTTGGAGAAGAACGAGGACGGCGAGTTCGTGTGCCCCGACTGCAAGCGCCCGGTGCGCTACGAGTCCTCGGGCGAGGAGAACTGGTTCTTCAAGCTCTCCGAGTTCCAGGACAAGCTCCTCGCCTTCTACGACGAGCACCCCGACTTCATCCGGCCTGTCAGCCGTCGCAACGAGATCGTCTCCTTCGTGAAGGGCGGCTTGCAGGATCTGTCCATCTCCCGCTCCAGCTTCGACTGGGGCATCCCCGTGCCGTGGGATGAGGGCCACGTGTTCTACGTGTGGGCCGACGCGCTCATCGCGTACCTCACGGGCATCGGCTACGGCGACCCCGAGCGCACATCCGAGTTCGATCGCCGCTGGCCCATTCAGTACCATTTCGTGGGCAAGGACATCACCCGCTTCCACTGCGTCATCTGGCCGGCCATGCTCATGGCCGCCGGCATGCCCATCACGCACACGGTGTTCGGCCACGGCTTTCTGCTCACCAAGGGCGAGAAGATGTCGAAGTCGAAGGGCAATGGTCTTATGCCGGCCGATCTGGTGCGCGTGTTCGGCGTGGACGCCTACCGCTACTACTTCATGAGCGACGTGCAGTTCGGCCACGACGGCTCCATCTCCATGGAGCGCATGGTGCAGGTGTACAACGCTGACTTGGCCAATACCTGGGGCAACCTCGTCTCTCGCGTGACGAACATGACCACGAAGTACTTCGAGGGCCGCGTGCCCGAGGCGCCCGCGGGCTCCGAGGACAACCCGCTGCGCGAGATCGCCGACAGCCTGTACGCGGAATACGACGGCTGCATGGCCGAGGTGGACTTCACCGGGGCTGCGGCGGCCGTGCAGAAGCTGGCGAGCCGCGTGAACCTGTACGTGGAGGAGAGCGCCCCCTGGACGTTGGCGAAGGATCCCGCGCGTGCCGATGAGCTGGCCGGGGTCATCTACAACTGCCTGGAGGCCATCCGCATCATCGCCCTGTACATGGCACCGTTCATGCCGAACACCTCGGCCGAGGTGTTCCGTCGCCTGAGTCTGGGAGAGATCGCCGGCGTCACCGACATCCAGGAGGCCACGGCCTGGGGCCAGCTGCCCGCCAGCGTCGCCGTGGAGGTGGGCGACCCCCTCTTCCCGCGCCTGGATGTCGACAACTTGCCTGAACTATAGTGGGAGAAAGGAAAAGACCAGCGGTAACTGGTCTTTTCTGAATCAAAACAACCCGCGCCGCCCGCCAGAGTTTACAGCTTCGGGCTTTGCTGGTGCTTCCATTGTAGCAGCCCTGTTTAGAAGATGCTAGAAGGAATCATGAGAGAGCAAGATCCTGTGTTTTACGACGCGCTGTTCCGTCAGAAGCGCAAGGGCGGGAAGTGGCGCGTGATGCCCTCGCCGGTGCTGGAAGGGCCCGTGGCCGATACCCATGCGCACTTGCAGATGCTCGCTGACCCGGCCTGCGAGCTGGCCCGCGCCGGCGCCCACGGCGTCGCCTTCGTGGAGACCATCGTCGATCCGGCCGAGGACGGCTTCGCCACCTTCGACGACCTGCCTCTTTGGCTCATGGAGGCCGCGCGCGATCTGAAGGTCATGGAAGAAGAGGACGACGGGGCGGCTGGCATTGTCGCTGCCCCGGCGGTGCCCCACGTGCGCATCGCGGCCGGCGTGCACCCGCACAACGCCAAGGACTGGACGCCGGAGCTAAAGGCCGCCCTGCTCGAGCGTTTGCGCGACCGCCGGGTGAGCGCGGTGGGGGAGATCGGGCTCGACTACCACTACGACCTGTCGCCGCGCGATGTGCAGCAAGACGTCTTTCGCGCCCAGATCCGCCTGGCCAAGGAAGCGGGGCTGCCCATCGCGCTGCATATGCGCGAGGCCCACGACGACGGCTTCGCCATCCTGGAAGAGGAGGGCTTCCCCGAGGCGGGGACTCTTCTGCACTGCTTCAACCTGGACGCTGCGGAGGTAGCGCGTTGGGTGGAGGCCGGCTGCTACATCGCCTTCGGGGGGCCGCTCACCTTCAAGAAGGCTGATGAGGTGCGCGAGGCCGCCGCACTGGTGCCGGCTGACCGCCTGCTCACCGAGACGGACTCGCCCTATATGACTCCCGAGCCTGTGCGCGGCACCGACTGCGGCCCGGCCCACACCATCTACACCGCCGATGTGCTCTGCGAGGTGCGTGGCGCCGACACCCCCGAGGCCCGCGCCGTCCTGCTCGCCCAACTCTACGAGAACGCCCAGCGCCTTCTTAACCGCAAGCCCACCTGTTGGCAGAGGATAGGCGCTTAATCGAGAGGCTTGGCTGATCCCGCTCAATAGTTCGGCGCGCCGCGCTTCAGCATCCCAAATGGGAAGATTCTGAGAGAAACTGAGAAATCTTCCCATTTGGTACTATAATACCCTTTGTCGCTGAAATAGTACGGAATGGGAAGATTATGCATTCGGATGCGCAGATAACGTTTGGCCAGGGAAAGCCTCGCAACCCACGAGGGAAAATCCGCGATGCCGAAGATTTGGGCCAGGCTATTCGGAAGCGCCGCAAGAAACTGGGCCTGACGCAGGTGCAACTCGCCGATGCCTGCCAGTGCTCTCCTCGCTTCATCGGTGAGCTGGAGCGCGGAGTGGCGGGCGGTAACATCAAGCAAGTGCTCTACGTGTGCCAGTCCATAGGACTTGATTTGTACGCCAGAGGGAGGGGAGAAGATTGAGGCTCGAAGTCTATCGCGACAGCCGGGAGGGCATGGAACTGGTTGGGGCATTTGCTTCGACCGATTTCGGAATCCGCTTCTTCTACGACGTTCGATACGTGCAGCGGGGAGAAGAAAAGGGCGAGTTTGGCATCTCGGAGAGCATGCCGCTCGATTTCGGGTACTACGAGCCCCAGGAATATGCTCCCTTTTTCCAAGGGCTTTTGCCCGAAGGCGTTGTGCTCGCCAATTTGGCCGAGCGTTACCAAGTGCCCCGCAATGATTTTCTTGCCTTCTTCGAGAAGCTCGGATGCGAGAGCATTGGCGCCCTCACGTTCGTTGCCGAGGGATCGCGATTGACCGATTTCAAGCCGTCCTATGCCCCCTTGGAAAACTCAGTGGTGGAACAGTTGCGCGAAGACGCGGAGCGGGCGGTGACGGAGATGACCGATGAGCTGAGGCTTTCTCTCTCGGGAGCGCAATCGAAGGTGGCTTGGTACTTGCCTGAAGAGGTCGATGCTCGAGATGCGGCTCTGAGCGATTGGAAGCTGCCGCTTGGGACGGCACCGTCCTCGCATATCGTAAAGGTCGCTCGAAGAGGCAGGGAGGAGCTCGCCTACAACGAATTCGTATGCATGGAGATCGCCCGGCGGTGCGGTTTTGCGACACCTGACGTTGCCCTCATCCCCGAGATTCCGGGCGCCATTGCTGTTAAGCGCTACGATCGCGTTCCACTTGGCGAGGGCGGTCTTCTGCGGTTGCACCAAGAGGATTTCTGTCAAGCGCGCGGACTTCCCCTCTATTTGAAATACGCTGATGCGCATCCCGAAGTTAGCTATGTTCAAGTCATCGCCAAGCTTGTTGATGCAGTTTCCGAGCGTCCGGCGCAAGAGAGACTCGAGATGGCGCGTCGGCTGCTGTTCCACTATCTTATCGGGAACTCGGACAACCACCTTAAGAATTACGCCTTTCTCTATAGCGAGGACTGGAAGCATCGCGCGTTGGCGCCCCTGTACGATTTGACATGCATTCCGCTGACGGGCTATTCGACAAAAATGGCCTTTGCGCTCGGCGCCCACAGGGAGCTGAGCGATATTACGGCTGACGACTTGGCGCGCACGGCTGAAGATATGCGCGTTTCGCGGAAGGCGGCGAAGGAGGAGGCGCGACTGCTTGCGGAGCGGTTCGAAGCCATTGACCCAACCAGCTTCGTCGAATTTGATACCCAGGCTATGGCAAAGCGCGTCATGGAGAACGCCGCTTCTCGGTTAGCTGTGCTTAAGTCGTTCGCAGGCTAATGCCGTTGAGAACGGCAAGTTTTTCGAGGATTGCGACATTTCAGCCGTTGCGACCGGTTCGAGGATCGCTAGCAACTCTTTTCGATCAGGTGTTTTATCTGGTGTCTCTGCATTTGCGGCTACCTAGCGGCCTTCTGAGTCTCTCGATGTCGAAAACCTGCGAAAACTTGCCAGATTTGAAGAGGGAAACATGCACGGGCTGCGGCGGTCAGGCGGAAAGCGGGATGGAAGCGACTTCATAGAGGCGACGGGGCGCGAGCGAAGCGGAGTTTGTGATGGCAGGGTCGTTCGTGGAATGTTGAGGAAGCGGAAACGGCAGCGCGCGGCCTGGCGGGCTATAATGGTGGGCAGTGATTCTTTCGGAAAGGATGCTCATGCATCGAGTGATTTTGCACGGGTCGTGCCGGGCCGATGGGCGCAGTGCCGCGCTGGCCGACGAGCTGTTTAACGCCTGTATCGATGAGTGCCCGGACGACGGGGTGTCCATCGTGTCGGTGTCGTCTACCGAGGTGGGGCCGTGCATCGGCTGCGACAAGTGCCGTGCAGCCGCCGACGAGCCCATCCACCTGTTCGAGGAGGGCGATCCGCTGCTGCCCCAGGAGACGGTGGCGGAATCCGGTGCCCTGTTTCACCACTGCGTCATCGACGACGACATGAACGAGGTGCGCAAGCACCTGGACGCGGCCGACGAGCTCATCGTGGTGTGCCCGGTGTACTTCGCCAGCGTGCCGGCCCAGATGAAGGCGCTGCTCGACCGCCTGCAACCCTACTACTTCACCGATCTGCGCACGCGGCCCAAGCGGCCCGCTGTCATTCATGTGGTGGGGGCCGGCGGCGATCCCCACGGCTTCGAGCCGCTCATCGGCACCGTGCGCTCGGCGCTGTCCGTGGCCGGGTTTGCCGTGGAGCTCGTGCTCGACTGGGTGGGGAAGATCCGCGCCGACGGCGAGATCACCGCCGATGCCGAGGAGTACCCGCTGCCCCCCGTCGGCGGCTTCGGAGCTATGGGTCTCGACTTCGACGACGACTACGAGGTCGTGGAAGTGGAAGGTACGGAAGAGATCGAGGAGATCGAAGAGGCGGAAGGCGACGAGGGAGTGGGCGAGGTTGTCGAGCCTCGTCCGAAGGATCGCGCGAAGCTGTCCGTGAGCCAGAAGGCGCCCGCTCCCAAGCAGGGCGCTCCGAAATCGGGCTCCCGCGGTCCGCGCAAGTCTTCCAGCAAGGGCGGCGGCCCGGCCTACGGGAAGAAGAACACCAAGAAGAAGGGCAACGGCCGTGGTGGCCATCGATAGCTACGCCGGCGGCGATGGGCGCCTGTCGCCGCTCTCTACGCCGAGTGCCACCCGTGCGGTGCTCGAGGCCCACGGCATCGGCACCAAGTACACGCTCGGCCAGAACTTCCTCGTGAACGACGACGTGCTGAAGAAGATCATCGCCCTGGCCGAGGTGGGGGAGAACGACCGTGTTCTAGAAGTGGGCCCCGGCATCGGCACGCTCACCATCGCGCTTCTGAAGCACGCCGCCAGCGTCATCGCCATCGAGCGCGACCCCGACCTCCCCGTCGTCCTCGCCGACACCCTGCACCCCTGGCGCGAGAAGTTCGCTCTCATAGAAAAAGACGCCCTCGACGTAACTGAGGGGGATATCGTTGCGGCGGTGGCCGAGATCGGCGCAGACACGGGGTACCCTGACCGAGCGAGTTCCGCAGCGAACGAAACAGCCCAGTGGGCTGTTTCGCAGAGCGAGGACTGTTTGAGCGAATCAGGGTACCCCGTAGCCCCGCCCCAGGAAGACTTACAACTGAGTCTTCCCAGCAAGCTGGTCGCGAACCTTCCCTACGCTGTCGCCGCCACGGTCGTGCTCGACTACTTCGAATCCTTCCCCTTCCTGGACTCCGCCACCATCATGGTGCAGAAGGAAGTGGCCGACCGCATGGCCGCCGCCGTGGGCACGAAGAACTACGGCGCCTACACCGTGAAGCTCGGGCTGTACGCCGAGCCAGTTGGCCGCTTCGCCGTGGGGCCGGGCAACTTCTTCCCGCCGCCCCGGGTGGATTCCGCTGTCATCCGACTGAACCGCCGTGTGCCGCTTATGGCCGATGGCGCGCCGGCGTCTCCGGAGGTCATCGCTGCTGCGGCCCTGATGGCCGACGCCGCCTTCACCAACCGCCGCAAGACCATCGCCAACTCCTGCAAGACCTACTTCTCCGGCCGCGGCTCGCTTTCGTTGGGCATCGCTGGCTCGTCGGCGCGCGAGGGCGCCCCGAGCATCGCGCTTCCCGACGGCGCTGCCATCGCCGAGCGCCTGTCCGCCATCTTCGATGCCGCCGCCATCGATCCGCGCCGCCGCGGCGAGACCCTGACCCAGCAAGAATTCCTCGCCCTCGGCGCCGCTCTCTTGAAAGTGGCGGCGGCTTAGCGCGGCCGCGCCAACGTCACTTCCGACCTTCTGGCGGATGTGGCCCAGGCTTTGGGAATGTGTGTGGAAGTCACGCTGGCGCCCGCGGCGGTGTACAATGGCGAGCCTGATGAAGAACGAGTGGGCCTCTAAGGCCCTGGAAATGAGCGGGCTGTGAGGCCCTGGAAGTGAGCGTGCCATGGGAAAGACGGCGGGACGGGTAAGGTTCGCGCGCATCGGCATCGCGGTGGCGGTGCTCGTGGTGCTCGCGGGCATCGGCGTGGCCCTGGCCGCGACGGTGGGCGGCTTGGCCCCGGCCGGAGGATCGAATGCCCTGGTGGTGGAAGAGCCGACGAAGCGGCCCCAAGACACGCTGGAAGCGGAGCCCGAGGCTTCGACCGACGCCGCTGCGGAAGAGACCTCGGCTGAAGAGGACGTCCCGCCCGCGCCCACCCCTTCCACGACCGGCGCGCTCAAGGTCGTCGGCGCCCAGCTCACCGATGCCGCCGGCGAGCCGGTGCAGCTGCGCGGCGTCTCCACCCACGGCCTGGCGTGGTACCCCCAGTACGTGAACCAGGAGTTTTTTACCGAACTGCGCGAGGTGTGGGGCGCCAATGTGGTGCGCCTGGCCACCTACTCGGCGGAGGAGGGCGGCTACGCCTTGGAGACGAGCGATCGCGCGGCCCTGAACGACCTGGTGGTGCGCGGCGTCCAGTACGCCCAGGCCGCCGATTTGTACGCGGTGGTCGACTGGCACACCCTGTCGGATGCGAACCCCCTCACGAACCAGTGGGCCGCCGAGGAGTTCTTCCGCTCCGTGTCCGGCGCCCTGGGGGACGCGGACAATGTCATCTACGAGATCTGCAACGAGCCCAACGGCAGCACGAGCTGGGCCGACATCAAGGCCTATGCCGAGGCGGTCATTCCCATCATCCGCGCCAACGACCCCGATGCGGTCATCGTCGTGGGGACGCCCACCTGGTCGCAGGATCTCGCCGCCGCGGCGGCCGACCCGCTGCCCGACGCCAACGTCATGTACGCGCTGCACTTCTACGCCGCCACTCACGAAGACGACCTGCGCCACGCGCTTTCCACGGCGGTGGCCGGCGGCCTGCCCGTGTTCGTGACCGAGTTCGGTATCTGCGAGGCGAGCGGCGCCGGCGAGATCGACTACGCTTCGGCGAACCTGTGGGTGCGCCTCATGAACGAGCTGGACGTGAGCTACATCTGCTGGAACCTGTCGAACAAGGACGAGACGGCGGCCCTGATCAAGCCCGGCTGCGCGAAGACCTCCGGCTTCACTCTGGACGACCTCACTGATGAGGGCCTGTGGCTCGTCGACACGCTGAAGAGCCCCGGCTTTTCCCGCGAGGAGGTGGCGCTGGCCCGGGCCGAGGTGAAGGACAACAGCGCCGGGGCCGAGATGCTCGTCTCCGCCGACGACACCCTGCAGTGGACCTTCCAAGTGGCCGACCGCTGGGAGGAGGGCGGCCGCAGCTTCTTCCGCTACGAGATGGCCGGCTCGAACTACAGCGCCGGCGTGAAGAGCTGGTCGGTGACAGTGCCCTTCAACGGCGAGGTGACCTTGGAGGACGCATGGAACTGTCAGGCTTCGGCCTCGGGCACGCGGCTTGCTATCACCAACGACGCCCACAACGGGAACGTTCCCGCCGGGGCCTTCGTGCGCGATGTGGGCTTCATCGTGAGCGGCCCGGTGGATTTGGCCGTGGTGGAGTACGAGTAGCGCGCGGCTTCCCCTCCGCTCGCCAGTTCTCCTTTTGACGGCGACAGGTGCGCGCATACAATAGTTGTCGCAGTGTCACGGCAGACGATTTAAGGGAGGTTCGGTTGTGCGCACGGTAAGACTGGCGACGGAGGCAGACGCGGCGGGCATTCTGGCCGTGTACGCGCCCTATATCCGCGATACGGCGGTCACGTTCGAAACCGAGACCCCCTCGTTGGACGCCTTCCGCTGTCGCATGGCCTCTATCATCGGCGACTATCCCTATCTGGTGGTGGAAGAGGACGGCTCCATCGTCGGGTTCGCCTACGCGCACCGGCTGGGGGAGCGCGCCGCCTATGCGTGGAACGCCGAGCTGTCCATCTACTTCGCGCCGGGCTGCACCTCCCGAGGATGGGGCAGCGTGCTGTTCTGGGCGCTCATCGACCTTCTGGCCCTGCAGGGCGTGCGCAACGCCTACAGCCTCATCACGGTGCCTAACGAGGCGAGCTTGGCTTTGCATGAGAAGCTGGGCTTTACGCTCATGGGCGTTCAGAAGGAGGCCGGCTACAAGCTCGGCGCCTGGCACGACGTGGCGTGGCTGCGCATGGCCATCGGCGACTTCTCGGCGGCCCCCGAGCCCCGCATGCCGCTTTCCTCTATGGATCCCGACCAGGTGGCCGAGGTGCTGGCTACAGCCGAGGCCGCTCTGGCGCGCCTCAATTGAGAGGGCGAGTGGCCTAGCTGCGACGCCGCAGCGGTTGGCGCGGGGAACGTGCCGGGAATTTGTGACGGTTTGGGGACGGCTCTGCCGCGACCACGGCGCCGCCGATACCCGCTATACTGGCTTTCGGAAAACGAGAGCGACTGAAGGCGGGGGAACGTTCATGGAGCAAAAGATGGAGCAGGCGCGGGCCGTGCTGGCGAGCCGTTTCGGCTATGACGCGTTCCGGCCGGGTCAAGAGGCGGTGGTCTCGGCACTGCTGGCCGGTCGCGACGTGCTGGCGGTCATGCCCACCGGCGCCGGCAAGTCGGTGTGCTACCAGGTGCCCGCCGTCGTCATGGAAGGCATGGCCCTTGTCGTGAGCCCGCTCGTGTCGCTCATGGCCGACCAGGTTCGGGCCGTGCAAGAGGCGGGCATCCGCGGGGCCTACCTGAATTCCACGCTGACGCCCGGACAGCAGGCCGAGGTGCTGCGCCGGGCGGCCGGGGGTGCCTACGACCTCATGTACGTGGCTCCCGAGCGCCTGGCCGATCCGCGCTTCGCCGAGTTCGCCCGTACGGCGCAGCTTTCCCTCGTCGCCGTGGACGAGGCCCATTGCGTGTCCCAATGGGGCCAGGACTTCCGCCCTTCGTACCTTTCCATCGGGGACTTCATCGCCAGCTTGCCCGTCCGGCCGCCTGTGGCGGCGCTCACGGCCACGGCCACCGACCTCGTGCGCCGCGACATCGCGAGGCTTTTGGGGCTGCATGATCCGGCCTGCACTGTGACGGGCTTCGACCGCCCGAACCTGCGCTTCGCCGTGGAACGGCGCGAGCCCAAGCAGAAGCTCGCGCGCCTGGACGAGTTCATCGATGAGCGACGGACCGAGTCGGGCATCGTCTACTGCGCCAAGCGGGCGACGGTGGAGGAGGTCTGCGACCACTTGCGCGAGCGGGGCATCGCGGCCACGCGTTACCATGCGGGGCTCTCGGCCGACGAGCGCGAGCGCAACCAGCGGGCCTTCGTGAACGATGAGGCCCCGGTCATGGTGGCCACCAACGCCTTCGGCATGGGCATCGACAAGTCGAACGTGAGCTACGTGGCCCATTTCAACATGCCCGGCTCCGTGGAGGCCTACTACCAGGAGGCCGGCCGTGCCGGCCGCGACGGCAGCCCGGCCGAGTGCCTGCTTCTGTGGTGCGACGGCGACATTGCCACAGGCCGTTTCTTCATCGAGCAGGAATCGACCCACGAGGGGCTCACCGCCGAGGAGGCCGAAGTGGTGCGCGCGAGCCGCCGCCGCATGCTGGAGTCCATGGTCGGCTACTGCTACACCACCAGTTGCCTGCGCGCGTACATCCTCCGCTACTTCGGGGAAGGCGCCCGGGATGAGGCTCTTCCGTTGCAGGGAGGGGCGACAAAGGTCGCCCCCTACGATGGCTATGCCGCTCGCGCCATAGATCCCCGTAGGGGCAGACCTTGGTCTGCCCTCCCGACCGAGGAAAATCCCGAGAGTTCTTCGTCAAAGCGTTGCTGCTCGAACTGCGACGGGGAATTCGAAGCGGTGGATGTGACGGCGGAGGCCCGCGCCATCATGCGTTGTGTGCAGGCCCTGCGCGGCCGCTTCGGCAAAACGACGGTGGTGGACGTGCTGCGCGGCGCCGACACCGAGAACTTGCGCCAGTGGGGCCTTGCGAACTTGCCGGTCTACGGCACCTCCGAGGCGCGGCGTGCCCTGCTCATGGAGGTCGTGGAACTTTTGGCCGCCGACGGCTACCTCGCCATCACCGAGGGGAAGTTCCCGCTCGTGGGCTTCGGCCCCCGCTACCGCGAGGCCGCCGAGCCCGATTTCGCGCTGAGCATCAAGCAGACGCCGAAGGTGCGCAAGGGGAGTGCGGCCAAGCTGCCGAAGGCCGTCCGCGTGGGCGCTGCCGATCTCACCGAGGCGGATGCCGAGCTCTTTGAGCGCCTGCGCGCCCTGCGCCTGCGCCTGGCCCAGGAGGCCGCCGTGCCGCCCTACGTCATCTTCCACGACGCCACCCTGGCCGCCATGGCCGCCGCCCGCCCCGCCACAGAAGAGGAGCTGCTGGCCCTCCCCGGCATCGGCGAGAAAAAACTCGCCACCTACGGCAAAGCCTTCCTGGAAGAGATTGCGTCTGTCCCCGAAGCAACCGAAGTTGAGTAGGCTCGGAGGGGCCGAGGGGGCCCGCGCGCAGGTTGCGCAGCGACTGGAACAGCCCAGTGGGCTGTTCCACAAAGCGAGCCATTGCTTGGGCACGGGTTCCCTCGGCCCCTCCGAGCCGGACAGCTCCTTTCTCCTTTCCTGCTTCCCACGCTTCAATTCCCCGTTACAACCTTGTTTCTAGGCGAATTGCGGGGCGAATTGCTCACATTTCGCGGTAGCATGGTCGCGACCGATTTCTGTCGTTAGGAGCACCATGACCAAGATTCAAATGACCACGCCGCTCGTGGAGATGGACGGCGACGAGATGACCCGCATCATCTGGCAGATGATCAAAGACGAGCTGATCTGTCCCTTCGTCGACTTGAAGACCGAGTACTACGACTTGGGCCTCGAGAACCGCAACGCCACCGACGATATGGTCACCTTCGAGTCCGCCGAGGCCACCAAGCGCTTGGGCGTGGCCGTGAAGTGTGCCACCATCACGCCGAACGCGGCGCGCGTGGAGGAGTACGACCTGAAGCAGATGTGGAAGAGCCCCAACGGCACCATCCGCGCGATGCTCGACGGCACGGTGTTCCGCACGCCCATTATCGTGAAGGGCATCGAGCCCTGCGTGCGCAACTGGGTGAAACCCATCACCATCGCCCGTCATGCCTATGGTGACGTGTACAAGAACGTCGAGATCCGCGTGCCCGGCCCCGGCAAGGTTGAGCTGGTGTACACGGGCGAGGACGGCACCGAGATCCGCGAGCTCGTGCACGAGTACGACGGCGCCGGCGTGGCTCAGGGCATGCACAACCTGGACGCCTCCATCGCGAGTTTCGCCATGAGCTGCTTCGAGTTCGCCCTGGACACCAAGCAGGACCTGTGGTTCGCCACCAAGGACACCATCTCCAAGAAGTACGACCACCGTTTCAAGGACATCTTCCAGGAGATCTACGACGACCAGTACGCCGCGCGCTTCGAAGAGGCCGGCATCGAGTACTTCTACACGCTCATCGACGACGCCGTGGCCCGCGTCATGAAGGCCGAGGGTGGCTTTATCTGGGCTTGCAAGAACTACGACGGCGACGTGATGAGCGACATGGTGTCGTCGGCCTTCGGATCGCTGGCCATGATGACCTCGGTGCTCGTGAGTCCTGCCGGCGTCTACGAATACGAGGCGGCCCATGGCACGGTGCAGCGCCACTACTACAAGCACCTGGAGGGCAAGGAGACGTCCACGAATTCCGTGGCCACCATCTTCGCCTGGTCCGGCGCTCTGCGCAAGCGCGGCGAGCTGGACGAGCTGCCCGAGCTGGTCGCTTTCGCCGACCGCCTGGAAGCGGCGACCTTGGCCACCATCGAGGCCGGCGAGATGACCGGCGACCTTGCCCGCATCACGACGCTGCCGAACCCGACGACCCTTTCCACCGGCGAGTTCATCCAGGCCATCGCCAAACGCCTGGCCGCCTAAACGGCTCCGCGCTGTCCCCGTTCGAAAGGCCCGACCGCATCCAGTCAGCGGTCGGGCCTTTTTCGTTCTCCCCAATTTGGAAAAGGCGCTTTTCTGGAATACGGGATTTGGAGAATGTGCTTTTTTGGCCCAGAAAATTGGAAAATGTGCCTTTTTGATTTCGCAAAACGACCTATTTGATCTGCGAAAACTTGAGAAATCCCAGCTCAGAAAGGTGAACAAAAAAGCACATTTTCCAACTTCGAGGCTCGCAAACCCTCCCGTTATGGCTGGCTGCGGTCGGGCCTTTCCTTGTCCAGCTACTTCGCGAGTGCGCGGGGGAGCGCCTCGGGGTTCACGCAGGCCTCGGGGGTGCGGCCGAGCACAACGTCGATGGCGTTTTGGGTGCAGCGGCGCCGCAGCTCGACGGCGGACTCCTCCGACCAATAGGCGGCGTGCGAGGTGAGCACGGTGTGGGGCGCGTGCATGATGGGGGCGTCCGGCGAGACCGGCTCGTGCTCGAACACGTCGATGCCAGCGCCCCAGAGCTCGCCTGCGCAAAGGGCGGCAGCCACGGCGTCGTTGTCGATGACCGCGCCACGCGAGGTGTTCACCACGATGGCGTCGTCTTTCATGAGCTTGATGTTGTCGGCGTTCAGCAAATGATGGGTTGCCGGCACGAGCGCCGTGTGGAAGCTGACCACGTCGGCGGTCTTCAGCAGCTCCTCGAGGGTTGCGTAGGGAAAGTCCTCCGGCGTGAAGTGGCCAGGGGTGCCCTTGTGGTCCCATACCACGACGTTGAACCCGAGCCCGCGCGCTTTCCGGGCCACCGCACGGCCGATGTTGCCGTAGCCCACGACGCCGAAGGTGCGCCCGTGCACCTGGCCCAGGGGACGGCGGCGATGGAAGTCCCAGATGCCGGCGCGCATGTCGGCATCGATCTCGTTGATGCGCCGCAGGCACGCGAGCGCAAGCGCGATGGCGTGATCGCTTACCACTTCCGTGCCGTAGCCGGGCACGTTGCACACGGCGCATCCGTCGGCTGTGGCCGCCGCAACATCGATGTTGTCTACCCCGGTGCCGGTCTTGCTGACCACCTTCAGCTGAGGAAGCGCCGCAAACACCTCGGCGGTGAAGCGCCCGTAGGAGGTGATGGCGCCATCGGCCCCGTGCAAATGCTCGATGATCTCGGCGGGGGTGCGGTTGCGGGCATCGTCGAAGCTCTTGAACTGGATGCCGGCCGCTTCCACCATCTTTCGTTCAAAGTCGCAGTCATCGAAATCGAAGTCCGCCATCACGATCGTTGCCATGAGATGCCTCCCGAATGCTTGCCCGCTACACCTATTGCTTGAGCGCCATTGTAGCGGTGCTTCAGGTGATTGCGTCTCCGGAGCGTGTCTCTTCACTGAATGAAAATGTCCCCAAGAATGGGCTTGGGGATCTCGCGTTCGCGAAACTTGTCAGAATCGGTGGTATGCGCTTACGCGGGAGCCCGCTAAAGGCTGTCACGTTTCCCGCGGCCGAAAAAAGTTGCGGGGGTTGACAATCGTGGTATGATATGGGGCTGTACTTGTACCGCCAACATGTGAGGAAGTTAGTCAATGGATTTGGCCAAGCAGGCAAAGATCGTCGATGGCATTCATGATACCTTGAATGATTTCGTCGGTCAACGATTGAAAGTGCGCGCCAACATGGGCCGTTCGAAGATCGTCGAAAGCGAAGGCGTGCTGACGCAGGTTCATCCGCAGCTGTTCATCATGGAGGTCGACCGCAAGCGCGGCCGCACCGCTCGCCAGTCTTACCAGTACGTCGACGTGCTCACCGGCATGGTTGAGCTGTCCCAGAACGGCGAGCCGCTGTTCGCGCCGTTCGTGGACGAGTCGATGGAGCTGGTGGATTACCCGTTGGAAGAGCGTGTGGTCTCTTAAGCGAAACGGTTGACAATCGTTTCGAAATCGGGCAAACTACTGCCTTGCGCGAAAGCGCACACCTTCGTGGGGATGTAGCTCAGCTGGGAGAGCATCACGTTCGCAACGTGGGGGTCGTGGGTTCGAATCCCATCATCTCCACCACGGAAATGACGCGGGCCTCGGGAAACCGGGGCCCGCTTTGTTTTGCCGGCATTCCATCCGTAGGGGGCGACCTTGGTCGCCCCTTGCCAGGAGCGGGGGTCGGCTGCAAATTGGGAGGGCGGCGCAAGTACCGCCCCTACGAGAGGCGAGCGGAAGGGGATGCCGATGGATGCAACAACGGGCAAGGCGCTGATGCGGGCGCAGTTCAAGGCGGTGCGCGAGGGGCTTATCCCAGGGGAGCGGCGCGCCATCGATGAGGCGATCGCGCGGAATGTGGCGGCGCTGCTGGAGTTCGCGGCGGCGGACGCGGTGTTCACCTATCTGAGCTTCGGTGCGGAAGTGGATACGCGCGGGCTCATCCAGCGCGCGTGGGAAGCGGGGAAAACCGTGTGCCTGCCGCGCGTTGTTCCGGGCACGCGCGAGATGCGCTGGTATACGGTGCAATCCCTCGACAGGCTCGTGCGCAGCTCCTTCGGCGTGGAAGAACCCCCTGACGACCCCTCTCGTGAAGTGCATCCCGCCGACTTCGCCCGTCCCGTGGCTCTTGTGCCCGGGCTTGCCTTCGACCGCGAAGGCTTCCGTCTGGGCTACGGCGGCGGCTTCTACGACACGTTCCTGCCTGCTTTCCCCGGCACCTCCATCGGTCTCATCCGCGCCTGCCAGCTGGTCGAGCGGCTCGCCGTGCGAGACGTCCATGATGCACCCGTCAACATCGTTGCGTTAGAGCAAGGCAGTGCATACGTTGCGAACCGGTAGAAAGGGCTGTTCTCGGACGTTGGTCGTAGCACGAGGCACCTTTTTGCCACAATCGTAGAAGAACTCCGACAAAAAGACGCTTCGTGCTACGGCTGATGGGTTCAAATCAGACAAAAAACCGTAGCACGACATGGGTTTTTGCCAAAACGAAGTAGCACGAGGGGACATAATGCCCAAATCGGTGGTGATGCTTGGCAAAAAGGCGTGTCGTGCTACGGGTGACGGCTGAGACCGCAGCAGCTATCGCCGCCTACCCGAACCATGCTCGTGCCAGGGCGGCGATGCCGGGGCGGATGTCCGCTTCCGCAATGGAGGAGAAGCCCACGAGCACGACGCCTCCGGTGGCGCGCGCGGGGTCGGCCCAGTATTTCTTGGTGGGGTACACCGCCACATCGGCGGCGGCTGCGGCGGCCACGAGCTCGTCCTGGCTGCGCCCGTCGCGCACGCGCACGAGCAGGTGAAGCCCCGTGCCGCATTCCAGCACGTCCACCTTCCCGCCCATGTACTCGCGCAGCGCCGCCGTGAGCGCGTCGTACTTGCGGCGGTTTCTCGTCTGCACGCGACGGAGGTGGCGATCCCACGAGCCGTCGGTCATGAAGCGCGCGAGCACCTGCTGGTTGAGCCAGGGCACCGGCGAGTACGAGCTGGCGAAGGCCTCGCGCCATCGCTTAAGAAGGGGCGTGGGCAGCACGAGGTAGTTCATCCGCAAAGCGGGCGAGAGCGATTTCGAGAACGTGCCCATGTAGATCACGCGCCCCCGGGCGTCCATGGAGGCCAGCGGTGCCAGCGAGCGCTCCCGGTAACGGAAGTCGCGGCAGTAGTCGTCCTCCAGGATGTAGGCGTCGGCGCTCTCAGCCCACGCGAGCACACGCTCGCGCACATCGGTCGGCATGATGCGGCAGGTGGGAAACTGGCTCGAGGGGGTGAGGTAGGCCAGGCGCGCCCCCGAGGACTCGAGGTCGGAGAGGAACATGCGGACATCGTCGGTCACCCGGCAGGGCTTGATGGCGAAGCGCGCCCGTTCAATGACCGAGCGCACGCCGTCGTAGCCGGGGTCTTCTATGGCCACGGTGTCCCGGGCCGCATCGAAGAGGGTCAGCAGGTTCTGGACGCTGGTCTGCGTGCCGCCCTGCACGACGATTTGCTCGGGGGTGCAATCGATGTCGCGCTGCGTGACCAGCCGCCACGCGATGGCCGCGCGCAGACTCTCCTCCCCGAACGGGTCGTTGTAGGCGTCGCAGCCGGCGGCTTCCACCGACAGCAGGATGTCGTCGGTGATGGCCCGCCAGGCGGTGGCGGGGAAGGTGCCGGGCTCCAGGTTGCCATAGGTGAAGTCGTAGCGGGCTTTCCGCCGGGAACCTCCCAGCAGCACGGCGCAGGAGGGCGCCGAGGCGTCCGGCTGCAGGTAGGCCACATTCTGCACGACGTACCCGCTGCCGGGGCGGCTTGCCACGTAGCCTTCCTGCACGAGCAGATGATAGGCCTGCTCGACGGTGTTGCGCGCGCAGCCCAAATCGGCCGCCAGCCCCCGGATGGAGGGGAGGCGCGAGCCGGTGGGATAGGTGCCGCTCTCGATGCCTTCCCGCAGCTGGGCCTCCAGCTGGCGGTAGAAGGGGGTGTCGCTGTGCTCGTCCAGATGCATGGGGCCTCCCGGTTGTGAATCGCGCTCCCTCTCCGCGTTGCCATGGTTGGGGGAGGACGGTTCTTTATTTCCTGAGTGAGAAGCTTAGCAAATGTGAAAGCCCCATGAAGGTGTCCCCCTCAGGTTTTTCAACCGTCCCCATGAAATAACGGGCAACTGTCCCTTCGCGATGGGGACGGTTGCCGTCTAGACTGTGCGCCGAAACAATCCGGTTCGAGAGAGAGTCGCGCGAGCGCCGGCGAGACCGTTGCGGAAAAGGTGCCGCAGCGCGCTGCCCGTGCGCCGGCCGCACGAACAAACAGAGGGGGTTCGGCTATGCGTTTGACGGGAATCGCCGCCTTGGCCGCCGCGGGCGTCTTCGCGGCGAGCACGGTCGCCTCCGCCGCGCCGTCGCCATTGCCGTTGCTGCGGCCGCCCGGCGCCGGCGCGCCCGAGCACTTCGCCGCGCGCTGTGTGCGCTGTGGGCGCTGTCTTGAGGCGTGCCCCTACCAGGCCATTCATGCGGCCCCTCTAAACGCGGGGCGCGAGGCTTCCACGCCCTTCGTGAACGCGCGGGCCCAGGCCTGCCGCCTGTGCGTGGAATTTCCCTGCGCGGCGGCCTGCCCCACGGGCGCGTTGGACGTGCCTGCCGAGCGCCGCGACGCCGGCATGGGCGTGGCCGTCATCAACGAGGACACCTGCCTGTCGTTTCAGGGCATGCGCTGCGAGGTGTGCTATCGCGCCTGCCCGCTCATCGACGAGGCCATCACCATCGACTACCGGCCCCGCGAGGGCGACGATATCCACGCGGTGTTCGCACCGCAGGTGGTGCCCGATGTGTGCCCGGGATGCGGCCTGTGCGAGCAGCGCTGCCCGGTGAGCGATCCTGCGCCCGCCATTGTGGTGGTGCCCGCAGGCGCCCAAGAGGAAACCTACGTGGCCCGTCGCAACGGCGCGGCCTAGCAGATACGCAAAGGCGGGGCGATGCGACGCCCTCGACCGAAAGGGAGGAACAAGATGGAACTGACTCGACGCACCTTCGTTAAGAGCACCGCCGTGGCCCTCGCCTCGGCGGCCGCCGCCGGCACTATGGCCGGCTGCTCGTCGCTCGCCGGCACCGGCGGGGATGCGGCAACCTCGGGTGGCGACTCCGTGAAGACCGTGGGCGTGTGCCGCTTCTGCGGCTGCGGCTGCGGCGTCATCGTGGAGGCCAAGGACGGCAAGGTGATCTCGGTCACGGGCGACCCGGAGAACGGCTCGAGCCGCGGCCTGAACTGCGTGAAGGGCTACTACTTGGCCGGCGCGCTGTACGGCGAGGATCGCCTGACCACCCCGCTCATCCGCGATGACAAGTCCACCAAGGGCACGCCCGACGGCCTGCGCGAGGCCACCTGGGACGAGGCGCTCGATCTGGTGGCGGGCAAGCTCCGCGACACGTGGAAGGCCGACAAGAGCCGCCTGGCGTTCTGGGGAAGCGGCCAGCAGCCCATCGTGGAGGGCTACTGCACGGCGAAGTTCTGGAAGGCGGGCCTGCTCTCCAACAACATCGACCCCAACGCGCGTCTGTGCATGGCCTCGGCCGTCGTGGGCTTCATGAACGTCTTCCAGACCGACGAGCCGGCCGGCTGCTATGCCGACATCGACGAGACCGACGTCTTCGTCACCTGGGGCGCCAACATGGCCGAGGCCCATCCCATGCTGTACTCGCGCCTGACGGCCCGCAAGCTCGCCGACGAGGCCGTGCGCCACTACGACGTGACCACCATGACCACCCGCACCTCGGCCTCGGCCGACAAGGTGCTCACCTTCCGCCCGGGCAGCGACATCGCCATCGCCAACGCCATCGCGAACTACCTCATCGTGAACGACAAGTACGACCACGACTTCGTGGCCGACCACGTGCAGTTCAAGCAGGGCACCGAGAACATCGGCAACGCCACCGACGACGGCTACGACAAGAGCGACATCGGCCAGGCCGTCGACAATGTGGAGCCCATCACTTTCGAAGCCTTCGCCGCGCGTCTGGCCCCCTACACCCTGGAGTACGCCTCCGAGCTTTCCGGCGTGCCGGCCGAGGATATCCAGGAGCTGGCCGAGGTGTTCGCCGACAAGAGCCGCAAGGTGCTCTCGCTTTGGACCATGGGCGTGAACCAGCACAACCGCGGCACCTGGATGAACCACTGCATTTACAACATCCACTTGCTCACCGGTCGCTACGCCCGTCCCGGCGACGGCGCCTTCTCGCTGACCGGCCAGCCCACGGCCTGCGGAACGGCTCGCGAGGTGGGCACCTTCTCGCACCGCCTTCCCGCCGACCTGGTGGTGAAGAACCCGGATCACCGCCGCTATACCGAGGCCATTTGGGACTTGCCCAACGGCTACCTGGACGCCATCGAGAAACCCGGTTACCACACAGTGAAGATGTTCCGCGAACTTTCCAAGGGCGGCATCGATTTCCTCTGGAGCGCCCACAACAA
The DNA here is from genome assembly GCF_000478885.1 of Adlercreutzia equolifaciens DSM 19450. Lineage (NCBI taxonomy): Bacteria > Bacillati > Actinomycetota > Coriobacteriia > Eggerthellales > Eggerthellaceae > Adlercreutzia > Adlercreutzia equolifaciens. Next base: position 753,531 of record NC_022567.1, read on the forward strand.
CTGGGCCGTGTCGATGCCCAACCTCACCCGTTTCCTCGGGCGCGGCGACCTGAAGGGAATCAACGACGCCTTCATCTGCGTGTCCGAGGTGTATCCGACGCTGTCCTGCCAGTACGCCGACGTGGTGCTGCCGGCGGCCATGTGGGTCGAGCGCGAGGGCGCCTTCGGTAACGGCGAGCGCCGCACGGCCGTGTTCGAGAAGGCCGTGGACGCCCCGGGCGAGGCCAAGTGGGATCTCTGGATGCTCATGGAAGTGGCCAAGCGCGTGCTGGCCGGCGAGCAGATCGGCGGCGAGGACGCCTTCAACCACCTGTTCGGCGCCTGGTACGACGCCGAGGCCGGCGCTTTCAAGGGTACCGACCGCGAGGTGTGCTCGAGCATCTGGGAGGAGTACCGCACCTTCAGCAACCCGAGCCTGAACCCGGATGCCGAGGCCATCAACGCCGAGGCGAAGCTGAAGATGGAGGCCAAGCAGCTGGCCCCCTACGAGGAGTACATTCACAACCACGGCCTCACCTGGCCCGTGCGCGAGGTGGACGGGAAGTGGCTGCCGACGCTGTGGCGCTTCTGCGACGGCCCCCAGGAGGACGGCTTCGACCAGTACGGCGTGGAAACCTACGGTGAGCACGACAAGGCCGGCGGCGTGAGCTTCTACAAATCCGCCGACAAGAAGCCCTCGGCGGTGTTCCGCCCCTACGAGCCGCCGGCGGAGGAGCCCAGCGACGAGTATCCGTTCTGGTTCTGCACGGGTCGTCTGCTGGAGCACTGGCACACCGGATCGATGACCCGTCGCGTGCCCGAGCTCAATCGCGCGCTGCCCGAGGCGCTGCTGGACATGAACCCGGCCGACTGCGAGCGCCTCGGCGTGACCGACGGCGATCGCGTGCGCCTCACCTCGCGCTTCGGCACCTGCGACATCACGGTGTCCACGGCCGGCCGCACTCGGCCCCCCGCGGGCATGGTGTTCGCGCCGTTCTTCGCGGAGGAGACGTTGATCAACCTCGTGGTGCAGGACACCTACTGCCCGCTTTCGAAAGAGCCCGATTTCAAGAAGACCTGCGTTTCCATCGAGAAGATTTAAGGAGGGGTACCCATGCGGACCATGAAGAAGTCGAAGATGATCTGCGCCGCCGTGCTGACCGGCGTGCTGGGGGCCGCGGCGCTGGCCGGGTGCGCCCACAAGACGGCCGACACCGGTGCCACCTACAATCCCGGGGAGCCGCCGCTCATGACGGCGAGCCACGAGGGCCGCTACGAGAGCCTGGGCGCGGCCGGCTGCTTCGGCTGCCACGGCGGCAGCGACGAGGTGGAGGTGTTCCTGGCGGCCGCCACGCCGCTGCCTGCCGACCACTATGTGGGCGGGGATGTGTCCACCCACGAGATCGACGGCCCTCGCGCCGAGTGCATCACCTGCCATCCGGTGGCCCAGGAGTAGGTCATGGAAGACGAGAAGGTGGTCATCTCCTCGCTGGTGGTGGAGGCGCGGCCGGAATCGGTGGATGCGGTGGCGCGGGCCCTGGCGGCTATGGAGGGGGTGGAGATGCACGAGGTGAACGGGTACAAGATCGTCGTCACCATCGAGGCTTCCTCCACCGGCGCCTCGCACGAGATTTCGAGCCGGTTCATTCAGATTCCAGGGGTGCTGAACGTGAATCTCGTGTACGTCAACTTTGAGGATGAGACACTCGGGTAGCGACTCTCCGCCGGTCGGGACCACGGGGTATTCTGATTCGCTCAGACAGTCCTCGCTCGGCGAAACAGCCCACTGGGCTGTTTCGTTCGCTGCGGAACTCGCTCGGTCAGAACACCCCGTGTTCCCTCTACACATTGCCATTGTTGAGGAGAAAATTGTGACTCGATCCATGGGAAAGATAACGCTGGTGCGGCGGGTGGTGCAGGTTTGCATGTTGGGGCTGTTCTGCTTGCCGCCGCTGCTGGCCGGATGGGGGCTGGCGGGGCTGTTCGCGGGCGGCGACGGGGAAGTGGCGACGCCGGCCGAAGGCGTCTTCTTCGGCAGCCTGTCCTCCTCGAGCGTTGCCGGCGTGCCGTTGTTCGACCCGTTGGGCGCCTTGGAAGTGATGGCGGCGTCGCGCGGCTTGCTGGCGGCTTCGGCGCTTACGGGCGCTCTGCTTATCGTTGTGGTCTACGGGCTCGTGCGCGGGCGCGCCTTTTGCGGCTGGGTGTGCCCGGTGAACCTCATCGGCGAGGGCGTGGATGCGGCTCGTCGACGGCTCGGCATCGAAGTGCCCGAGCGCACGGTGCCGCGGCGCGCGAAGATCGGTGTGGCAGTGGCGGTGGTGCTGCTGTCGGTCCTCGTGGGCTTTCCCGTCTTCGAGCTGATCTCGCCCATCGGCGCGGTGAACAAGGGCCTCGTGTTCGGCGGCTTTGCCGGGGCGGGCACGCTTTTGGCCATCGTCATCGCCGAGCTGCTCGTCAGCCGCCGTCTGTGGTGCCGAGCGCTTTGCCCCTTGGGCGGCACCTTCCAAGTGCTCGGGCGCGCGGGCCAGGTGAACGTTGCCATCGATCACGACGCCTGCATTCACTGCGACAAGTGCACCCGGGTCTGTCTCGCCGATCCCGAGATCCTCGCACCGGTGCTGACGGGGGAGGATGCGATCGTGCGTGCCGGCGACTGCATGGCCTGCGGTGCCTGCGTTGACACGTGCCCCACTTCCGCCCTGCGCTTTCGTTTTGGGCGCCCCCGCCGTTCCCAAAAGGGTACCGAAAGCGGATCGGCGAGAAGTCGCAAAGACGTTGATGTCGCAGTGACGGTTGCAGCCGGGGGAATCGGCTCGCCGGACATCCCTTCCCGAGAAGAAATGTAAGCAAGGTGTAACCGTCCCCTTCCTCCGCTGTTGCTGTCCCCATGAATATGAGTGAAACTGTCCCTTTTCGGTGATGGGACCCACGGCGTAAGCTTGGGCTATCGTTGCGGCCGTCCAGGGCGCGGCCGCCCGTGAGACAAGCGATCAAAAGGAGGGACCATGAAACGATCGACGTTCAAGACGGCGGCCGTCGCGGCAGGTACCGTGGCGCTCGTCGCGGCGCTGGCCGCCTGTGCGCCGGCCGCCCAGGAACCGGCGGCGGCGCCGTCCGGGGGAGGAAGCGACGCCCCCGCGGCCGCGGCTCCCGCCGAGACCCCCGAGCCCGATTCCTTCGGCGTCGTGGTAGCGGAATCTTGGAAGGACATCTATCCCAACGAGTACCAGACCTATATGGCCAACGAGTCCAACAGCCCCCAGGGCAAGCAGGACTACCTGACCGAGTACCCGGAGCTGGTGACCATGTACGCCGGCTACGGCTTCGCCAAGGGCTACGACGAGGCGGCGGGGCATCCCTACAGCCTGCAGTCCGTGGCCGAGACGCCCCGCGTGAACGAGAACACGCTGGCCAACTGCATCACCTGCAAGACGCCCCAGTACACCGCTATGGTGAACTCCGAGGGCGATTCGGCCTACCAGAAGCCCTTCGCCGAGGTGCTCATGCAGATGACCGAGCCCATCAGCTGCTACAACTGCCATGAGAACGACCCGACGAAGACCACGGTCACCCAGAAGTTCTTCGTGAATTCCATGGGTTCCGATGTGGATAAGGTCTCCACCGATTCCCAGGTGTGCGGCCAGTGCCACAACGAGTACTACTTCGCCCCCGAGACCAAGGCCACCACGAATCCCTACACGGGGCTCGAGGGCATGACCGCCGAGGCCATTCTCGCCTACTACGACGAGATGGGCTTCAAGGATTGGGAGCACACCGAGACCGGCGCCCCCATGCTGAAGGCCCAGCACCCTGAATTCGAGACCATCTACGGCGGCGCGCAGTCCTCCATGGCCAAGCAGGGCTACACCTGCGCCGACTGCCACATGGCCCCCGCCAAGGCCGAGGACGGCACCGAGTACAGCTCCCACAACCTGGTGAACCCCACCGAGGATCCTGCCATCATGGAGAAGTGCGAGGGCTGCCACGCCGACCTGCCCGGGCAGATCGTCCAGTGGCAGAAGGAGACCACCGACCGCGAGCACGAGCTGGCGGCCAAGCTGGACGCCTACATCAAGACCCTGGCAGAGCAGAAGGACTCCCTGGATGAGGCCACTCTGGAGCAGGCTCGCCAGATCCACCGTCATGCACAGTTCTACTGGGACTACGTGATGGTGGAGAACTCCGAGGGCGCCCACAACCCGGGTCTGGCCCAGGAGAACCTCGACAAGTGCGAGGACGAGCTGAAGGCCGGCTACGCCCTGCTGAACATGACCTACTAAAAGGCGCGTCGCGCTCCCTCGCCCCTGCGGCGATGGGGCGCACCGCTCGACAATCGTGCCGGACCGCCCTGCCGGCATCCTCCCCGAAGGCGCGCACCCACCCGCGGTGCGCGCCTTCGCTTGCGCTCGGTCTCCTTATAGGGGGGTCGAAGAGGCGCGGGTTGGCGGCGCGAGACTCCTTCCCATTGCGAAAGTGTTGCGATTACGCTGATCTGCTGGTTTCGGTGGAATCTAAAGCGCGGTTCTGCATGGCTTGGGCGATACTGGCCGTTGGTAATTTTTCGGGCCTTCGGGGAGGCAGGTCCACACCGCTTTGGTACCTTAGAAACAGGAGGACTATGAACGCGAAGATGAAGAAGAGGATGATCGCCGTCTCCGGCGTCATCGTCATCGTGCTTATCTTGGTGCTCGCATTCGTAGGAGGCAACACCGCCGCCACGACCATGAGCATCGCGGAGGCCGCCGAGAATCCCCAGGCGGGCCAGAAGGTGCAAGTGTCGGGCAACGTGGTGCAGGATTCCTTCTCCACGAGCAATGACGTGCTCACCTTCAAGATTTACGACCCTGAGGGCGACCCCGCCACGCAGCTTGAGGTGCGCTACGACGGCGCCGCCTCGTCCACGTTCGGCAACGACGTGACCGCCATTTGCACGGGCAAGATCAACGATGCGGGCGTGCTGGAGTGCTCCGAGCTGGTGACGAAGTGCCCCTCGAAGTACGAGAACGCCGACAGCGCCCTTACGGTGGAACAGCTGCTCGGTTACGGCGAGAGCGTCTACGGCAACGTCGTGAAGGTGGCCGGCTCGGTCGGCGCCGGGTCGCTTAAGGCCGCGGGCCAGGGCGACCGCTTCATCCTCGTCGACGCGGAGACCGGCGACTCGATGCCGGTCGTCTTCGAGGGCGCGCTTTCCGACGGGATCGCCGACGGTTCCGCTGTGGTGCTCACGGGCTCCCTCGGCGCCGACGGCAAGTTCGCCGCCACCGATGTCGCACTGGAGGGCTAGCCCATGTCGATGATCGGACTTCTCGGCCTGCTCGTGGCCTTTGCCGGCTGCGTCATCTCGGTGCTGTGCCTGGGCGTGGCCCATATCCTTTACAAGAAGCGCTCCTTCGAGCGCTCCGACACCTTCGCCTGGGGCGGACGGGTGGCCGCGGTGCTCACGGCGGTGGCGCTCACGGTGTGTTGCGCCGTGCTCGTGTGGTGCTTCTTCTCGGGCGACAACACCATCCAGTACGTGCTGGACAACCGCTCCACCTCCACGGCCCCCGAGGCGTGGCTCTACAAGCTCGCCGGTCTTTGGGCGGGGCGTCAGGGCTCGCTGCTGTTCTGGGCGTGGCTCATTGCCGTGTTCAACGCGGTGCTCGTGTTCGCCACGCGCAAGAATGCGCGCCCGCTCGATAACGGTGCGCTCGCCATCTCCTCGCTCGTGCTGACGGCCTTTGTGTCGGTACTGCTGTTCTCCGAGGGCAACATGCCCTTCATCGTGACCGACTCGCGCTACTTCGGCGACGATGGCACGCTGTCGGTCATGGCCTCGGCCCGTTCCATGAACGCGCTTCTGGAGCACTGGGCCATGGCGATTCACCCGCCGACGCTGTTCATCGGCTACGCGGGCCTCACCATTCCGTTCGCTTACGCCATCTCCGCGCTCATCGTCAACGACGATTCCACGGAATGGGTGAACCGCTCGACGCCCTACCTCATGTTCTCGTGGCTTCTGCTCGGCATCGGCATCGGGCTGGGCGCCGTGTGGGCCTACGTGGTGCTCGGCTGGGGCGGCTACTGGGGCTGGGATCCGGTGGAGAACGCCAGTCTGCTCCCCTGGCTCGTGGGCGTGGCGCTCATCCACTCGTTCACAGTGTACCGCCAGCGCGGCGCTTTCAAGCGCTGGAGCGTGTTCTGCGCCTGCCTCACCTTCTGCTTCGTGGTGCTGGGCACCTTCATCACCCGTTCGGGCCTCGTGCAGTCGGTGCACGCCTTCGAGGGCGACCCGGTTTCGCTCGTCATGTTCGGCGCGCTCATCATCTGCTCGCTTCTGGCCGGCATCGTGGGCCTTATCGTGCGCCGCAAGAACTTCGGTGCGACGGATGCGGCCGATGACGACATCGAGTCGATGATGTCGAAGGAAGCGGCCTACTACGTGAACAACCTCATCATGATCGTGTTCGCCGTGCTTCTGGCCTACATGACGGTGTCCTCGGCCCTGCCGAGCTGGCTGCCCTTCGGCGGCCAGTCCCTGTCGGCCGGCACCTACAACGCCATCGCCCGGCCCTTGGGCATCGCCTATCTGGCCGTGCTCGCCATCTGCCCGCTTCTGGGCTGGCGCCGCACCGACAAGAAGGCGTTCTGGCGAAATGCCCGCGTGCCGGCGCTGTGCGCGCTCGTGCTGTTCATCGTGCTCATGATCTATTTCGCCACATACCTTCTGCCCAGCTACCAGGCCATGATCGACATGGGCGGCACCCAGGCCTCGGGCCTGCTGGAGCAGGGCAACCCCATCTACTACAACGGCCTGGCCGTGGTGGGCTTCGCCGTGGCGAGCCTTCTGTTCTTCAACGCGCTGTTCATGGCCGTCCGTTCGCTCAAGCGGGTCGATGGCGCCAAGCTGCGCCGCCGTCTGTCGCTGTTCGGCGGCTCGGTGGCCCACGGGGCCATGGCCATCATTCTGGTGGGCCTCATCGGCTCGTCCATGTACGTGACCGAGATCACGGGGTATCTGCCCTACGACGAGGAGAGCGATTCGGTTTCCGAGACCTTCGACATCCAGGACTTCCAGCTCACCTATACGGGCAACTCCATCGATGAGCTCGGCAACGGCAACGTGCGCTACGCGCTCACCTTCGACGTAACGAAGGACGGCCAGTTCGTGGGCACGGTGAATCCGGCCGTGCAGCTGGTGAGCGCCACCCAGCAGCAGAAGCTGGAGGCGAGCGTCATCGGGTTCCCGCTGGAGGACTTGTTCGTGGTGTACCGCGGCGTGAACGACGAGGGCGACTTCTCGATGGACGTGCGCGTGAACCCGCTCATCTCGTTCGTGTGGGTGGGCTTCGCCCTGCTCATGGTGGGGTGTCTGATCCCGCTGTTCGCCAAGCGCGCCGAGCGCCGTCGCGGCGGTTCGGCCGTGGGCGATGTGCCCGCTGCCGAGCTGGCGGAGGCCGAGCCGAAGGAGCGCGGGAAGGCCTCGCGCGACGCGGCGCCCCGCAAGAGCGTCGTCGAGGAGACGGCGGCTGTGGAAGTGGCGCTCGTGGAAGATGCCGAGGGCGACGCGGCGGCCGATGCGGACGCGGCGGCAGTGGCCGAGGCGTCCGGTGATACCGCAGATGCTGATGCCGACGCCGCCGACGCCGGCTCGAAGGCGGGGGAGTAGTCCCGTGGAGACGGCGCTTTCCGTCGATCATCTGACGAAATCGTTCGGCGGCCGCAAGGCCGTCGACGACGTGTCGTTCGCGCTGCCTGAGGGCGCGTTCCTGTCGGTCTTCGGCCCCAACGGGGCGGGCAAGACCACGCTTCTGCGCATGCTCGCCACGCTGTCGCGCCCCACGGACGGAACGGTGACGCTGGCGGGTATCGACGTGAAGGAGGAGCCCGAGCGCGTGCGCGAGGCCATCGGGCTCATCTCGCACAACCCGATGCTCTACCCCGACCTCACCGCCGAGGAGAACCTGCTTCTGTATGCGAAGCTCTACGGCGTGGCCGACCCCGAGCGCCGCGTGATAGAACTTCTCGATGCCGTGGGGCTCAAGCACCGCCGGCTCGATCGGGTGCGCACGTTCTCGCGCGGCATGACCCAGCGCGTCTCCATCGCCCGGGCGCTCGTGAACGACCCGTCGGTAGTGCTGCTCGACGAGCCCTACTCGGGACTCGACCCCCACGCCATGCACATTTTCGACGAGCTGATCGCCTCGGTGCGCGAGGGCCGCACGTTCGTCATGGTGAGCCACGACTTGGATAAGGGCCTGGCGCTTGCGAGCCACGTGCTCGTACTTGCCCGCGGCCGCGTGGTTCACTTCGGCGAGAAGGACCAGATGAGCCCCGACGAGTTCGCCGATTTGTACCGCACGACGGTAGGAATGGGGGTGAGCTAGATGGCTGAGGAAGAGCAGCGATTAGACGTGGGGTGCTCTGACCGAGCGCAGTTTACCCCAAGGGTACTTGCTCGCTCTGCTCGCAGCGCCGACACGCGACCAGGAATGCCCGAAGGGCATTCCCAAAGCGAGGACTGTCTGAGCGAATCGGAGTACCGCGCGGCTGATCGCGGAGGGACGCGTAGCTGCATCTGCAAGGCCCCCAGCACGTGGACGCAGTACAAAACGCTGCTCGCGAAAGACCTGAAGGCGGAGTTCCGCACCAAGGACATGATCGTGTCCATGGGCATCTACGCCTTCCTCGTCATCGTGGTGTTCGGCGTGGCGCTCTCCTTCGCCCGCCCCGGCTCGGAGTTCCTCGAGGTGTCCGGCGGCCTTCTGTGGGCGCTCGTGGTGTTCACGTCGCTTCTGGGTCTGAACCGCTCGTTTTCCAAGGAAACGGAGAACGGCTGCTTGGAAGGGCTGCTTCTGGCCCCGCTCGACCGCGGCGTGATCTTTCTGGCCAAGGCGACGTCGAATTTGGTGTTTTTGGCATTGGTGGAAGTGATCGCCGTGCCGTTGTACTGGGTGTTCTTCTCCAGCTTCGCGGCGCCGGCCGATACGGGCTGGCTGCTCGTGGTGCCGCTAGTCGTCGGCAGCATCGGCATCGCCGGCATCGGCACCATGCTCTCCACCATCACGGCGGCCACCCGCGGCAAGGACGTCATGCTGGCGCTTTTGTTCGTGCCCGTGATCTTCCCGCTTCTGTACGCCTGCGTGTCGGCCACCACGTGCGCGCTCGTGGGCGGAGACGTGTTCGCCGACGGGTTTCTCACGTCGCTGGCCCTTGGCGCTGGCTACGATGTGATCATGATTCTCGCTTCGTGGGTTCTCTACGATTTTGTCGTCAACTAAAGGAGGACTGAGTGACTGATAAGAAGTTGAAGCTGCCCGAGGCGGGGCAGTGGCCCGACAAGCTGGTGGTGCCGGCGCTCATTGCGGGCGTGGTGCTTTCCACCGTCGGGTTCCTCATGGCGTTCTTCTGCGTGGCCCCTGTCGGGGGCGCCGCGGTGAACGGCGCCGAGCTCATTGGGGACGTGATGGTGTCCCAGAAGATGCTCTTGTCCCAGAAGATCTTCTACTTCCACATGCCCGTGGCCATCACGTCGTTCATTGCGCTCGGCTTCGGGTGCTACTACGCCGTGCGGTTCCTCATGACGAAGAACCAGCGGTTCGACACCTGCTCGCGCATTTGCCTGGAGATCGCGCTTCTGTTCGTGGTACTCACCATGATCACCGGCGAGATGTGGACCCGCTTCGAGTGGGGCGTCTGGTGGAGCTGGGAGCCGCGGCTGACCACGTACCTCATCCTCATGCTCATCGTGATCGCGTACTTCGTGCTGCGAAGCTCCGTGGACGAGCCTGAGCGCCGCGCTACCTTCGCTGCGGTCGTGGCTATCATTGCCACGATTGACGTGCCCATCTGCTTCATGATCACGCGCCTCATTCCGTCGTCCATCCACCCGGTGGTACTGCGCGAGGGCGGCATGAGCCCCGAGATGGGTATGTGCGTGGGCCTGTGCGCGCTCGGCATGATGCTCGTGGGCTTCGTGCTGTACCGCACGCGTTTCAACCAGGTACGCCTCACCCAGCGCGTCGAAGCGCTCAAGGAAACCCTCGACGACGAACGATAGGAGAGAGCCATGAATCCCATTCTTGCCGATATCTATTCCACCATCCTGCCCTCCGCCCCCTACATCATCGCGGCCTACGCGCTTCTGTGGGTGGCCCTGCTCGTGTACGTGCTTATGGTGTTTCGCGGTACCAAGAAGGCGACCGCACAGCTCACGCTTCTAGAGGAGGCCGTCGCCGATCAGCAGGCGAAGGCCCGCGCGGCGAAGGACGAGTAGCGATTCGCGATCCGTGCCGCATCTGCTGCGCGCGGTCGGATTCCAAGTGGCGATTGGTCGCTGCTGTGTTCCGCAATATAGCCCGTTTAGGTGATACGCCTAGACGGGCTTTTCCGTATTATGATGGCAGAGCAAAGCTCGAAACCTTCCTCGGAGCCGCCCTTCCTCCCTCCTTCCTTCCAGCGGCAACCGAGATCTCACGCAAGGCGGTCGCTCCTCGGGCAGGCCGCCTTTTGCGTGGTGCATTTGTCGGGAGCGAGTCGTCTCTACCGCAAGAACCACTTGCAGGCAGGGACAACCTCAATGGGGCCGGCTTCGGTTTCTATGCGCTCCTCTTCCCTTAGCGTCACAATGGTGCCTTCCTTGATGCCCGTCGCTTCCATTGCGGCAACGAAGGAATCCACCTCCCGTTCGCGGGTGCGCGGGGACGCCATGGACGCCGTCACCTGGATGAGGGCGTAGGGCTCGGCGGCGAGAGCATCGCCGAGGAGGAAGTCCACCTTCTGTCCCCGGGGCCCCGGTGCAGTGTAGGAGGTGATCGATTCGGTGCGCTTGCCCGCCATGCGCCGGCGTAGTTCCAGGTAGACTGCTGTTTCGAACCGTTTGCCCACATCCTGCTGGTTGGCTCGCGAGACGGCGTAGACGATGCCCGGGTCGATGCCGTACACCTTCGGCGTCGCCGTGGTCTGAGGCTTCAGCGCGAAGGCGTGCTCTTCCACTTTCATGAGCAGGAAGGCCTGGCGCAGAAGGTCCATGATGCGATCCGCCTTCTCCCAATAGATCTTGAATCCGAGCTCCTTGAAGCTTTCGACGAGTTGGTTGACGGAGAACTCGCAGGCCGTGTTGCGCAGGCCGTACAGGGCGAATTGGTTGGCGATCCGGATGTCCTCGCGGCCCAAGCGTTCGGCCACGTCTCGGGCTACGACATCGCGCACATAGCTCTGCAAAAGCTCGATGCGATCCTCGTTGAGGCGATTCTGCACTCCAGGAAAACCGCCCTCGGTCAGATAGCGGTCGAACAGTCCCTCGAGGAAGGTCTGGGTTTGAGGCGAGAACGCCGGCCCTTTCAAACGATCGCCTTCGACGGCCTGGAAGAGGCAGAATTCCCGAAAAGAGAGCGGTAGCATCTCATGGGAATGGGAACGGCCGCGGAATTTGGTCGCGATCTCCTCCGATGACAGTTTCGAAGACGAGCCCGTAATGACGAGCGTCACCTTCTCGTGCTCGGCGAGGCGCTGGCAGACGCCCTGCCAGCGCTCCATCTCCTGCACCTCGTCGAGGAACAGATAGCACCCCTCAGTGCGCGCTTCGGGCACCTGCCGCCAGAACTCTTCGATCACGGAGGCCATCGTGTCGGGTGCGAGGGGAGAGAGCCGGTCATCGGCGAAGTCGAAGTAGAACAGGCGGTCGCGGGGGACGCCGGCCTCGAGAAGCTGGCTCATTTTCTGATAGAGGTAGAACGTCTTGCCCGACCGCCTCATGCCGGTGATGATCTCGACCAGGTTGAACCTAGCGGGCTCTGCGAGCTCGCGGATGATTTCTGAGCGGGGAATGAAACTCGGAAGGGGCTGCTCGCGCGCCTCCGCCACCAGGGCCGCAATGTTGTCCATGGCTTCCTCCAGATACCAACTTCTAAAAATTTTTGAGAAGATAGTACCATAACTTCTCAAAAGTTTTTAGAAGTTATGACTTGTTGGAGAAAGGCCACGCAACTGTTCGAGAAATTCGAACAACTGGGAAAGAGCAGCCTACTCGAGAAATTCGAATAGGCTGCCTTAAAGCCCCAGCTCCTTTTCGCCCCACTGCTTCATGGCGAGGAGGATGGGCACGAAGCTTTTGCCTTGCGGGGTGAGGGTGTATTCCACGCGCGGCGGCACCTCGCCGAAGTCGGTACGCGCAAGAAAGCCGTCAGCCACCAGTTCTCTGAGCTGCTTACCGTAGCTCGGCGCTGTACCGAGAGATCGAAGCTGGACGATGGCATGAAGCGACCGAGGTGGAGAAATACGAGGAGGTGAAGGAGCTGGTCGCCCAGCTACAGATTCCCGTGGAGTTCGCCATGCTGGGGGCGTCCAATCCGGTGATGCTGCGCGGTCGGCTGCCTGAGCGACGCGAGGAGATTCTCGCAGCCCTCGATGCCGTCATCTCCGACATCGGCGAGGAGCGCCTGCGCAGCTACCGCGTTAACTTGCGGCATTTGTAGGCAGAGGGTGTACGATTTGCGAAAAGTCGCTGAAGATGCCAGTTGATGGGCGAAATGGTAAGAGGGCGGCTCGAAAAAGGACGATTATCTTACCATTTCTGCCTTCAACTGGCATTTTTCGACTGAGGCATTGGCCATTTCTGCCCTTAACTGGCATTTGCTTCGCGAAAACGAAAAAAGAGGGGGATCCGCGCGATTGCGGATCCCCCTGTTGCGGGACACTGCAGAATGGGCTTGCGCGAGCACTTGCGTTGGTGTTGGTTTGTTCGGCCGGCTCACTCGCTTCCGTACTGGTTTGTTCGGCCAGCCGCTTAGCCGAACGCTCGCTTAGTCGCGCAGCGGGCTACTTTTCGTCCTTCTCCACGGCGACGTAGACGTAGCCGGGGGTGCCGGTCGCGGGCAGCTCGTTGTAGGCCACCATCTCGGCGATCTCGGCGGCCGTGGCGCTCGCGGGCTCGGTCTCAAGCAGGTAGGCGGTGTCGGCGCGGCGCTCCATGGCCTTCTGGAAGTCCTTGGTTCCCACGAACACTTCCTGCTTGTACGGGTTCACGCCGAGCTTCTTGGCGCGGTAGACGATGTAGGCCAGCGCGGCGATGTTGGCCACCAGCGCGACGATGGACACGCCCAGGTTCACGTCCGGGTTGTTCACCGACTGCACGGCGAAGACGGAGTCGTTCACGAACATCGGCACCATCTGGCAGAACATGCACCAGATAGAAAGCGTGAAGGCGCGGTTCTGAATCCAGCCGCCCTTGTTCCAAATGAGACCGGCGATGGTCGGCGCGAGCAGAAGGGCGATGCCGCAGTACCAGGAATGGGTGGGCAGGCAGTTGTAGGTGTAGCAGAAGTTCCACAGATCGTAGGCGATGATGAACACCCAGGTCATGTCGGGCCACAGCATGTCCTGGCGCTTCTTGGAGATATAGATGCCGAACCAGCCGGTCATGCAGGCGATGTTGAGCAGGCCCGCGATGCCGTTGAACACGTTGTGCCAACCGCCGTAGAGCGTGACGCCCTCGGTGGAAACCCACGTGGTGCCGAAGGCGCGGAAGGCGCTCTCGAAGTCGCTCACCACGGCGATGAGGATGTTGATGGCCACGATGACGAAGGGGAAGGCCTTGAACCAATGCGAGCGGCCGATCTTGCCCCAGGAGTACTTCAGCATCATGAAGCCGATGCAGCCGGCGGTGGCGGCGTACACCTTGGCGTAGTGGAACCAGCTGTTCATGTCGGTGTGGGTGGGGTTGTTCACGGCCCACTCGGCACCGGACGCCGCACCGATCTCTACGGCCAGGCAGTAGACGGTCATGGCGCCGCAGACGCCGAAGAACATGAAGATGCCGCCGGCCTTGGTGCGGCGGGCGAACTCGTTCAGCAGGATGAGCGCGATGAGCACCATCGCCAGGCCGAGCCATTGGAAGCCGGCGTTCGGGCCGTACACGTCGAATAACATGGTGATCCCTCCTTTAAGGATCGGTGCCTTCCTTGCCGCGAAGCCCGCCGCGGGTGGAGCACAAGAGGCCTCGCTGACCCACTCGCACCGGCTGCGCGCGGCATCAAATAGATGCTGGGAAGTACCATACCTGTGTAGAACTCTTCAGTCAATATCCATAATTTTGCAAGTTGGTAATAATTGACGAAATTGGTAAATGAGTCAATAAAGCATTGATAAACGGGGGAAATACTGCTAAGATTCCCAAAATAAAGTTCATTGAAGAAAGAAAAAGAAAACTTTCACGAAGAAATAATTGGAACGCACAGCCGAATGATAGGAGGGAACATGAAGCGAACAACGACGGCCATCGCCTGCAGCGCGGCCGCCCTCGCCCTGGGGCTTTCCGGTTGCGGGGCGTCCTTCGAGGGATCCGGGTCGAAGGACGCCGCCTCGGCCGAGCAGCTGGCCCTGCGCACCGACGATCCCTGGGCAGCCGAGGTTGCGGCCGATGCGGGGGCGCGGGCCCAAGGCGACTACGCCGACGGGGTGTATGTCGGGCACGGGCGCGGCATGGAGGGCGCCATCACGGTGACGCTGCTTCTGGATGACGGGCGCATCACCTGCCTGGAAACGACCCAGGAGGGGGAGAGCCAGAGCCGCGGCGGCTACGAGGCCATCCGCGACGGGCGGTACGCCGAGATGATCGAGGCGGCCCAGAGTGCCGATATCGACGCCATCGCCGGGGCCACCATTACGACCGCCGGGGTGAAGCAGGCCGTGGCCGACGCGCTCGCCCAGGCGGAGATTGCCGCCGGCGCCGAGACGGCTGGCGGCGCGGCGACGCAGAGCGGCGGAGATGCCGCCGCAGCGAGCGATGCCGACGCCACCGCTGCTCTAACTGGAAAGGAGGCCTAGCCATGGCCGAGAACACCACGGGCGCTGGCGCCCTTTCCCGCCGCGACTTCCTGACCGGCTCGGCTGTGGCCGCCGCTGGGGCTGCCATGCTGGGCCTTGCCGCCGCCGAGCCGGCCGTGGCCGCCGAGGTGCGCAGCGGCAACTGGGCCGCCGACGGCTCGGCCGCTGTGACCGCCGAGCCTTCCGCCGCCACCAACGCCACCGCCGCCGACGGCACCTACCGCGAGCACAACGCCAGCTCGTTTCCCGCCGACGACGCCACGCCCATCCCTCCCCGGGCCGTGCCTGCTCGTTGGGACTACGAGTGCGACATCTGCGTGGTGGGCGCCGGCGGCGGCGGCCTGAACGCGGCGGCCCGCGCGGTTCAGCTGGGCGCCGACGTCATCTGCGTGGAGGCCATGGGCCTTCCCGGCGGCAACGCCCAGGAGGCCGGCATGTGCGGCATCTTGGGCGGCTACTCGGGCCAGGAGGAGAAGAAGTTCGCTTTCCCGAGCTATCCCTTCGACCCCAAGGCGCTGACCGACTGGGCCATGGACGAGTACCACTACGCGGCCGATCCGAAGCTCATCTACCGGCTCGCCTGCGAGGGCGGCAAGTCGCTGGACTGGATGGCCGACTGCGGCGTGCACTGGCGTCTGGGCGAGGTGCCGGTGTACGTGGCCCCGAAGCGCTCGACGCTGGACCACCACGTGCTGAAGATGAAGGACGCCACCGACGCCATGTACAACTACGGCTACGCCCACGGCGTCGATTTCCACTTCCAAAGCCCCGCCGTGGCCCTCGTGCAGGACGACGACGGGCGCATCGTGGGCGTCGTGGTGAACGAGGACTACGAGACCGAGCGCTACATCCGCGCCGACCGTGCCGTCATCCTCACGGCGGGCGGCTTCTGCAACAACAAGGCGCTCTTGGACAAGTACATCCCCACGGCGGCCATGGGCTGCGCCTCCAGCTACTTGACGGCCGGGGAGCGCGGCGAGTGCTTCCGCATGGGGCTGGGCGTGGGCGCCGACGTGTCCGGGTTCAACAGCTCCGCCTCCTTCGACGGCGGGGTCGACTGGCAGGCCGAGGGCGGCACCTGGGCGCGGTTCCTCTACGACGGCATGACCCAGCTCTCGCGCCAGCCGTGGCTGACCATCGACCGCTGCGGCAACCGCCTGCGCTACATGGACTCCCGTGTGGCCGAGGACGGCGCCAACGCCATCTACGCCTTGGGCGATTTGGCCACCATCCAGATGACGCCGCCGGGCCACCGCTCCTACATCATCTTCGACGCGAACTACGAGGATCACCTGGCGGGATTCGCCCAGGAGCACTGCCGCAAGCTGCTGACCCCCGACCTGGAGCAGATCGAGAAGGTGCCGGAGCACTACCGCGACTGGCACCACGGCGTGCAGGACGCCATCGACGCCGACGTGCTGAAGCGCCGCGACAGCCTGGAGGAGCTCGAGCGCGATTTGGGCCTCGCCGAGGGCGTGCTCACCGAGGCCGTGGCGAAGTGGAACGACGCCTGCGAGCGCGGCGAGGACGACTTTCTGTACCCCATGCCCGCCGAGTGGCTGCACCCAATCGTGGAGCCGCCCTTCTACGGCTGCCGCATCGGCGGCAACCTGTACGGCACGAAGGCGGGGCTGCTCATCAACGACCAGATGCAGGTGGTGGGCACCGATGGCCGTGTGATCCCCGGCCTGTATGCCGGCTGGCACACCGCCGGGGGCGCTTGCGGCGAGAACAGCTACATCGGCGACCCGATTCTGGGATCGCTCATGGGGGACGTGGGGCTCGCCTTCTGCGGCGGGTATCTGTGCGGCACCTCTGCGGTGGAGAACGAGATCAACGGCGGCCAGGCGTAAGGGCGCGAGCGCGCGTACGGATAGGAGTTCGTTATGAAAGATATGAAAGCGATGGCGCGGCCGTTTCTCGCGCTGTATGCCATGGCGCTCGTGATTGCGCTGCTGGGACGCATCGGGCTTGCGGTGGCCGGGGGCACCGGCGTGCTCGCCTTCGACTACATCTCGGCCTCGGGCGTGCCAGTGCTCGATGTGATCTGCTCCATCCTCACGGGCTCGGCCTTCGTGGCCTTTCTGTTCGCGGCCGGCCTCGCGCTTTGCGTGTCGACGGCCGGCGCGGTGCTCTACGGCGCGCTGGCCTCGCGAGATGGCGCTCGCGCAGCGACGTGCGCGGAAGGCGCTGATGCAGATGCTCCTGCGGGCGCTACCGGTGCTGCGCAAACCGATGTCGCGCGAATTGCCGCAGATGCGGATGGGCATGCGGCAGTGCGCCCCCGTCCGCTGACGGCATTCCTGTGGGGCTGGGCCACGGCGCTCGTGGCGCTGGTGTGCCTAATGATTGTGGTGCTCGGCATCCTGTCGGCGGTGCAGGTGGGATCCATGTCCTCGAAGCTGCCGGGGCTGCCGATCATCGTCGTCGGCGTCATCGGGTTCGCGGCTTTCCTCGGCACGCTTCTGGGGGCGGCCTCCATGGTGGTGTGTGCCTGCGTGGCTCGCTGGCGCGCGGGGCACAGCCTGGAGATGGCTCTCGTTGTGGCCGTGGCCGCGTGCGGTGCCGTCGTCGCAGCGCTCACGGTTGGCACCTTCTCGGCCCTGAACGTGGCGAGCATCAGCCTGTCGGCGCTGGGCGGCTGGTTCGCGGCGGATGTCGTGGCAAATGTGGCCATGCTCTTCGGCGCGAAGGTCTATGCGGACAAGATGATCCTCGCCTCGTGACAAGAATTTCGAGTTGTTAGAGTTTTCGGAGGCTGGTTGATGGGCGATTCCCTCTCTTTCGATCCGCGAAGTGTCAAAACAGGGGCATTTGATACTCACCTTCTAGCAACTCGAGTCTAACAACTCGAAAAAAGCGCCTGAAAGCGCGTGCTAGATTTCCTGGAGCAGGTCGAATGCGGCCTGCTCCTTTGCTTGCCGCTGGGCGTTCAGGTCGGCCACCACCACATGGCCCACGCGCTCGATGGCGTCCCTCTGCTCGGGAGTCAGGCGCACCCACAGCTTGGTGGCAGCCAGCTCGTTCACGGTGGCGCTGATGAGAAATCCCTGGTAAACGCCCTCGTCGGTGAGGGCCACGTACACGGCCTTCTTGTCGTGAGGCGACTTCAGGCGTTTGGCCCAGCCGCGGCCCACGAGGCGATCCACGGCGCGCGCCGCGTTCACCGGCGACATCATCAGCTGCTCTGCCAGGGTTCCGACGCGTTCGGGATGATCTGTCTCGCCGAGGCGTTGGACGATGCGGCACTCGTTGAGCGACGCGCCCGTGGCATCGCGCAGGGTGCGCTCGGTTTCCGCGCGGATGAGCTCGATGGATACGAGCGAGCGCGTGGCAGGGAAACGCTGAGCGCGCCCGGCGTGCAGTGGGGGTTCGATGTGAGCTGCGGCGGCAACCGCCGCTTCCAGAATGGTGCGATACGTGGGATCTTGGGTTGGGAAGGTGGCGTACAAGCTCTCTACCAGGGACTGGTTGACGGCAGCGACGTGCTCGGCGCCGTTGTCGGTGACAGCGAGGAACCGCGTGCGGCCATCGGTCGTGCCAGCCTCGCGGGTCGCGTACCCATGGGCGACGAGGGCGTCGACGGCCTGAGTCACCACATTGGGCTTCATGCCTAAAATCTTTCCGAGCTCCCCCTGGCTTACGGGCGCCGAGGCCTGCATCAGCTTCGTTAAAATGCGGTACTGGGTGATGTTCAGGTCGCTCGCCTGCTCCAACCCGCGGCGCAGGGCCTCATGGGCCATTTCGAAGGCCACGAAGTATGTGGAGTCCAGGTTGAATTTGTTCGCGGCCTCGGCCATTGCGCCCTTTCGGCTGTCGGAAAGTTAGTTCATTGATGCAACGATTAGTCTAGCGTTCTCCGACGGTTCGAAGAGGCGACGATCTCGCTCGTTACAAAGACTTCACAGCTCGTTCTGCACACTTTTCCGAAAAAATGGTCACAAAACCGAGTTCTGAACTCTTGCTTGCGGGGGCACGAGATGCAAGGATTCAATCTCTCCAGCTTTGACCTGGTGTTTTACGGAAGCTTGCCGTTCGCACCGGGATCGACGATCGCTTGAAAAGCGCCAGTTGCATTAAAACAGGTCTTCGGAAAGTTCAAAACTCGGTTTTGTGACCAAAAATGCGAAAAGTTTTGTTGTTCAGCGGGCTGGGGTGATAGTGCCGTCGGGGGCGATGAAGAAGGCCTGCAGAATTTCGGGGTGCCGACGGGCGAGGGCGAGGCCGCGTTCGAGGCCGAGGGCGAGCAGGGTGGTAGAGAAGCCCTCCGCGTCGATGGATTTCTCGCAGATGACGGTGACGCCGGCCACGTCGGTTTCGACGGGGCGTCCCGTGCGCGGATCGAGGATATGGTGGTAGAAGGTGCCGTCGGGTGCGGTGAAGCAGCGCTCGTAGACGCCACTCGTGACGGCCGATCCCGCAACCAGGGGCACGGCGCCGATGAGCTGGGAGGGGTCGCGCGGATCGCGGATGCCCACGCGCCAAGGGTCGCCTGTGGGCTTGGTGCCGCTCACGGCCACGTTGCCGCCGAGGTTCACGATGGTGCCCGAGAGCCCGTGGGCCTCCATGGCCGCCACGAGTGCATCGGCGATCCATCCTTTGGCGATGCCGCCGGCGTCCACGGCGGCATCGGGGTCGGCCAGCTGCGCGAAGCAGGCCTTGGGTTCGGGCGCTGCCTCGAACCCGGGTACCGCCTCGGTTGCGGCATCGGCGTCGCTCTCGGCCGCTGTGGCTGCCGGCGTCTTCCACAATCTGAGCGCGTGCCAGTCGACGTGGCGCACCGCCTCGGCGAGTGCACCGTCATCGGGCACCGTGCCCTCGTGAAAATTCCACAGGCGCACCGCCGGGCCTACGGTGATGTCGAAGGCGCCCTCGCTTTCCGCGCAGTAGGAAAGCGCCCTCTCGAGCAGGTCGTAGGTCAAAGGGTCGATGGCCACGGGCTGGCCGTGCGCGCTGTTTATGCGTGCGATGTCGGAGTGGGGAAGCGTGCGGCTGAATAGGCGCTCGTAGAGGCGGCAGAGCGCCCGGGCCTCCTCGAAGGCCGCTCGGCACGCCGCCGCTTCGCCGTAGGCTTCGATGTCGATGATGGTGTTGAATGCCAGAAAGCGCACGCCCGCCGGCTTGCCCCCGGTGGCATCGCGGGCCTCCAGGTACTGCTCGTCGGGGATGGGGTCGAGAATATGTGCGCAGGTTTCGTCCATGTGTCTAGTATAGTCGACCTCGCGCGCAATGCGGGCGCGAACGGCAGATGCCCGTTTTGAGCAAAATACCCCACTTCTCGTAGCTTTGCGTTGGAAAACTACGGCACCCGCCAGATCTCAGCCAGAGTTTCGCCAGGTCGCGTTTAGCGGTCGGCGCGATAGGAGAGGACGAGACTACGAGAATTATGTCTTTTTGCTCAATCGAGTAGCTTTGGAGTGCGGCAAGGCGACGCAAGGTCCGCCATCGTGCATCTGTAGTATCATGGACGGCACGCGAACAACGAAGAGAAAGGCGCTCGATGAAGGCACTCATTCCCGCGGCGGGGCTCGGTACCCGCTTTCTGCCGGCTACCAAGGCCCAGCCCAAAGAAATGCTGCTGGTAGTGGATCGCCCGGCCATCCAGTATGTGGTGGAAGAGGGTCTGGCTTCCGGCGCTGATGAGGTCGTGATCGTCAACAGCCGCGAGAAGAAGGCCATTGAGGACCACTTCACGCCGAACCCGGAGCTGGTGGCGCTTCTGCGCGAGCGCGGCAAGGACGCCTATGCCGATGCGGTGGAATATGTCGGCAACCTGCCGGTCAGCTACGTGTATCAGGAGGAGGCGCTGGGGCTGGGACATGCCGTGCGCTGCGCGGCAGAGAAGACGGGCGACGAGCCGTTCTACGTGCTGCTCGGCGATGTGCTCGTGCCGGGCAATGAGATGCTGCCGGCTATGAAGGCGGTCTCCGACGCCCATGGCGGGGCCAGCGTCATCGCGGTCATGCCCGTGCCCGACGACCAGGTGAGCCGCTTCGGCGTCATCGCCGGGGAGGCGGTGGCCGAGAATGTGTGGAAGGTGGACTCGCTGGTGGAAAAGCCGGCGCTAGAGGATGCGCCGTCGAACCTGGCGGTGTTCGGCCGCTACCTGCTCTCGCCCCGCGTGATGGAGCTGCTGGCCGATGTGGAGCCGGGGGTGGGCGGCGAGATTCAGCTCACCGACGCGCTGGACGCGGTGCTTGCCGAGGAGGAGATGTACGCGCTTGTGGTGGATCCGGCCGACGGCTTCGACACGGGCACCGTGGAGAGCTGGCTCGAGACGAACAACGTGCTGTTCGCGCGTCGTCAGGGATAGGTGTTACCGCTGATGAGGTTTCTTCTAAAATGTGAAGAATTACTTAACGATGAGCCTATGAATCCACAAGTTCACCATGGGTGCATCATAGGGAATTCAAGGGTGGCTGTTATACTGACGTCAGCAAGTGAGACAACCCCCTCCGATCACTTGCCTGCTTTGTCTCTTTAAAGCAGAAAGCGGCTCCGCGAGAGTCGCATCCCCCCTCCTTCTGGCCCGGCGGCCCCCTCCGCCGGGCCGCTTCTTTTTTGTCGTGCATTTCGCATTGATAAAACATTTGTTCTATTATTTTGGCGGGCTCCGTGGTACCATTACGGGCTATGGATACTTTGTTTACTGCTATGGAAAATGATCGGAAGCGGGACGTGGCGCCGCTCGCGGTGCGCATGCGGCCGCGCACGCTCGACGAGGTGGTCGGGCAGACGGAGGCCGTGGGCGAGGGCAGCTGGCTGCGCGCGGCCATCGAGAACGACACGTTAAGCTCCGTCATCCTCTTCGGGCCGGCGGGCACGGGCAAGACGTCGCTTGCCCACGTCATCGCTGAATCGACCCGCGCCACCTTCGTGGAGGTGTCGGCTATCGGGGGCACGGTGTCCGACTTGCGCCGGGAAATCGACGCGGCGGAGAAGCGTCTCGTCATGGGGGGCTTGCGTACCATCCTGTTCGTCGATGAGATCCACCGCTTCAACCGCAGCCAGCAGGACGCGTTGCTGCATGCGGTGGAAGACCGGCTCGTGGTGCTCGTGGGCGCCACCACGGAAAACCCTTTTTTCGAAGTGAACTCAGCCCTCATCTCCCGCTCGCGCATCGTGGAGCTGCATTCGCTGTCCGACGACGAGATCGCCGAGCTGGTGGGTCGCGCTGTGGAAGACGCGCGGGGGCTGGCCGGCTGCTATGCTCTGGAAGAGGCCGCCACCGCGGCCATCGTCACTCTGGCCGGCGGCGACGGCCGCGGGGCGCTTACAACGTTGGAGTTGGCCGCTGGTATGGTGGCGCCGGGCACGAAGGAGGCCCCCGTTTCCATCACCGAGGCCATGGTGCGGGCCGCCACGCCCCATCGCGCGCTGCCCTACGACAAGAACAAGGACATGCACTACGACATCATCTCCGCGTTCATCAAGAGCATGCGGGGCAGCGATCCGGATGCCGCCGTGTACTGGCTCGCCCGCATGATCGACGGGGGAGAGGACCCGAAGTTCATCGCCCGGCGCATGTACATCGCTGCCTCGGAGGATATCGGGAACGCCGACCCCCAGGCCCTGCTCGTGGCCGAGGCCGCCTTCCGGGCTGCCGAGGTCATCGGCTACCCGGAGTGCCGCATCAACTTGGCCCAGGCCGCCATTTACTTGGCGCTGGCGCCGAAGTCCAACAGCGCCGAGGCCGCGATCGATGCGGCGCTGCGCGAAGTGCGCAACGGCCCGGTCCGCAAGGTGCCCGACTACCTGCGCGATCGTCATCGCCCCGGCTCGGAAAACTACGGCGAGTACAAGTACCCCCACAGCTACCCGGCCGGCTGGGTGGATCAGCGCTACCTGCCCGAGGGCCTTGAGCGCGGCTGCTTCTACCAACCCGGCGAGCGCGGCTGGGAGGCTTACCGCACCGATGCCGCCGCTCGCGACCGCCAGGGGAGTTGAGTCGCGGCTCGGCGTGTTGCGTCCGCCGCGTTGCGGGCACCGCGCAGCGAGCCAGGCATCGTGCTGGGGCGACGTTCGGTCGAGGGCGCCCCAGCACGGGTGCCGCTGGCGATGTCGCTCGCGTGTGACACGATGTCAACTTCCGTTTACGGAATGGCTACCATGCGGACGCGTTCCGTGGAGGCCCTGCGCAACTTAATTAGAATGACTCCAGTAATGGTATAGTCAGGTCTTCGGAATTATAAGGAGGCTCATCATGGATTTCGCAGGGATCGTGGACATCGCGCTGCCCGTCATCTACGTGCTCGTCGGCGCGGTGCTCGTATGGTTCGTCGTGGAATTGGCGCTCACCATCCGCTCGACGCGCTCGACCATCGACGACGCCCATAAGGAGCTCACCCCCACGCTGAAGAACGTGGAGAAGATCACCGCCCAGGTCGATCCCCTCATCGCCCATGTGGATGCCCTGGTAACTGACCAGATCGACCCGCTGCTTACCCGCGTGAACGAGATCGCCGAGGAGGCCAAGCCCGCCGTGGGCCGCGTCGATCCGCTGGTGGAGCGTCTGTCGCTCACGGTGGACGCGGCGAATTTGGAACTCATGCGCGTCGACCAGATTCTGGAAGACGTGACCCAGATCACCGATTCCGTCTCGAAGGCCGCCGGGGCCATGGATACCGTGACGAGCGCTCCGATTGATTTGGTGAACTCGCTCACGGGCAAGTTGCGCAGCAAGTTCAAGCCGCGCTACGCCTCTGACGAGTCCGTGAGCTTGGGAGCCGCTGCCGACGCTAGCGCCGCCGCGAAGGCCGGCCGCGCGCCCGAGCGCGGGGCGACTGTTGCCGACGCCGTCTCGGCCATGGGGGATGCCGCCCGCGCCGTCGTCGCCGAGGGCAAGGACCGCCGCGCCGCTGTCAAGGCCGCCAACGCGGCCAGCCAAGAACGTGCCCGCGACTTCGAAGACCAGCTCTCCGGCACCGCCGGCACCATCGCCGATGCGGCCGTGGCCAACGCCAACGCCGATACCGACACCGACGCGCCGACCGCGTCTGCGACGGCCCCTGCCGACCCCGCAGCCGCTGCCTCGCCGGCCGTCTCTCCCAACGCCGCCGCGGCTAAGGCCAAGCCGGCCCCCGTGGGGAACAGCCCCTACACCGTTCAGTAGCTTGCACCTGAGGAGATTCCCATGAGCACCGACGCGTCTCAATCGCAGGGAGGAGCCGACGCGCCCGCTTCCGTCAACAACCCGCGCAGCGCGGCCGCCGCGGCCACCGCTGCCGCCAACGCCATCTCGCGCACCAAGCAGGCCCGCGCCCGCACGCGCTTTTTCGACCTGTGGGCCGTGGTGGCGGCCATCCTGCTTCTGGCAGCGATCGTCTACCTGCTGAACATCCTGTCGGTGCCCGTGGCCATTCTCATCTGGACCGTCATCATCGTCTTCTGCCTGCGCGGCATTGTGAACGGGCTGGAGAAGCACCACGTCAACCGCGGTTTGGGTACCACGATCGCCTACATCATCATGGCGCTCGTGCTCGCCCTTATCGGCTTCCTTCTGTTCTCGCCAATGTTCGGCTTGAACGCTCAGTTCAACGACTTGGTCAGCAACCTGCCCCATTATGTTGATGCGGTCATCGCCTGGGGCAACGACCTGTACGCCCGCTATGCCCCGATGCTCGAGGACGAAACGGTGAAGAACGTCATCAGCGAGGTGCAGAAGTCGGCCGCATCCTGGGCCTCCT
This sequence comes from Adlercreutzia equolifaciens DSM 19450, assembly GCF_000478885.1. Taxonomy (NCBI): domain Bacteria; kingdom Bacillati; phylum Actinomycetota; class Coriobacteriia; order Eggerthellales; family Eggerthellaceae; genus Adlercreutzia; species Adlercreutzia equolifaciens. The sequence continues at coordinate 778,001 of NC_022567.1, forward strand.
CCATCGCCCAGGGCAGCGCCAACGGCATCGTGGCCTTCTCCACGACGCTGGCCAACGGCCTTATGGCCTTAGGGTTTGCGCTCGTCATCGCCTTCTGGATCCTCATGGAGCTGCCGGCCATGGGCCGCGAGACGCGCCGGCTCATCGGCCCCAAGCACGCCGAGGACGCCGAGTTCTTCCACGCCACCTTCACCCGCGTCATGGGCGGCTACATCAAGGGAACGCTTCTACAGTGCGCCGTCATCGGCGTGGGCTGCGGCATTCTGTTCCAGGTCGTCGGCGTGCCCAACGCGGCCGTGCTCGGCCTCATCACCGGTGTGATGAACATCATCCCCATCATCGGCCCGTGGCTGGGAGGTGCGCTCGCGGCCATCGCGGCCGTCTTCGTGAGCCCGCTGGTGGCCCTTATCGCCCTGGCCGGGACCGTGGTCATCCAGCAGCTCGTCTACACCTTCGTCTCGCCGAAGATCATGGCGAACTCGGTGGACATCCACCCGGCCCTCACCCTTATCGCGTTGATGGTGGGCTCGGCCCTCGGCGGCGCCATGAGCGGTCTTATGGGGTCGCTCGTGGGCATGCTCGCCTCCATCCCGCTGGTGGCCGTGGCCAAGTCGGTGTTCGTCTACTACTTCGAGAAGAAGACCGGCCGGCACCTGGTGGCCGAGGACGGCGTGTTCTTCAAGGGCGTGCCGTCGGACAACGAGGAAGTGAACCCGCTGTCGGACGCCACGTCACCGGGCGTCACCACCGGCTCCATGAAGCCCATCAAGCTGGACGACGCGACGCTGTTCGGCCGCAAGTTGCCGAAGCTGCGCTCGCAGGCCCATGGGAAGGTGACGGCGCGCCATTCCCATGATGACACGTCGTCTTCCAAAAAGTAGCGCGCAAGGAGCGCTATAATCTGCTGCAACTGTTTTCGTTGACCGTAAAGGACGGATAGAACACCTATGCGTTACATGACCACCGCTGAGATTCGCGAGAAGTACCTGAACTACTTCCAGGAGAAGGGCTGCAAGCTCGTGCCCTCCTCCTCGCTCATTCCCGACGATCCGTCGCTTCTTCTGACGAGCGCCGGCATGGTGCAGTTCAAGCCCTACTTCCTGCAGCAGAAGCAGCTGGAGGCGCCCTACATCGGCACCACCTCCGTGCAGAAGTGCGTGCGCACCAACGACATCGACATCATCGGCACCACGGGCCGCCATCTGAGCTTCTTCGAGATGCTCGGCAACTTCTCCTTCGGCGAGTACTTCAAGGAAGAGATGTGCGCCTGGGCCTACGACTTCTCCGTGAACGTGCTGGGGCTGCCGCCGGAGCGTTTGTACTTCACGGTGTTCGAGGATGACGACGAGACCATCGAGATTTGGAAGAACCTGGGCGTGCCCGAGGACCACATCTCGCGCCTCGGCGAGGACGACAACTTCTGGCGCGCCGGCCCCACCGGCCCCTGCGGCCCCTGCTCGGAGATCTACTACGACCAGGGCCCCGAGTTCGGCTGCGGCAGCCCCGACTGCGCGCCGGGCTGCGACTGCGACCGGTTCCTGGAGTACTGGAACTGCGTGTTCACCCAGTACGACGGCCAGGAGGACGGCACCTTGGCGCCCCTTCCCAAGAAGAACATCGACACGGGCATGGGGCTCGAGCGCATGGCCGCCATCATGCAGGGCGTGCAGTCCAACTACGAGACCGACGTGCTGCGCAGCCTGGTGGCCGTGGGCGAGCGGCTGGCCGGCGTGACTTACGGCGAGGATGCCGAGACCGACCTGGCCCTGCGCATCATTGCCGATCACTCCCGCTCGGTCACCTTCATGATCGCCGACGGCATTCTGCCGGGCAACGAGGGACGCGGCTACGTGCTGCGCCGCCTGCTGCGCCGTGCCATCATGAAGGCCCAGCTCATCGGCATCGAGGGGCACTTCCTCAACGAGTACGTGGACGAGATCGTGCGGCTCATGGGAGATGTGTACCCCGAGATCGTGGAGAACCGCGAGCTTGAGCGCGGCCTCATCATGGCCGAGGAGGACCGCTTCGGCGCCACCCTGCGCCAGGGCCAGGCCTACCTGGAGGAGGCCCTAGGCAAGCTCGAGGGCGACGTGCTCTCCGGCGAGGAGGCCTTCACCCTGCACGACACCTACGGCTTCCCCGTGGAAGTGACCCAGGAGATCGCGGAGGGCCGCGGCGTGAAAGTGGACATGGAGGCCTTCGAGGCCGCCATGGAGGCTCAGCGCGAGCGCGCCCGCGCCGCCGGCGCGAAGGACGCCGAGGCGGCCTGGTCCACCTACGGCGGCATCTACAGTGATCTTTTGAACGAGCTCGGCCCCACGGAGTTCATCGGTTACGATGCCACCGCCGCCGAGACGCGCGTGCTGGCCGTCGTCGTCGATGGCGAGCGCGTGGGCACCCTGGCGCCGGGGCAGACCGGCGAGGTGGTGCTGGCCGCCACGCCCTTCTACGCCGAGATGGGCGGAGAAGTGGGGGACACCGGCATCATCGAGAACGGCGAGGGACGCATTTTCGTGCTGGACACGAAGGCTCCCGAGAAGGGCCTGTTCGTGCACGCGGTGCGCGCCGAGGAGACCGGGCTTGCCGAGGGCGATACCGTCGTGGCCCGCGTGGACGCGAACCGCCGCGCCGCCATCGAGCGCAACCACACCGCCACCCACATCCTGCATGCCGCGCTGCGCCGCGTGCTCGGCGACCACGTGAAGCAGGCCGGCTCCTACGTGGGGCCCGACCGCCTGCGCTTCGACTTCACCCATTTCGAGGCGTGCACGCCCGAGCAGCTGGCCGAGGTGGAGCGCGAGGCCAACGAACACATCATGAGCGCCACGCCCACCACCATTTACGAGACGTCGCTGGAAGAGGCCCGCGCCGCCGGCGTGACGGGCTTGTTCGGCGAGAAGTACGGCGAGGTCGTGCGCGTGGTGGAGGCGGGCGACCTCTCCCGCGAGCTGTGTGGCGGCTGCCATGTGAGCAACACCGCCGAGATCGGCTTTTTGAAGATCACGAGCGAGTCGTCGGTGGGCGCCAACGTGCGCCGCATCGAGGCCGTGACGAGCTGCGGCGCGCTCGCCTATGTGAACAAGGTGGAGGCCGAGCTGAAGGAGGCCGCGGCCACCTTGCGCGTGCCGCCCTTCGACGTGTCCGAGCGCGTGGCGGCCGACCAGAAGGCCCTGAAGGAGATGCGCACCAAAGCCAAGCGCGCCAAGAGCATGATCGGCGACGATATGTTCGCGACGTTGCTTTCCCAAGTGCAGCAGGCGCCGGCGGGGTATCCCGTCATCATCGCGCGCACCGAGGTGCGCGACGGCGGGCAGATGCGCAACATGTGGGATGTCGTGCGCAGCCGCATGGACGCGCCCGGCGCCATGGTGGTGGCCGGTGTGAACGACGGCAAGCCCGTACTCATGGCCGCCGGCACCGACGAGGCCGTGGCGGCGGGTTTCAACGCCGGGGCCATCATCAAGGCCATGGGCCCGGCCATCCAGGGCGGTGGCGGCGGCAAGCCCACCATGGCCCAGGCCGGCGGCAAGAACCCCGACGGCATCGACGAGGCCCTGGAGATCGCCCGCAACATGATCCTGTAGCGACGCGGAAGGGCGATTGCAAGAGGGGCGTGGCGATTTGCCTCGCCCCTCTTTTTGCGCCTTGGGGTATGCGGCTATGCGTGTTCGAGAGAATTTCGTTGAACGACGGTCATGTCGGTATAAATGTCGGTATAAATGTCGGTATAAATGTCGGTATAAATGTCGGTATAAATGTCGGTATAAATGTCGGTATAAATGTCGGTATAACCGCGTCGTCTGGGAGCATTGCCCCAATTGATTCTCACGCTGTAATCAAGCGTTAGCTATAATGAATCGATCTGCGCTGAGATTCGAAAGGGAACGGAATGAACAAGCAACAGCTTGCTGCGAAAATCTGGGAATCTGCCAACCGCATGCGGGGCAAGGTGGATGCGAGCGAGTACAAGGACTTCATTCTCGGCTTTATCTTCTACAAGTACCTCTCCGAGAAAGAGGAGCAGTTCTTCCTGGGCGAGGGCATGACGGTCGCCGATTTGGAACAGCTGGTGGAAGAGGATGAGGAGACCGTGGGCTATGCCCAGAACCGTCTCGGCTACTTCATCTCCTATCAGAACCTGTTCTCCACCTGGGTCCGGGCCGGCAACGACTTCGCCGTGTCACGGGTGTATGAAGCGCTCTCGGCCTTCAGCCGCCTCGTGAGTCCCCATTACAAGCAAGTGTTCGACGGCATCTTCATCACCCTTCAGACGGGCTTAAGCAAGCTTGGCGACAACACCGGCTCGCAGACGAAAGCCGTGCGCGACCTCATCCATCTCATTCAAACCATTCCCATGAGCACGCGTCAGGATTACGATGTGCTGGGCTACATCTACGAGGATCTAATCTCAAAATTCGCCTCCAACGCGGGCAAGAAGGCCGGCGAGTTTTACACGCCCCACGAGGTGTCGGTGCTTATGGCCGATATCGTGGCCCATCATCTACAAAGTCAGGATAACATTCGCATCTACGACCCCACGAGCGGTTCCGGTTCGCTGCTCATCACCATCGGCGACGCGGTGAAGCGCCGCATGGGAGATGAGGACGGCATCGCCTACTACGCTCAGGAGCTCAATCAGTCTACCTATAACCTTACCCGCATGAACCTCATCATGCGGGGCATCAAGCCATCGAACATCACGGTGCGCAACGGCGACACCCTGGAAGACGACTGGCCTTATTTCGACGATTCGGATCCGTCGGGTACCTACGACCCGCTTTACGTGGACGCGGTGGTTTCCAATCCTCCGTATTCGCAGCGATGGGAGCCGGAAGGCAAGGAGAACGATATTCGGTTTGCCTACGGTGTCGCCCCGCGTTCGAAGGCGGACTACGCGTTTCTGCTGCACGACCTATACCATTTGAAGCCCTCGGGCATCATGTGCATCGTCTTGCCTCACGGTGTCCTGTTCCGAGGGGGAGAGGAGGGCGCGATTCGTCGCAACCTCATCGAGAATGACAAGATCGCCGCCATCATCGGGCTGCCGGCCAACATCTTCTTCGGCACGGGCATCCCCACCATCATCATGGTGCTGCGCCAGAAGCGAGACGAGAGCGATGTGCTTATCATCGACGCTTCCAAGGACTTTGAAAAAGTTGGGAAGAACAACCAGCTGCGCTCTTCCGATATTCGTCGTATTGTCGATACCGTCACGGCGCGTCAGACGGTCGAGGGCTACTCGCGCCTCGTGAAAAAGGACGAGATCCGCGCCAACGACTACAACCTGAACATCCCGCGCTATGTGGATTCCTCCGAGCCTGCGGAATCGTGGGACCTGTATGCATCCATGTTCGGCGGCATTCCGATTCAGGAGATTGACGCCCTCGGCAAGTATTGGGAGGCGCTTCCCGGGCTTCGCGAGGAGCTGTTCGCGGCCGAAAACGCTCATTGTGTTCGTTCCAGATGCGAAGATACGACCGCTCTGGTCCGGGAAAACGAGTCGGTTAAGAGCTACATCGCGCGGTATCAGACGGCGTTTTCGGAGCTGCGCCAGCAGCTCGTCTCGACGCTTATCGGCGGCTGGGAGCATGTCGATGCGCCTAGCGCGGAGGCGTCGGTGGCCGAAGAGGTGTTCCGGCTTGTGGAGCCGTTCTCTCTGGTCGATAAGTACGACGCTTACCAGGTACTCGACGATGTATGGAATGTTGTCGCCGCTGATTTGGAAGTGCTGCAAACGGAAGGCTTCGATGCGGCGCGGAAAGTCGATCCGGAGTACGTGCTCAAAAAGAAGGGCGGTAAAGACGTCGAGGTGCAGGACGGCTGGAAGGGCCATGTTCTGCCGTTCTCCCTTGTCCAGAATGCCCTACTGAGCACAGAAGCTGCGCAGCTGCATGACTTGCAGGATGAAATGAGCCGCTTGAACGGGGAATGCGAGAGCTTAAAAGAAGAGCTGCCCCGCGAGGATGCCGAAGAGAGCGACTCCGATGAGCCGTGCGATTTGACAGAGGAGGAAATCGCAGCGAAGCAGACGGAGTTCGCGCTGCTGCAGAAGAAGCTGAAGAGCCTGAAGAAAGAGGCCAAGGTTCAGGAATCGGCACTTGAGGATAAGACCCGCGAGGCTATCGAGGCGCTGACCGACGAGCAGGTGTATGAGTTATTTGAGGCCAAGTGGGTCACGCCTCTCATGGGCGACTTGAATGCGCTCCCGCAGGCATCCATCGATCGTCTGATCAAGAAAGTGAATGCACTGGAGGAGAAATACAAGGACACCTATGCCGATGTGGCGGAGCAGATCGGCGAGGCCGAAAAGGAATTCGATGCTATGCTCGGTCAGCTCGTGGGCGACGAGTTTGATATGCTCGGCATCGCAGAACTGCGTAAGCTTCTGGGCGGTGAGTAGCGTGGATGAGCAGCGTAAGCCCGAAAAAGCCCTCGTTCCCTCCCTCCGCTTCGAGGGATTCAACGACCCTTGGGAACAGCATGAGTTTGGCGGTGATCTAGTTTCTGTCGAAACTGGAACAAATCAATTGGGTAGTGTGCAAGACGAAGGAGCGCCGCTACTGAAGATGGGCAACATTCAACGTGGCTATTTCATGCTGAGCAAGTTGGAGCATTTGCCGGATGGAGAAAAGGTTGCTCAGGGGCATTTTGCCCACTATGGCGACTTTCTCTTCAATACACGTAACACATTGGAGCTGGTTGGAAAAGGTGCCACTTGGATTGGCGAAAGCAAGAAATATGCGTTTAACAGCAATATCGCGAGATTTGAGATGAAGGGAATTGACACCTTCTTCTTCAATTATCTCTACAATACGGACGAGATGATCAAGCAAATCCACTCTAGAGCGATGGGGACAACAAGCGTTGCGGCAATATATCCACGCAGTCTGAAGTCGATCTTATATTATGCTCCGCCAATTGACGAACAGTATGCAATCGGGAAGCTTTTGCTAAAGCTCGACTCGCTCATCGCCCTTCATCAGCGTAAGCATGGGAAACTAAAGACGGTAAAACAATCACTGCTTGAGAAGATGTTTCCCAAAGAAGGCGAGGATGTACCCGAGATCCGCTTCGAAGGATTTACTGAACCTTGGGAACAGCGTAAATTTGGAGAGCTAGCGTTGCTCCGACGGGGATTAACGTACACTCCAAATGATGTTGTCGATGCGCAGCAAGGTACTCGCGTTCTGCGTTCCTCGAATATCAACGAAGACAGATTTGAGCTATCTAGTGATGACGTTTTCGTTTGCGAAGATGCTGTTAATATCGATCCAGTTCAGAATAACGACATACTGATAACTGCGGCAAATGGCTCAGGCAGGCTTGTTGGAAAACGGGCGCTGATCAAGGGTTTAACTGACAGTGCGGTTCATGGCGGATTCATGTTGCTCGCCTCGACAGAGGAACCTGATTTCCTCAATGCCGCCATGGGCGCAGAATGGTATAGACGTTTTCTTCATATGGGGGTAGCCGGCGGCAATGGGGCATTAGGGAATTTAGATTCAAAAGCGCTGCGTGACTATGATTTGCTGGTTCCGAATCAGGGCGAGCGAAAAGCCATCGGCGCCCTCTTCCAGAAGCTCGACTCGCTCATCGCCCTTCATCAGCGTGAGCTGGAAATCTTGAAGAATCTGAAAAAGGCTATGCTTGAAAAGATGTTTGTTTAATACTTACGCTGACGAAAGGAAGCAAAAAATGGATCGTGAACGGGCAATGAAAGAGGCCATCCATTCAGGAGAGATGGAGGGCGCGTACGTGTCTGCGGAATTTCGCGAGGATGCCGACGAGTACGTCGCTGGAGAGATATCCATCGAAGAGCTCATGAAGCGCACGAAGCGTCGGTGGACGAATCGCAAGGAAGTCGTTTCCCATGGCGCATGAGTTTGTCGATCCCTATCTGGATAGTGATACAGGTATACTTCGAAACTTAATTGGCGCAACGAGCTATGATGGGCTACGCAACGCCGAAGGAGAGCTTGTGGCGCTCCGCACCAATGAGTTTCTGGAGAGTCTGCCGTTGCGGCCAAAGGGATCTATGGAGGACTTTCTCTTTATCCATCGATTCCTGTTTCAGGATATATACGATTGGGCGGGTGCGCCGCGTACGGTCGAAATCCGCAAAAGTCGCGAAGGATCCGAGTACTTCCTGCCGTCGCCGAATATAGCCATGGGATTCGGCTGGGCCCAAGATGAGCTGCGGAAAGACAACATGCTCAAGGGTTTGTCGAAGGATGAATTTGCCCAGCGACTTGCCTACCATTTCGACAACTACAATTTCATTCACCCCTTTCGCGAGGGCAATGGGAGAACCCAGAGACTGTTCTGGACGCTCCTTTGCCATGATGCGGGCTACGACCTCGATTGGTGCCAGGTATCTGGTGAGGAGAACGACGAGGCGAGTCGTGCGGCTGCCGAAGATATGGACTTGTCGGGTTTGGTGGCGATGTTCTCCCGCATCGCGACGCCAGCTGATCCGAATACGCCGCTGAACAGTGATCTACTGCGGTTGAGCAAATAGGGGAGGGCGAGAGGGACTTCGATGATTTTCGATACAGAGGCGGCGTTCGAGGAAGCGGTTATCGAGAAGCTTAAGGTCTATGGCTGGGATGATGCCGGCGGCGTGCTGAAGCGTCCGACCGAGCATCAGTTGTTGGAGAACTGGGCATCCATCCTCTTCGATAACAACAAGCACCGCGACTGCCTGAATGGCGCGCCGCTGACACCCACTGAAATGCAGCAGATCGTCGAGAGGATCCGGGCGAAGCGCACACCGGTGGCCATCAACGAGCTCATCAACGGCAAAGAGATCGTCATCACGCGCGATAATGCCGATGACGGGCTGCATGTCGGTCAAGAAGTGGCCCTCAAGATATTCCATCGTGACGAGATCGCCGGCGGCCAAAGCCGCTATCAGATCGCGCAGCAGCCGATGTTCCCCTCGAAGTCGAAGCTGGGTCACGACCGCCGTGGCGACCTTATGCTGCTCATAAACGGGATGCCCCTGTTTCACATCGAGCTGAAGAAGAGCGGTGTGCCAGTATCGGAGGCCATCGGCCAGATTCGCAAATACGCCGCCGAGGGTGTATTCGAAGGGCTGTTCTCCCTGGTGCAGATATTCGTCGCCATGAACCCCGAGGAGACGAAGTACTTCGCTAATCCCGGTCCCGACGGCGTCTTTAACGAGAAGTTCCAGTTCCATTGGGCCGACTTTAACAATAACCCCATCAATCAGTGGAGCGAGGTCGTCAAGCACCTGCTGAGCATTCCCATGGCCCACCAGCTCATCGGCTACTACACCGTTGCGGATGATTCCGACGGCGTGCTCAAGGTGATGCGCAGCTACCAGTACTACGCGGCCAGCCGCATTTCCGACCGCGTGACGGTAATCGACCGCGACAAGCTGTGGGGGACGAAGGGTCTCAAGGGCGGTTTTGTTTGGCATACCACCGGCAGCGGTAAGACCATGACCAGCTTCAAGTGTGCTCAGCTTATCGCCAATTCCAAGGATGCCGATAAAGTGGTATTTCTGGTCGATCGCATCGAGCTCGGCACCCAATCATTGGAGCAGTACCGTTCTTTCGCCGATGATTCCGAGGCGGTTCAGGCCACGGAGAGCACCGATGTTCTGAAGGCGAAGCTGAAGAGTGGTGACCCCTCCGACACGCTCATCGTCACTTCCATCCAGAAGATGGGCAACATCGATGAAGACGCCATGAGTGCGCGCGATCTGGAGACGATTCGCAAGAAGCGCATCGTGTTCATTGTGGACGAGTGCCATCGCTCGACCTTCGGAAAGAACATGGAGACCATCAAGCGGGTGTTCCCCGGAGCGCTGATGTTCGGCTTCACCGGCACGCCTATCCACGAGGAGAATCGCAAGAAGCTAAGCACCACCACCGATGTGTTCGGCGATGAGCTGCACCGATACAGCATCGCCGACGGTATCCGCGACGGCAATGTGCTCGGGTTCGACACGTGTCCCGTGGCCACCTATCCCGAGTTCGACCTGCGCCAGGCCGTGGCTCTTGACGAGGCGAAGGCGAAATCGGTGGAAGAGGTTGTGGGCGACCCGCGCCGCGAGCGCGTCTACTATCAGATTATGGACGAAATGCCCATGGCGCCCTTCCTTGACGAGAGAGGCAACCGCTGTCATGGCGTTGAGAGCATGGTGCCCGAGAGCCAGTACGGCACGGCCGACCAGCACGATGTGACCGAGCACCAGCGCCAAGTGGTGGCGGACATCAAGAGGCACTGGCCCACCCTGAGCCGATTCGGCAAGTTTCATGCAATCTTCGCCACCCATTCCATCCCCGAGGCCATCGACTACTACCGGCTGTTCAAGGAGATGGCGCCCGAGCTGGTGACGACGGTGCTCGTTGACCCCTCCATCGACAACGAGCAGGAGAAGATTGACCGATCGCTCATCAAAGAGGATGCACTGAAGGAGGTTGTCGACGACTACAACAAGCGCTTCGACAGGGAATTCGCGCTGCCGACTTGGCCCGCGTTCAAGACCGATGTCTCCAACCGATTGGCGCACAAGCGGCCCTACATGGGAATCGAGAAGACACCCGAAAAGTGCGTGAACATCCTGATCGTGGTGGATCAGATGCTGACCGGTTTCGATTCGAAGTGGATCAATACGCTGTATTTGGACAAGATGCTGCGCTACGAGATGATCATCCAGGCGTTCAGCCGGACGAACCGCCTGTTCAACGAGTCGGAGAAGCCTCACGGCACCATTCGCTACTACCGGCGGCCGCATACTATGCGTAAAAATATCGAGGAGGCCATCAGCCTCTACTCCGGTGACAAGCCTTTCGGCCTGTTCGTGCCCAAGCTGCGTGAGAATCTGCTAGAGATGAATATGATCTACAACGATATAGTCGGCCTATTTGAGGACAATGGGGTGAACAACCTGTCGAGGCTACCGGATAGTGCGGAGGCGCGGGGTAAGTTCGCTGTACTGTTCCGGGCGTTCAACACGCTGCTCGAGGCGGCGAAGGTGCAGGGTTTCCAGTGGGACGAGCGGGAGTACGAATTTCCCATAAGCGATGACGTGATCGAGGAGGCGGCGGCTGCGGGCGTCTATGAGGACGAGTTCGATGCAGCCTGCGAAACGCTTTGCGAGGTGATCGCTGTTCCCTACGATGAGACGACCTACCTCACCTTGGCCCAGCGGTACAAAGAGCTCTCCGGTAGCGGTGGCCGCGAGAGGGGAGGGGCCGACATCCCCTATGACCTGAGCGGGCATCTCATGGAGATCGATACCACCAAGATTGATACTGACTACATGAACGCCAACTTCACCAAATGGCTCAAGCAGCTCGATTTGGAAGGCTCGGAGGCCGAGGCGACCGAGGCGGCTCTGGAGGCGCTGCACAAAAGCTTCGCCAGTTTGAGCCAGGAGGAGCAGAAGTACGCGAACCTGTTCATCCATGACGTTCAGAGCGGGGATGTGTACGTCGATCCGGGCAAGACGTTCCGCGACTACGTGACAGAGTACCAGCGCCACGCTAAGGATGCGCAGATCGGGCGAGCGAGCAGCTTGCTTGGCGTGGATGCGGCAATCCTGTCGGAGCTGATGATCGTCGGCGTTGAGGAAGAGGGTCTTAACGAGTTCGGTCGCTTCGACAAGCTGATCGACAGCGTGGATACGGCGCGGGCGCGAGAGTACTTCTCGACCATCGAGAGCGCTCCGATTCCCGCATTCAAGGTGCGCATGCGTGCCGACAATCTTTTGCGGCGATTCATCCTGGAAGGTGGTTTTGACCTGTAGGCGCGATTCGGCTCGCTCACGCTGATGAAGGGCGATGAGCGAGTCGAGCTTGGAGAAGAACGACGAGACGGCTCGTTGCTCTTCCAGGCCAGGCAGGAGAAACTTATACTCAAGCATTTCATCTTGTCTCAGAGTCTTGTTTCGCCCTGCTCCACTTGGCGAAGATAGCCACAAGTGATGGCGAAAAACTTCGTCAAGAATGAGTAAACCGATAAAAGGCGGATAGACAGAGTGGTCGAATTTGTACTGCGGAAATCGATGAGAGACCAGGGCCTTCTCGTCAGAAGGAGAAGTGATCGCCACGGCATGTTCCCACGCGAAGACAATATTCACGACAAGATTATCCGCCTTGACCTTCTGCATCACTGTTTCGCCAATCTGCTTGCCTGGCGCCACCCATTCTAAAAAGGTTCCACGACCATGGCTTCGGACGCCCAATCTGTAGTGGCCTTCGGAAGGGGTTGGAATAGATTCTTTGTACAAAGCCGCAAATTCCCCCAGCTTACGCTGTTCCCAATCATTAGCAGATGCTTGCTGAAATGATGTAAAAAGCTCGAGCACGAAGCGGTCGCAGGAGATTCACAATAACTTGGGAACAGCGTAAGCTAGAGGAAGTGGCGACGTTCGGCGGTGGGCACACTCCGTCCATGGCGGATCCTTGCAATTATGAGAATGGAAGCATTCCGTGGATAACGTCCCAGGACGTCAAGAGCCAGCGCCTCGACAAGACTACGACTCTCATAACAGACAAGGGGGCGGCGGAACTTAATCTATATCCAGTTGGATCTCTCGTGGTTGTTGTGCGAAGCGGAATTCTTCGGCACACGCTTCCTGTGGCTGAGCTGCAAAAACCCATGACCGTCAACCAGGATATTCGCGTCATCGTTCCAACCGAAGCATTATCTAGCCACTGGCTTTTGGGGTACCTCGAAGGAAACAGCAGAAACTTGTTGCTTAAGTTCGGAAAGGTCGGTACGACCGTCGAGAGCATCAATTTCTCGGAGATGAAAAGCATGGGACTGATGATGCCGTCGAGGGAGGAGCAGTCCCGCATTGGCTCCCTCTTCGCCAAGCTCGACTCGCTCATCGCCCTTCATCAGCGTGAGCGGTTGCCGACTAGATGAGGCTGGAGATCGAGCGCATCACGAGGTCGACGTCTTGGTTCTCGAGCTCCTGGATGATGTGCAAGTAAGTCTTCTGCGTGGTGTTCATGCTGGCGTGCCCGAGGCGCTTGGCGACGCTGGCGATGGAGACGCCGGCGAACAGGAGCAGCGATGCGTGGGTGTGGCGCAGTCCATGCACGGAGATGACGGGCACGTCGGCTCGCTTGCAATGGCGTTCTAGCACGCTGTTCGCGGTGGAGTTGTAGACCTTCCCTTCCACAAAGATCGGCGCATCGTGGGGAAGCCTTTTGGTGAGCTCGGAAAACTGAATGACCAGCTGCCAGTCGAGCTGCACCTTGCGCACGGAGGAGCGATTCTTGGTGGGAACAAAGCCTGTTCCCGTTTTGTAGTCCCAGGTCTTGTTAACCGAAACAACCTGGCGGCTGAACTCGAAGTCATCGGGCGTCAGTGCAATGGCCTCGGAGAACCGCAGCCCTGTCTTCGCAATGAGGAGGATGAGCCAGTCCCAGCTCACCTCGGGTCCCAGGTCGAGGTCGTTCAGAAGGCGGTGCAACTCGAATTGGTTGAGGTACTTCTGTTTTTTGGCACGCGGGGATTTGCCCTTGATGATGGCCTTGCGCGTTGGGTCACGTTCCACCAGACCCTCGTCGACAGCATCGAGGACAGCGCCCTTCAGCTGGTGGTGGAAGTCCATCGTCGTCTGCCGCTCGTGGCTGACGGCGTAGTCGTTCAGCAGCTTCTGATAAGTAATACGATTGAGTTCCGCGAGGGTCAGCAAGGGGATGAGCCGTTGCAGCCACGCACAGGTAAGCCGATACTTGCTGAGCGTGACGTCGCGCACGGCCCCCTCCTTGTACATGGCCACCCACTGCTGGTAATAATCGCAGAACGTGTCGTTGGGCGTGAGTTCGTTGAGCATTGCTGGGTTCCTTTCTGCGTTTTTTGGTTCGTTTGAAGGCTCACGCTGATGAAGGTTCCCTTAGCATACGGCGAAGGGACACGTTGTTTGTTGTCGACGGAGGCTGTTTCTGCATGAGATCTCGAGTTATAAGCGTCCCGGGGCGTTCTGCAAACGGCATTTGGTCGATAATGTATCGAATAACGATAGATTGTGGGAATCATTGCTTGTCGTTGACGCTTATAACTCGAGATCTCGTGCAGAAAAGCTCTTGTTCGTCGACCGACTGGGGCGCCACGGTATTGGGCAGGCTTCGCGAGGCGGCGATTGACGTTCTTGCGCTGTTCCGCTTCGGTTGATCTTCGTTTTCGGAAACTTAAAGGTGGTGCGCATTCCGTGCGGTTGGGCAGGGGGCTGGAAACGCCGTGGTAAGATGACGGGGAAACAAGAGATGCGCGGTTCGGCGGCCTTGATGCGATCCGCTGGCTGCGCGGGCGCGTTAGGGGTTGTTCCATGAATCCGCAGAGTCCGGGAACGGGCGGTCGAGGGCCGTACGACAGCTGGGGGAGACCCTACGGTGCGTCTCGGCAGCCCGGTCCGCAGCAACCCGGGCCGCAGCAACCCGGCCCCGAGTACGTCTACGAGATGCCCGAAGATTTCCAAGAGCAGCAGGGCACCTGGCAGGACAGCGCCAACGGGAATGCGCAGGGGCGTTCCCAGGGCGCGAAGCCGGCGCCGGACGCGCCGGGCGCCGGCTCCTGGTCGGTCGGACCTTCGGACAGCCCCATTCCCGGCATGTCGGCCAAGGATTTCCAGAAGATGTGCCGGTCGGTTGACAAGGCGTTCTCGCAGTTCGCCCGCATCGTCGACCAAGGGGTGAACGAGGCCGCCGAGGCGCTAGGGCAGTCGCCCGAGAAGAACCTGAAGGCCCATAAGGAGCTGCAGGAGAAGCGCAAGCGCGAGAAGAAGGCGCGCAAGGCCCAGGAAGAGGCGCAGCGCCGGGCGGCTCAGCAAGCCTACGGGCAGCAGCGTTACGGGCAACCGGGCTACGGGGCGTCCCAGGGCGCGCCGACAGGTGGCGTTCCCCAGGGTTTTCAACAGGCGGTGACCTCCGTGGCCCAGCAGGCCCAACAGTGGGCGCCGCTGGCCAAGGCAAAGAAGCGCTTCCGCTCGTCGTGGGGGCTGACGGCCTCCGGAGTCGTCATGGCGGCGGCCGGCGGGGCGGGCATGGTCTTTTTCGGCATTCCCGCCTTAGTCTCGGCGCTGGCGCCGGCGGTGGCCGGGAATCCCGAAGTGGCCGTGACGGCGATCCTCGGCATTCTGACGGCCGGTTTCGCCACGTTGCTCGGCTTCGGCGTCCGCAACCTACGGCGTGCCTCGAGGCTCAAGGCTCTCCAGCGGGCGGTGGGCCAGCGCGAGGCCGTTGGCTTCGACGACCTCGCCGCGCGCATGCAGGTGAGCCCCAAGGCCGCCCTTGCCGCCTCGCGCACGCTCATCAAGGGCGGCTACCTCCCCGAGGGGCGCATCGACGACGAGAACACCACCCTCATGGTGACCGAGAACGCCTACCACCAGTATCGTCAGTTCCAGCAGAGCCAGCGCCAGACGCTCGCCGAGCGCGAGGCGGCCGAGGCGGCCCGGGCAGCTGAGGCGGCGGCGCGGGCGGCCCACGAGCAGGATATCTCCGAGCGCCTGACGCCCGAGCAGCGCGCCTTTGTCGCCCGCGGCCGCGACTACGTGCGCCAGATGGACGAGCTGAACGCCGCCATCGACGACGCCGCGGTGAGCGAGCGCATTACGGCCATTCAGGACGTGGTGGGCCGCATTCTCGCCCGCGCCGAGGAAGAGCCGGTCGTCATCGCCGGGCTCGACCGCCTGACCGCGTACTACCTGCCCACCACGGTGAAGCTGCTCGATGCCTACGACCGGTTGGAGGAGGAACCTATTCAGGGCGAGAACATCTCCAGCTCGCGCAGCGAGATCGAGCATACGTTGGAAGTGCTGCACAGCGCTTTCGAGAAGCTCTTCGACGACACGTACCAAGACCTCTCCCTCGATGTGTCCGCCGACATCTCGGTGCTGCACGCCATGCTCGCCCAAGAGGGACTCACGGAAGGCCCCTTCGATGTGAAGCCGTAAACGATTGTGTCGCGCATGGCCGCCTCCGGCATTTCGGGCGCGCCTGCCGCGAATGCCCGAAGAGGGCCTTAGCCGCGCTCCCGCCTTCGCGCTTTCCCGCTTGACCTGACCGACTAACTCGCCTCATCTTAGAAAGGATGCCCCATGACCAACGAACTGACCGATCTCACGAACATTCCCGCCCCGACGCTCACGCTCGATCCCGTAAGCGACGGCGAGGTGGCCGAGGCCTCCATCATCGAGGTGGACCCGCCCGCCGCGCCCAGCCTCGCCGACTCGCTTTCCGCCGAAGAGCTGGCCCAGGTGGACGCCTTCGCCCAGCAGATCGACATCGCGAACTCCCAGCAGGTGCTCACCTTCGGCGCCGGCGCCCAGAAGAAGATGGCGTCGTTCTCGGAGACGGCGCTCGCGAAGGTGCGCACCCAGGATTTGGGTGAGGCGGGCGATCTTATCGCCGGGGTAGTGACCGAGCTCAAGAACTTCGACGTTGATGACGACGACAAGGGCTTCTTCGGCCTGTTCAAGAAGTCGGCGAACAAGATCACGTCGCTCAAGGCCCGCTACGACACCGCCGAGGCCAACGTCGACAAGATCGCCAAGACCCTCGAGGGCCATCAGGTGCAGCTCATGAAGGACGCGGCCACGCTCGACAAGCTCTACGAGCTGAACCTCACCTACTTCAAGGAGCTGACCATGTACCTTCTGGCCGGCCGTCAGCGCCTGGCCGAGGTGCGCGAGGGCGAGCTGGCCGAGCTGTCCGCCAGGGCTCAGGCCTCCGGCTCCACCGAGGACGCCGAGGCGGTGCAGAAACTCGCCGCTGCGTGCAACCGCTTCGAGAAGAAGCTGTCGGATCTGGATCTGTCCCGCACCGTGGCCATGCAAATGGCGCCGCAGATCCGTCTCGTGCAGAACAACGAGATGCTCATGATCGAGAAGATCCAGACGACGCTCGTGAACACCATTCCTCTGTGGAAGAGCCAGATGCTGCTGGCGCTGGGGCTCGCCAACAACGAGGCGGCGCTCAAAGCCCAGTCGGCCGTCACCGACATGACCAACGAGCTTCTGCGCAAGAACGCCGAGAAGTTGAAATCTTCCACCGTGGAGGTGGCCCGCGAGTCCGAGCGCGGCATCGTGGACATCGAGACGTTGAAGGCCACCAACGAGAACCTCATCCAGACCTTCGATGAGGTTATGAAGATCCAGGCCGAGGGCCGCGCCAAGCGCGCCGAGGCCGAGGCGGAGATGCGCCGCATGGAAGCCGAGCTGCGCCAGAAACTGCTGGAAGTCAAATAGTCGAAAGGCGAGACGCCGTAGGGATATCCCCCCGTAGGGGCTGACCTTGGTCAGCCCTCGCGAGCGGGACAATAGTGCGCGACAAAAGAAGGGTGACCAAGGTCGCCCCCTACGGATTGGGGTTGTGCGAGAAAAGGAGCCAGTATGCGCGTGATGGCGCTGGATATCGGGGAAGTGCGCGTGGGGGTGGCGGTGAGCGACCCGGGCGAGCGCGTGGCAAGTCCGGTGTGCGTGATGCCCGCCGCCGAGGTGACCGGTTGCGCCAAGCCCTTCCGCCGGCTTCTGGAAGACTGGGAGCCGGAGCTGCTCGTCTGCGGGCTGCCCCGCACGCTCGCCGGCGAGGAGGGCCCCCAGGCGGCCCGCATTCGCAAGGAGGCCGCGCGCATCAGCGACGCCTGCGGCATTCCTCACGTTTTCGCAGATGAACGGCTCAGCTCGGCCGAGGCCAAGCGGAGTTTGCGTGAAAAGGGTCTGACTGAGAAGGAGATGCGCGGCAAGGTTGATATGATAGCCGCAAGTCTGTTTTTGCAATCTTGGCTCGACGAGCGTGCCTGCGCTTGAGGTATTCGCGGGGCTAATCGCCGGGCCGTTTCGTAGAGAAAGGCCGCACCTTGGCTCTCCATGGCAAGAAGGTCACCTATTCGTCCCACTCCTCTCGCGCCGCCCGGGCGGCGCACGCCAAGGGGGATCGGGAGTTCCGCACCTACGACACGAGCGCCATCATGCCGAAGAAGTCGCCGGCGCCCTTCATTTGCTTGGGCATCGTGGCCGTCGTCGTCATTGCGGCCGTGTGCTTCTTCGCCTTCCGCGGTTGCGCCGGCTCGCAAGTGGAACTGCTCGCGCCTGGCCAGTCGGCGGAGGTGACCATCACGGAGGGGGAGACCGCCTCCTCCATCGGCGACGCGCTCGTGGCCGCGCGCCTCATCGGCAGCTCGCGGGAGTTCACCGACGAGGTCACGCGCCTGGAAGCCGCCTCGGCGCTCATTCCCGGCACCTACACCTTCCAGGGCGGCAGCACCCCCGAGGAGCTGGTGCGTGCCATCATGGCCGGCCCCGCCCAGGTGGGCGACACGCTCGCCGTGCCCGAGGACATCACCCGTGCGGAGCTGTCCGAGCTGGTGGCGAGCGTCACGGGCGGCCGCATCACCGCCGAGGCCTTCCTCGCCGCTTCCGAGAACGCGAGCGCCTATGCGGCCGACTACGCGTTTCTGGAAAGCGCCGGCGAGAACTCGCTGGAGGGCTTCCTGTTCCCCAAGACCTACGCCGTGACCGAGGACATGGATGCCGAGGCCGTCGTGCGCATGATGCTCGACCAGTTCGGCACGGAGACCGCCAGCATCTTCGGCGACTTCGCCAACAGCTACCCGGCGAGCCAGGGGCTCACGCTGTACCAGGCGGTGAACCTGGCCTCCATCGTCGCCAAGGAATCCACCGGCGACCAGGAGGTGCGCGATCATGTGGCCGGGGTGTTCTACAACCGCCTCGCCTCCGATCGGCCCTACCTGGAATCCGACGCCACCACGGCCTACGAGGTGGGCCGCGAGCCCACGGCCGAGGAGGTGCACGCCGAGACGCCCTACAGCACCTACGCGAATGCGGGCCTGCCTCCGACGCCCATCTGCTCGCCGGGCCTCGAGAGCCTCACCGCCGTGTGCGAGCCGACCCAAACCGAGGACATGTTCTTCTACTTCTATCCCGATGCCGACGGCAACATGCAGGCGGCGTTCAGCAAGACCTACGAGGAGCATCAGCAGGCCATCGCCGATAATTCCAACGCTGGTGGCGCCGACGGGTCGGGCGATGCTGCAGCCGGTGAAGGCGCGGCCGCCTAAGGGCGCCCTTTCGGTCTTCAGGTGCGACCCATGGCGCTTCTCACCCCCGATCGCTATTTCTCGCGCATCAGCGCCATCGATATCGAGCGCGATTTGCTCGGGTGCGGCCTGACTCATGTGCTGCTCGACATCGACAATACCGTGCGCGCCCGGGATACGGGATGCGTGCCGCGCGATGTGGGGATGTGGCTCGGTCGGGCGCGGGAGGCCGGGGTGAGCTTCTGTTTGCTCTCGAACAACTGGCATGCCGACGTGTACCGATTCGCCGGCGAGCTGGAGCTGCCCATCGTGGCCAAGGCCTTAAAGCCGCTGCCGCCGGCGTTTCTCGCGGCTCGGCGGAAGATCGGGGGAGCCGCCGCCGACACGGTCGTTGTTGGCGATCAGCTGGCGACCGATGTGCTGGGAGCCCATCTGACGGGCATGAAGGCCTATATGCTGCAGCCGTTGGTCGAGCAGGATCTGCCCCACACGCTGCTGCTGCGCAACGTCGAGCGGGCTATTTTGGGAGATCGCAAGCCGGAGCCGGCAATCAATATCGCGGAATGCGAGGCGAGCCGTTCCGCGGCGCGCCGCGGACAAGGAAGCGCCCCGCGCCGCTTCGGGCAGGGCGCGCAGCGCGGGGTCGAAGGGGCCTCGCGCGAAACGGGAAGGGAATCGCTGTGAGCGAGAAGCTGTATGTGCTGGGGCACCCGGTGAGCCATTCGAAATCGCCGGTCATGTACAACGCCGTCTACGAGAAGGCGGGGCTGCCCTGGCATTACGGTCTCATGGATGTGCCGACGGCGCCCGAGGCCGAGGCGTTCCTTGCGGCTCGCGACTTCCTTTCCATCAACATCACCACGCCCTATAAGCCCGAGGCTTTCGCTGCCGCCGATGTGCGGGCCGCCTCGGCCACGCTCGCTCACGGGGCCAACGTGCTCGTGAACAAGGACGGGGCCCTTATCGCCTACAACACCGACGGCCAGGGCTGCGTGGCCTATTTGGAACGGGCCGGCGTCGATTTTCGCGGCGCGTCCGTCGTCGTTTGCGGCACGGGGCCGACCTCCCTCTCCATCCTGCACGCCGTGGCCCAGGCGGGGCCGGATGAGGTGATCCTCATCGGCCGCGACAAGGCCAAGGCCCGCAACGTCATGCGCACCTACGCCGACGAGCTGGGGGCGATGGTCGGACGGGTGGTGGACATGCCCGCCTTCAAGGAAGGGCACCTGAGCTTTTCCGAGGTGTACAAGCAGGTGGGCTTCAAGTTCGGCAGCTACGCCACGTCGCGGCAGGCCATCGCGGGCGCGGACATCATCATCGACGCCACGCCGCTCGGCATGAAGGCGGGCGATCCGGCCCCCTTCGACACGGCGCTTCTGAGCGCGGACCAGACGGTGTTCGACGTGGTGTACGGCCACGGCGAGACGGCGCTGGCCCGGGCGGCCCGGGCGGCGGGGTGCCGGTTTTTCGACGGTGCCGGCATGCTCGTCGGCCAGGCCGTGGTCACGGTGGGCATCCTGCGCGACATCACCGGCGAGGCGGCCCTCGACATCCCCGAGGACGAGCTGTTCGCCCTTATGGCCCAGGCGGCCGGGTTTAATCTCGCCTAAGGCCCCTCGGGCGCGCGGGGATTTGGCGGCCGAGATGCCTTTGGCCCCATAGGCGGCGCGGCGCTGTCCTGTTATCATAGCGGCAATGGAAAACACCCTAGCTCGAAAGGTCGCGCCATAATGAACCGCACTAAGATCGCCCAGCTCTACGCCGATGCCGACGCCTTCGCCGGGAAGACCGTCACCGTCGCCGGTTGGGTCAAGTCAGTCCGCGATATGAAGAACTTCGGCTTCGTCACGTTGAACGACGGCAGCTGCTTCAAGGACTTGCAAGTGGTCATGGACCGCGCGACGCTGGAAAACTACGACGAGATTGCGCACCAGAACGTGTCGGCGGCTCTCGTGTGCGAAGGCGTGTTGAAGCTGACGCCGGACGCCCCGCAGCCCTTCGAGCTTGCCGCCGAGAGCATTCGCGTCGAGGGCGCCTCGGCTCCCGACTACCCGCTGCAGAAGAAGCGCGCCACGCCGGAGTTCCTGCGCACCCAGCAGCATCTGCGGCCGCGCACGAACCTGTTCCGCGCCGTGTTCCGCATCCGCTCGGTGGCCGCCGCCTCCATCCACCGCTTCTTCCAAGACCGCGGGTTCGTCTATGTGCACACGCCCATCATCACAGCGAGCGACTGCGAAGGGGCCGGCGAGATGTTCCGCGTGACCACCATCGACCCGGCCCAGGTACCGCTCGTGAGCGAGGAGGCTGCCGCGGCCTCGGACGGCGCGCTTGTGGCCGGCGAGGTGGATTGGAGCGCCGACTTCTTCGGCAAGCCCGCCTCGCTCACCGTGTCCGGCCAGCTGAACGCCGAGAACTTCGCCATGGCCTTCGGGGATGTGTACACGTTCGGCCCCACTTTCCGCGCGGAGAACTCCAACACGGCGCGCCATGCCGCCGAGTTCTGGATGGTGGAGCCCGAGATTGCCTTCGCCGACCTTGAGGACGATATGGAACTGGCCGAGAGCATGCTCAAGTACGTCATCCGCGACGTGATGGAGCGCTGCCCCGACGAGCTGGCCATGTTGAACAAGTTCGTCGACAAGGGGCTTCTCGAGCGCCTGGACCATGTGGCCTCCTCCGACTTTGCGCGCGTCACCTACACCGAGGCCATCGATATCCTGCTCGCGGCGCAAGCGGCCGGACGCGCCTTCGAGTATCCCGTTGAATGGGGCATCGACTTGCAGACCGAGCACGAGCGGTTCCTCACCGAGGAGCACTTCGGTCGCCCGACGTTCGTGATCGACTATCCCGTCGGCATCAAGGCCTTCTACATGCGCCTGAACGACGACGGGCGCACCGTGGCCGCCATGGACTGCCTCGTGCCGGGCATCGGGGAAATCGTGGGCGGCTCCCAGCGCGAGGAGCGCCTGGAAGTGCTCGAGCGGCGCATCGCCGAGCTGGACATGGACGCCGAGCAGTACCGGGCGTATCTGGACTTGCGCCGTTTCGGCACCTGCCAGCACGCGGGCTTCGGGCTCGGGTTCGAGCGCTTGGTGATGTACCTCACGGGCGTGAGCAATATCCGCGACGTCATCCCGCACCCGCGCACGGTGGGCAACGCCGAGTTCTAAGAGGGCTCAGGGGCCGCTTCCGCCCGCACTTTACCGTCCCGAAACGGTCGGGTGCCTCTGCGTGCGCTACAATGGGTGCCGATCTGTCTCGGGCGCCCTCTGTCGGCGCGCCCTGCGAGAAAGCTGCGTCTATGGAATACATCACTGCCGGAGAAAGTCACGGGCCGAATCTTACGGCCATCGTGACGGGCGTGCCGGCCGGCCTGCCCGTGTCCGTCGATCACATCAACTCCGATCTGGCCCGCCGCCAGGCCGGCTACGGGCGCGGCGGCCGCATGGCCATCGAGAAGGATACGGTGCGCGTCACGAGCGGCATCCGCTTCGGTCGCACCATCGGCAGTCCCATTGCGCTTGAGGTGGCCAACCGCGATTGGGAGAACTGGACGGAGCGTATGGCCGCCTTCGGCGAGGCGCCGCGCGACTTGGTGCGCGAGGTGACGCCCCGGCCGGGGCATGCCGACTTGGTGGGCGCCTTGCGCACGAACACCGATGACTGCCGCAACATCCTGGAGCGCGCGAGCGCCCGGGAGACGGCGGCCCGGGTGGCCGCGGCCGGCGTGGCGCGCGAGTTTCTGGCGGCGCTCGGCGTGGAAGTGATGTCGTACGTGGTGTCGGTGGGAGATGCGGCCATGCCCGAGGAGACGATGGCCGACGTCGCCGAGCACAAGCCGCTCGACATCGAGCTTTCGGAGATGCGCTGCCCGGACGCGAAGGCGACCATCGCCATGAAGAAGGTCATCGACCGCGCGAAGTCCGACGGCGAGAGCTTGGGCGGCACCTTCCGCATCGTAGTCTGCGGGCTTGCGCCGGGGCTCGGCACCTACGCCACGGGCGCCGATCGGCTCACCTCGCGGCTGGGCGCGGCGCTCTTTTCCATCCCCGCCATCAAGGGCGTGGAATTCGGCCTCGGTTTTCAGGCAGCCGCGCGTCCTGGGTCGCAGGTGCACGACCCCATCGTGCTCGCCGACGGCGAGTTCCGCCGCACGTCGAACAACGCCGGCGGCTTAGAGGGCGGCATGACCACGGGAATGCCGCTCGTGATCACGGCGGCCATGAAGCCCATCCCGACGCTCATGACGCCGCTGGAAACGGTGAACCTGGACACGCTCTGCGTGGAGGAGGCGTCGAAGGAGCGCTCGGACGTGTGCGCGGTGCCGGCGGCGGCCGTGGTGGCCGAGGGCGAGGTGGCCTTCGCGCTGGCGAACGCCTACTTGGAGGCCTTCGGCGACACCTGCATGGCCGACATCAAGGCGAACATCAAGGCCTACAAGGCGCGGCTGCGCACCATGGGGCGCTAAGATGGCAGAACGCATGGAGCTGACCCGCCCGGTCTTTTTCGTCGGGTTCATGGGCGCCGGCAAGACGTCGGTGGCCCGGCGCCTCGCCCGCACGTGCGGCGTGGCCTCGGTGGACATGGATACCTACATCGAGCGCCGCGAGGGCAAGAAGGTGAAGGAGATCTTCGCCGAGGGCGGCGAGGAGGGCTTCCGCGCCATCGAGACGGACGTGCTGCGCGAGCTGGGCGCCAAGCCCGACCCTTTGCTCATCTCCTGCGGCGGCGGCGTGGTGGTCACGCCGGCCAACCACGACGTCTTCCGCGAGGCCGGCTTCGTGGTGTATCTGGAAGTGACCGCCGACGAGGCCGCCAGCCGCATCAGCGATACGTCCACCCGGCCTTTGTTCCAGAACCTGGAAGCGGCCCGGGCCCGCTGCGAGGAGCGCCTGCCGCTGTACGAGGCGGTGGCCGATGTGCGCGTGAGCACCGCCGGCAAATCGGTGCCGGCCATCGCGCGGGAAGTGCAGCGCATTTTGGAAAAGGAGGGAATCCTGTGCCCGCAACAAAGATAGTGGTCAACATCCCCGGCGAGACGCCCTACGACGTGCGCATCGGCGCTACGGTGCTCGCCGGCCTCGGCGAGTCGGTGCGGCGGCTCGATGGCGTGGGAGACGCGCCGCACCTGCTCGTCCTCACCGATTCCAACGTGGGGCCGCTGTATCTGGAAGAGGCCAAGTCGTCGCTGAAGGCGGCGGGCTTCCGCGTGAGCGATATCGTCGTGCCCGCGGGGGAGGACTCGAAGTCGCTCGCGGTGGCCGGGGAGATCTGGTCGGCCATGGCATCGCTCGGGCTCACGCGCGACTGCGCCGTGGTGGCCCTCGGCGGCGGCGTCGTGGGCGACTTGGCTGGGTTCGTCGCCTCTACCTACATGCGGGGCATCCCGTTTGTGCAGGTGCCCACTTCGCTTCTGGCCATGGTGGATTCCTCGGTCGGCGGCAAGACCGGCGTGAACCTTCCCGAGGGGAAGAACCTCGTGGGCACGTTCAAGCAGCCGGCCTACGTGTGCGCCTCCACGGCGGTGCTCGCCACGCTGGACGCGCGCGAGTGGGCCTGCGGCTGCGCCGAGATCGCCAAGGCGTCGGTGATCGATTCCGACGAGTTCTTCTTCTGGATGATGGATCATGCCAGCGCCCTGGAGGCGCGCGATCCGGTGGTGGTCACCGAGGCCATCGCGCGGTCGGTGGTGTTCAAGGCCAACATTGTGGCCGAGGACAAGACGGAGAGCCGTGGGGTGCGCGAGTGCCTGAACTACGGGCACACTCTGGGACATGCGGTGGAGGCGCTCGCGGGCTATGGGACGTTCTCCCATGGGGCCGCCGTGGCCGAGGGCATGCGCTTCGCGGCGCGCCTCGGCGTGGATGTGGTGGGCACGTCGGCCGAGCTGGTGGATGCCCAGGACGAGCTTCTGGACGGGCTCGGGCTGCCGGCGCTTGGCTGGTCGGCGCCGGCCGATGAGATGCTGGCCGCCATGAAGCGCGACAAGAAGACCCGCGCCGGCGAGGTGCGCTTCGTGCTGCCCCGCGACATCGGCGACTGGGAACTGGTGGCGGTGCCTGACGATGTGATTTTGGAGCATCTGCGACGGTGGGAGGCTTCCAAGAACTCGTTACGTTGACGGTGATCGGCCGCAGAGGACTCTCCGCAGCCCGCTGCGCGCTTGATCCCCTTCCGAACGCGGCAAAAGAAACAGCGAAGATGACGCACATAAGCCGGTACCATCCCTGTATCGTTGCTGCTGAAGTGGAAGCTGTTTCTTAACGGCCGCGTTCTCCAGGGGGCGCGCAGAGGTCTGCGGAGAGCCCTCTGCGGCCGATCGAGGAAAGGTTGACGAAGGTGAAGAAGATACTGCTCATGAATGGGCCTAACTTGAATATGTTGGGGGTGCGTGATCCGGCTATTTATGGCACGGACACGCTTGAGGCCATCGAGGAGATGGTGCGTGCCTACGGGGCCGAGCATGGCTGCGAGGTCGACTGCTTTCAGTCGAACCACGAGGGCGCGCTCATCGATCGGCTGCATGCGGCCCATGGCAACTACGACGGTATCGTGTACAACCCCGGGGCGCACACGCACTATTCTTACGCTTTGCACGACGCTGTGGAATGTATCGACGTGCCGGTGGTGGAGATTCACATCTCGGACATTAGCAAGCGCGAGGAGTTCCGCCGCCACTCGGTGATCGCGCCGGCCTGCGTCGCCCAGGTGAAGGGCCTCGGCAAAGAGGGCTACCTGCGCGCGCTGGATATTCTGCTGGAAGGGGAGTAACCTGCTGGTCCGGCCGTTACCGAGGCGGGACTACCCGTGCTCAAGCAATGGCTCGCTTGGTGGAACAGCCCACTGGGCTGTTCCAGTCGCTGCGCAACCTGCGCGCGGGCAGCCCCGCCTCGGCAACGGCCTGCTTTTACATCGTTGAGGAAGGACGATAATGACGGTATTCGACGAGCTGAACGATCCGAAGGCCTGCGAGCGACATCTGGCTCGCTTGCGCGAGACGTTTCCCGAGCTGGGTGTGGGGGCGTTTCTCGTGCGCGACACGTCGAACATCCAGTGGCTCACCGCCTTCGATGACGTCTTCGACGAGGAGATGGCTCATGCTCTGTATGTCTGCCCCGATCACGCGTGGCTGCATACCGACTCGCGCTATGTGACGGCCTGCGAGAACGCCGCACGGCTCAAGCCTTTGGAAGTGAGCGCCGAGCGCGAGACCCACGCGCAGTTTGCCGTCAAGCGGTGGGGAGGCCGGCCCTCCGGGGCCGCCGATGCGCTTTTGGGCATCGAGGACGGTGTCTCGCTCGCCGAGTACCGCCGTTTGCAGAAGGCGTTCGCCGAAGCCGGCGCGGGGGAGCCCTTCGCGGAGACCGACGGCGTCGTGGTGGGGCTGCGGGCGGTGAAGGACCGCTACGAGATCGCGCGGATGCGCGGCGCCCAATCGATCACCGACGCCGCCTTCGAGCACATCGTCCGCTACATGCGCCCGGGCATGATGGAGCGCCAGGTGCAGCTGGAGCTCGAGGAGTTCATGCTGCGCCATGGTGCCCAGGGCCTGGCGTTCCCCTCCATCGTGGCCACCGGGCCCAACGGCGCGAGCCCGCACGCCATCCCCGGCGCCACCATGCTGGAGGCCGGCCAGTGCGTCGTGCTCGACTTCGGCGCCCGCTCCTACGGCTACTGCTCGGACATGACGCGCACGGTGTTTCTCGGCGAGCCCGACCCGGAGATGCGGGCGGCGTGGGACGCGTTGCGGGAGGCCAACGAGTCCGTGGAAGCTATGCTTCGACCCGGCGTCACGGGCAAAGAGGCCCACGAGCGGGCCGAGGAGGTGCTGGCGGCGGCCGGCTTCGGCGGTCGCATGGGGCACGGGCTCGGTCACGGCGTGGGCATCGACATCCACGAGGAACCGGTGCTCGCTCCGCGCAACGAGCGACCTCTCGTTGCCGGCAACGTCGTCACGGTGGAACCGGGCATTTACCTGCCGGGCAAGTTCGGCATGCGCCTGGAGGACTTTGGCGTCGTGACCGATACCGGATTCGACGTGTTCACCAACTCCACCCACGACCTCGTGGTCATCTAGGGCGCCGCACCGTCCGTCCGGGCGCGGCGTTAGAAAGACACAATGCCGCTCGTCGGCGGTGAGCGGTCGAGTTTCCGCCATCTAACCTTTGCGTGGTTGTGCTTGCGTAATTTCCGCAAGCCGCGCCCTTCCCCGTGCTATAACTGAAACCGTACGGAGGTAATTTCGATACCGGAAAGGACGGTGAGGAGACGATGACGGAACGGAAGATCAATCGTGGAAGCGAGATTCGGGCCAAGGGAAAATCCATGGGGCGCGAGCGCTCGGGCGCATCTGCCGATCCGTCCGACAGACCCTCGCCGCAAGCCGGCGGCTTAAAGACTGCGTCTTCGGCCGAAGGCGTCCGAGGCACTCAAGACGGTCTTCCTCCTTCGACTGAATCTGCGGAAGGCTCGCCCGCCGCTCTCGCCGAGCGATCGCTGACGCTGCGCGCCGCCCTGTTTCTGACGGGCCGCATCGCGCTTATGCTGGCGGGCATCGCGGTCATGGGGCTTGGCATCGACATCGTCGTGAAGGCCGATTTGGGCAACTCGCCCATCTCCGCCACGCCCAACGTGCTCTCCCTCGGGTTCACGGCCGTGAGCTTCGGCACGTTCATGCTGGGGTGGCAGTGCTTTCTCGTGCTCGTGCAGATTGCTCTGCTGCGCCGGGAATTCCGCCTAGTGGACTTGTGGCAGATTCCCATCTCGGTGTTCTTCGGCGTGTGCATTGACGCCTTCATGGCACTGCTCGGCCCCGCTGCGCCGACGAGTTATGTCGCCTCGTGGCTGTGGCTCGCCGGCGGCATGGCCGTTCTCGCGCTGGGCATTGTGATGACGGTCGTCTCGGGCACGGTCATGAACTGCGGCGAGGCCGTGGTGCAGGCCGTGGTGCGCAAGACCGGCGCCCGGTTCGGCACCGTGAAGGTGGGCTTCGATCTCGCCTGCGCGGCCTTGGCGTGCCTGTGCGCGTTCCTGTTCGTGGGTCATTTGGCCGGCGTGCGCGAGGGCACCTTCGTCTGCGCCGCCTTCACCGGCGTCATCGTGAACGTCTACATGGGCCTCTACGGCAAGCTGCGCGACGCAGCCCGCAGCCACCGCGCCGCAGATTCTGGTACGGCGTCGGAATGCTGCACATCGGCTGAAACGGTAGGGCCCTTTACTTCCGAGTGAATAAATACTAGGCGGTGGCTTTTTCGTCTGGATCGAACAAGCAGTCTGGCTGGTGGACCTGGGTTACGCGTGGCTGGCGTCGCGCGTGGCCATTGCCGATCGCCTTTGCTATGCGCAGGATCGTGTAGGCTCCGAAGAGGGCGGTGTATACGAGCAGCGATCGCTGCGCGGCGATTCCGCCGTGCAGAGCTGCCGGCGCCAGAATGAATGCGAGATGGCAGAATACCAGGCCGAAAAATACATAGGAAAGCCGCTGCGCTCTATTCCAGGTTGTTGCAGTCATAATGCGTTTGACGACGTTAAGTGACGTGATCCCTAAGACGGTTAAGAGTGCAAGCAGAATGAGCGCCACAGCCATGGAGACGACGATGTTCTCGTCGAGATTGTTCGTACTTAGGAGTCGCGGCAGATAGGAGACGGCATAAACGGTCACATGGCTCATGGCGAGTATCCAGGCGATGATCGATAGCTCTCCCCGAATAGGGCTGAGGCGGCGATGGAGACGGGAGGTGCTGTCGAGACATCCTATGAGCATGACGATGGCGAAGAGTGCCAGAGCAAGCTCGCATCGTTGTACGAGTTCCACCAGGATTCCCCACAGCCAGCGGGGGAGGACAATGAAGCCGCTGGCGAGATAGAGCGTATCGAGGGCGATGGCGCAGAGGTAGAAGACGACCGGCCAGCGTTTGATCGGTTTTCGAAGCAGGTAGACTGCCGCGCAGGTCGTAGGGAAAGTCAGAAGGAAGTTCATGGCGGCCTCCTTGGTTTCGAGAAGCGACGGCCGACAGCTCATCAGAGCGTGCCGGCCGTGCGATGCGGTTTACGAGAGGGGCGTTCCCGCTAGCTCGTTTTCGATGCTGGCAAGCGTTATCGCGGTGAGGTGCGCCAGCGCTTGATAGAAGCTCCCCTCAGCTGCGCTGTTGAGCTTTTCGAGATAGGTCGGCGCCCAGGGAAGCAGATGCTGATCCAGAAACTCGCCAACGAGTTCGGGGCGATTGCTGGCGAGCCAGCTGAGAAGCGCGAGCATGCGTCCGATGTGGTCGATCGGCTCCCGGCTTTCCGCCTCGTGGAGCTCGATGCCCTGGGCGCGCATCCATCGGCTGATCGCGAGGCACGAATCGCCGAACACGACCGCCTCGGAATCGAGGTACACCGATCCCCAGGGAGGCGCCGCTAGCTTCCGGGGGCCGACGAAAAGGCGGTGGTAGGCGCGGTCTGTCTCGTGGATGTCCGCTCTGCCTGTTCGAGCGAGCTCCTCGGAGACGGCATGCAAGTCTTCGGCCGTGCCCCAGGGCCATTCTTCGGCGAGGTTCATGGCGGCCAGGCCGCGGATAATCTCCTTGCAGTGGGGCAGTGCCGGGCGCTCCAAGAAGAGGGTGCCCAAAAGCAGGGCGCACTGCTCGATATCCTCAACGTTCGCGTTCATGACTATTCCACTTCCAGCGGATTGGCGATGTAGCCTTCGTCGAGATTGTAGGTGTTCGAGTCGATGGCTTGGCAGGAGCCGATAACAAGGTTGGGTGCCGTGGTCGGCTCGGGAAGGGGAGCGACTTGGCTCGTGTCCCCGTACTTTTCTCGCAGCTCGTCAATGGGGCCGAATTCAAGGGCTCGCAGTGGGCAGGCGCCTACGCACATGGGCTGTTCCTCGTTGCGCACGCGGGCCAGACAGCCGTCGCACTTGCGGGCGCGAGAGAGTTCGGCGTCGATGCGCGGGGCGTCGTAGGGGCAGGAGTTTCGACAGGTGCCGCAGCCTATGCAGACTTCTGGATCGGAATTCACCAGGCCGGTCTCCTCGTCCTTCTGCATGGCTCCGGTGGGGCAGTTTTCCACGCAGGCGGCGTTGTCGCAGTGGTTGCAGGAGATCGCCAGATGGTAGTTGAATGCCGTCTTGTTCCAAGCGCCCTCGGAGGTCTTCTCCCAGCTGCCGCCCTCGAAGTCGTAGATGCGGCGGAACAGGATATCGGGTCCCAGGTCGTGGTAGTCCTTGCAGACCAGCTCGCAGGTCTTGCAGCCGGTGCAGCGGGACGAGTCGAAATAGAAGCCGTACTGGGTCATGGGTTCCTCCTTAAGCCTTCTCGACCTGGACGAGCGTGGAGCCGGTCGACGGACAGTTCTTCGAGATGGGCGACCAATGGTGGCCGCTCAGTGTGTTGGCGTTGGCGCCGATATCCACGCCGTCAACCATTTCGCGACGATGTGCATGCGGCATTCCCACCACGCCGGGCATGATGCGGGAAGTGACGCGGGCCATGATCTGTACCTCGCCACGGTCGTTGAACACGCGCAGGGTGTCACCGTTCTGGATGCCGCGCGATTCGGCGTCGATGGGGTTGATCCACAGGCAGTGGCGACAGGCCTGCTGGAGCTCCTCGATTACCTGGTAGCGGCTGTGGAACTGGTTTTTGGCCTTCCAAGTGGAGAACAAGAGCGGGTAAGTGTCGTTGATATCGGCCACGCCCTCGATTTCGGGGAAGTAGCTGGGCACGGGACGTACTACGTCGCGGTCGCCGTTGTGGAACGTCCAGGTGTCGCGAATGGTGGCCAGGCGCTCGGAGTACAACTCGATCTTTCCCGACGGCGTCGTGCGCGGGCGGCCCTCCGGGTCGTCGACGTAGTCTTTGAGGGCGATGAAAGGAACGGCTTGCACCGGGTCGCGCCAGAAGCCCATTTCGAGCCCCTCTTGGAACGACGGTGCATTGCCGTTGGGGGCCGAGGGACGGCTGTACTCTTCGTAGCGGGTCTCCATCCAGTCCTCCCAGGTTTTGCCCTCGGTGAACTCGTCGCGCAGCCCGAGGCGCTCGGCGAGATCGGCGACCCAATCATACGAGAGACGGCATTCGAACTGCGGTTCCTGGACAGGGCGGCCGAAGACGAACCCGAGAGCGGATCCGCCGGTCACGGTGGAAACCATGTTCATGCGTTCCTGGTACATGAGATCGGGCAAGATGATGTCGCAGAAGGGCAGTGAAGTGGACATGATGACGTCGCAGCCAAGGATGAACTCGCACTTGCTCTCGTCTTCGAGGATTGTCGCGGCCCAATTCAGGTCGGAGCTGGAGTTGCCGAAGCAGCCGGCCTCGTACAGGGCGAGGAACTTGATGCCGACCTCCAGCTTGTCGCCGCCCTGGATGCCGTCGGTGAGCGCGGTCATCTCGAGCGGATGGTCGATAGCGTTGAACCGGCCGGAGATGGAGATCTTCTTGGTGACGGGATTCTCTCCGATGGGCACCGAGTTCCACATACCGCCGTCGAAGTTCATCTGCATGCCCTTGCCGTTGAGGCCGGGGCATGTGCCCTCGCGGCCGATATTGCCGGTGATGACGGGAAGGGCAGCGATGGCGGCTGCGTTCCATTCGCCGTTGTGCCGACGCTGCGGCCCAAAACCTTGGGTGATGAAGCAGGTTTCGTGGTCGGTGATGAAATGGGCGAGATAGGTGATCTTCTCGGAGGGAAGCCCGCAGATGGGGGCGGCCCACTCGGGGGTCTTAGGAATGTTGTCATAGCCGGTGCCCATGATATAGTCCATATAGGAGGAGTTTGCCGGCGCAGATTCAGGCATCGTGTCGGCATCAAATCCGACGACATACTTGTCCAAGAAGGCCTTGTCGTGCTTCCCCTCGCTGATAATGACATAGGCGATAGCGCTCGCCAGAGCTCCATCGGTGCCCGGGTAGATGGGGAACCACTCGTCCGGATTGCCAGATGACCCCTCTCCCAGGCGGTAATCTACGAAGGCGACCGGGATGCCTGCCTCGCGCGCTTTGGCCACCTCGTAGACCTCTCCCATGCCGCACATACGCGATTCACCCGACCCGCAGCCGAAGAACAGACCGCAATCGGCGTCTTTGATGGCCGAGGTGTTGCTTCCGAGACCACCAGCACAATCGAATGTCTGGCTGTCGAAGCCGAACAGGTAGTTGGCTGTCTGGGCGATCTGGCCATTCGATTCCGAGTTAATGGTTCCCAAATGACCGCCGGTCAAATTGAAGAGGCGCTGGATGGGGTAGTTGCGGGTTCCTGTTGCGCACAGGAAGAATGCCTCGGGACCGTAGGTGTCAAGGGTGTAGCGATACTTCTCGGCGATGATATCGAGAGCCTCATCCCAGCTGATGCGTTCGAACTCCCCGCTTCCTCGTTTGCCCACGCGTTTCATGGGGTATTTGAGGCGATCGGGGCTGTTGATCCATTTTCGCACCGAACGAGCCTTGAGGCACGCGCGGAACGATACAGCGCCGAACTCGTCGTCGCCGTCGGTGTCGTTGTCGATCCAGCGAAGGGTGCCGTCTACGACGTGGCACTTGAGGGGGCATGCAACAAAGCCGCAGTGGCAGCAGCTCTGCCAGATGATTTCTCCCTCCTCGGGAATCTCGTTGGCGACGACACCATTCGACCCCGTCTGCGCGAGCTCACCTTTGCTTTGCGCGCTCTGAGGGGCGCAGCCGAATAGGGAGGCGGCGGTGCCGGCTCCGGCCGCAGTTGCAAGGGTCGCGAGTGTCGATCCCTTGATGAAGCCTCGCCGCGAGACGGCCCTCTCCGTTGCTTTTCTGGTCATAGATATCTCCTTCCTCTCTTAGGCGGCGTCCCAATAGCTGCTGTGCCGCTTGACGACAGTGTGCGCCTAGAGAGGGGGCCATCGTGAGACCTCGTTTTGGTGAAAGGGATTCAAAACGTGTCAACCTTTTTCGTGATTTTTTGAGAAACGCCTGGTGATCGCAGAATCAGCAGAGAGTGTAAGGCGTGGTTGTGCTGAGAGGGAATTATCTTTTCTGGTAGACTTCAGCTGTTCGCGGATGAGGAGGGGCACTGTCGATGAAACTGTTCGATGCGGGCAAGATCATCTCGTCGTCTCTCGGCATGGCCGTGGCCATGTCGCTTTCGTCGCTCTTTTTATGGAAGAGTGACTGGCTTTCCGTTCCTTCTGGTTCCTTTCACGGCTCCCATGGCATGGGGATCGTCATCGGCATTGTGACGAGCGCGGCGGTGATGTTGTGGTGTTCTCTGTCGCGGCAATCGCTGCGGCGCTTCGGGATGCAAGTAGTCCCTCCTATTGCCCTTGCGAGCCTCGTCGTCTCTGGTTTGCCGGTGGTGCAGGGGTCGGCTCAGTGGGTACTTGGCATCGCCATTCCCGTGATCGGCTCTTACACGCTTATGTTCTCGTGGTTCTACGTTGTGTCTCTGCGCGATATCGAGGGCAGCCTCATGACCCTGCTCTTTGCCTGGGTGGTAAGCTTTTTTGTGAGAACTTTCTTCGAGTCGTTTACAGGAGCGGCGGTAACCTTGGCTATTTCCGCTACCCTGATGAGCGTCTGCTGGGGACTGCTTCTTGTCCAAGCGCGTCAACTCGATCTCGCTTCGCCCATGGCGTCGAGCTCTTTCTCCGCCAATCGTGTGAGCTATGTCCATGGGCTCGCAAGTTTCTGGCGTAGCGTGCTGTACTGTGGCACCTTCGCCTTTCTCGGGGGAGTTGTTCGCTTTCTGGCTGTCGACACGACGGCCATGACCTTCATCAACTATAGTTCCGCGCTCGCGGGCCTGTTCGCCCCCATCGTCC
Organism: Adlercreutzia equolifaciens DSM 19450; assembly: GCF_000478885.1. Taxonomy (NCBI): domain Bacteria; kingdom Bacillati; phylum Actinomycetota; class Coriobacteriia; order Eggerthellales; family Eggerthellaceae; genus Adlercreutzia; species Adlercreutzia equolifaciens. Next base: position 811,824 of record NC_022567.1, read on the forward strand.
TTATGGCGCTCTGGCGGTTTCGGACGGTGCGGTACAACATCGATGGCGTATTTCGCCTGGCGTTCCCGCTGATTGTGGTCGCTCTCGGAATTCTGCCATTCGCTGCTGGCATCCCCTTTGTCATTCTAGCGGCGTTGCTCTACATGACATATAGCTTCTTGTCGCTGAGCGTTCAGGCGCTTTCCATTCAGATTTCTCATGACTACGGCATTGACCCCGTGTTCTGTCTCAGCTTCCAGACGCTCGTGTGCGTGGTCGCCCAGGGGGTAGGGTATCTCCTAGGAGCCTGCGCGCCCGCAGGCGAGTCCTTCGGAGTTTCCCCCTATGCCGTCATCGCCCTCGGGTCGGTGTGCTTTCTCGCCTTGGCGCTCTACGTCACGCGAGCGCTGCATCCCTCGCAATCTGAGAAAAGCCGACCCGTCGAGTTTCTCTCGCTCGCTAGCGGACGAGTCGATTGCGGGACCCAGTCCACGCCGTTTGCCGAGATTGAAGAGGAAGACGATGGGGCTGCGTCAGTCTCTGAGGAGACGATCGTCCGGCCGCGCTACGAGGATAAGACGGCTCTTCGCTGCGATCTCATAGGGCGCAAGTACGCTCTGTCCCAGCGGGAGATCGAAGTCATGCTTCTCTTTGCTCGCGGAAATACTATCAGCTCCATAGCGGGGGAGTTGTTCATATCTGACAACACAGTGAAGACTCACATGCGGCGCCTTTACGCAAAACTGGGGATTCACAAGAAGCAAGAGTTGTTCGCCCTCATAAACAGCTACGTCGAGTGACCCATATTTTTCTTTGCGAAGAGGACGCAGGACGGCTATACTGTACCAGTTTGAACCAAACGCGGCGGCCGACCGGAGGGTTTGCTGCGGCGCGTGAGCAGGAAAGGAAACATCCGTGGCAAGCATTTCTACCGCCGATTTCAAGAACGGCATGTGCATCATCAACAACGGCAAGATGTGCACCATCGTCGAGTTCCAGCATGTGAAGCCGGGCAAGGGCGGCGCGTTTGTACGCACCAAGCTCAAGGACATCAAGACCGGCCGCGTGGTCGACTACACCTTCAACGCCGGCACGAAGTTCGATTCCGTGCGCTTGGAGTCCAAGAAGATGCAGTACCTTTACAACGACGGTGCCGACTTCTGGTTCATGGATAACAGCACGTTCGAGCAGTTGCCCGTTTCCGCTGATATGGTGGGCTCCGCGGCCGACTGGCTGAAGGAGAACGACGAGGCGACGCTTCTGTACGCCGGCGACGAGCTCATCAGCCTGGAGCCCCAGATGTTCGTGGAGCTTGAGGTCACCCATACCGAGCCGGGCTTCAAGGGCGATACCGCCACCAACACGCTGAAGCCGGCCACCCTGGAGACGGGCAAGGAGGTGCAGGTGCCGACGTTCATCGAGATTGGCGACGTCCTGCAGATCGACACCCGCGACGGCCGCGTCATCAAGCGCGTGTAAAGTTCCGCCGCCGTTTCAGTGATCTTGGGCCTCCCTTCGGGGAGGCCTTTTTTTGTGCTCCAGACAAAATGCCCTCGCGATTTTTCCGAAATATTGCGTTTGTTAGCGTTCGCAGCCTCGTTTTGGGGCACCGCCCATCCAGTTCAGTGAATTTGGGTATAATTTCTCCGTTATGTCCCCCGTTATGAGCTAAAAACAGGATCCAAACAGGGTCGTTTGGGCCATCTTTACGCTAACAAACGCAATTTCTTGGAAAAGATGGCCATGCAAATGTTCTGGGAGGACGGGATGGCTCTACGAAAGAGCGCGAAAGACTATGCGGGCCCTATTCCCGTGCGAAGAAGGCGAAGGCGACGCCGCCCGGGCCGACGTGGGTGCCGATGACGGCGCCGACCTGCGTGAGGGGCAGATCGTCCGGCGCGGCGGACTCGTCGGCGGCCGCTTCCTCGGCGGCTTTCGCCTGCGCCAGGCTGTCGGCGATGTACTTGCGGGCCGTCGTGTCGGACAGGCCCGAGTAGGCCACCCAGATGGGCCGCGTGAAGTCGATGCCGCCGGCCTCGTCGATCTTCTGGAACACCATGTTTTTCGACTGCTTCGATCCGCGCGCCTTGCCGAGCACCACGACGTCGCCATCGACGACGCCCACCACGGGCTTGATGGAGAGCATGCCGCCCACAAGGGCCGCCGCTCCGGAAATGCGGCCTCCACGGCGCAGGTACTCCAGTGTATCCAGCGAGGCCACGAGCCGGATATCCTTCTTCTCCTGGTTGAGGCAGTAGGCGATGTCGGCGGCGGAAAGCCCTTCGTCGCGCAGAGCCCAGGCGCGCTCGGCCAAGATGCGCTCGCCGATGGTGGCGTTCTCGCTGTCGACCACGAAGACCGACTCCTTGAACGGGGCCGCGGCGATGCAGGCGCTCTGGTAGGTGCCGGAGATGTGGCTGGAAAGCGTGATGCAGACGACCTCGTTGCCGGCATCGACGGCCTCTTGGAAGAGGTCTTGGAACACCATGGGAGGGATCTGGCTCGTGCGGGGCAGCTCGTCGGTTTCCACGAGGCGCTCGAAGAATTCCTCGCGCGAAAGGTCGACGCCCTCGGCGTACTGTTCGGAGCCGAATGCGATGGTCATGGGGATGATGGTAATGTCGTGGGCGCGGGCGTAGTCCTCTTCCATGTCCGCCGACGAGTCCACGATGATGCGAATGGCCACGGTGCCTCCCTCGAAGTCGTTTCCTTTATTTTATCGTCCGTACGCGGAGCCTCGGCGAGGTGGCGTAAAGGCAAGTAAATTGTTCATAATTTGGGAACGGTTTCTCGATTGACAGCGAGCCGCAAAAGTGGCCACTGGGAAGTGTTTAGCCTTCCACCAGATCGAGCAGCTCCTGGTGGGAATGGATGCCGAGTTTCGCGTAGACGTGCTTCACGTGGGCCTTCACGGTGTTGCGGGACACGACGAGCGCCTCCTCGATGTAGGCGCGGTCGCGGCCCCGGGCGAGCATGGCGAATACCTCGGCTTCGCGCGGGGTGAGGGAGAACTCCTCGGCGATGGCCTCGCAGCGGGAGGCGAAGGCCTCCTCGGGGGTGCGGGCCGCGGGCATCGGCAGCGGCACTGGCCCCGTTCCGGTGCCCGGTACCGCTTCTGCTCCCGCATCGGTTCCCTTCCCGGCGGCCGTTGCCCCCACCAGCACCGGATCGATGCCGTCGATGGCTCCGGCGAAGGTGAAGCGTTTCAGCCCGATGGTCACGTAGGCGGCGAACACCAAAAGCAGTACTGCGGGGGTGGCCACACGCAGGGCGGGCATGCTTGCCGCGGCGCTGTTGGCAAGCATGCCCGCGGCGGCTCCCGTAAGCGATCCTAAGGCCGAGACACCGTTTCCCCAGGCTACCGTTGTGATGGCTCCGAGTGGGTTGCGTGCGGCAATGGTGACCAGCGCCATCTGGGCGGCCATGATGAACAGGCCGTTGCCTGCGTTCAGCAGCGCCACGTCGGCCGCACCGCTGTCAGCGGCGAGCAGGGGCTGGGTTGCCAGAAGGAACCCGGCCATCACCGTGAGGGCCGACAGCTGCACGAGACCGTCGGCGGGAAAGCGCCGGCGCGAACAAGTCACGTAAAGGGCCACGAGGGCAAGCGGGATGGCCGAGAGAAACGACATGCGCGGTGTGCCTGCCACCTCCCCGAAGCGCAGGGCGAAGCCGAAGGCCACCTGGAACAAAAACAAGCACACGAACAGGGCCGAGAACGGCGCGAGGAACGAGGCCGGCCGCGTGACGGCGATGTCGCTCGGCGAAGGCCGGTCGTGGGCCATGTCGAAGTAAAGGCGGGCGCCGCGGGCGGTAAGCGCGATGGCCGCCAAGGGGAAAATCAGGAAGAGGGCGGTTCCGACCCACGGGGGCAGAAGCGACGACGCGGGGCTCGCCGCCAGCTGAACGGTGTAGGCCGCAGCGATGATCACGGCCGTCGTGTGCATTTCGAGGCGCACGAGATAAAGCGCCGTCGACACCGTGGCCACCGAGCGGCCGATGGCGGCGAGGCTCGCACCCGCAACGAGGAGCGCCGGCGCGGAAAACCCAAGCCCCAGGGACAGAAGCGCGCCGCCGCCTACAAGACAGGCTACCGCCACGGCGACGATGGCGCGCTCCCGCAGAAGGCGCGGGGCGCGGTAGGCCGCAAGCCCAAGGCCGAGCAAAGTTGCTGCCGAGAACGTGACGGAGATGTCGCGGGCGAACATGAAGATCGCGTCGAACTGCGGGAAGAGCGAGCCGTTCATGAGGGAGGTGGTGCCGAGCGTCAAAAGCAGCGCGACGAACCCGCACAAGGGGCTCGCCTTTTCTGCAGTGCATTCCGTTTCCATGTCACTCCCTTTCGCTCCCTTTCGCTCCCTTTCGCCTCCCTCCATTCTACACGCGAAAACCCCCTGTCCGCACGGGACAGGGGGTTCGCTCTTATAACCGCTGGTCGCTGGAGGGGAGGCGCGACCGGCGGTATCCCTTGGGAAGGGCTTGACGAACTGCCTTCGCGGGCTGCGGAATAAACGGCTCGCGAAGGCGAAGGGGTCTTGAAGGCACGGACGCCTTACGCCTGCCCGGTTGCCGCCAGCATGCCGGCGCGGCGGCCGAAGGTCATGGTGCGCCCGCAGGCGAGCCCCGTCAGCAGGTTCGGGTAGCTCACCGAGAAGAAGCCGCCCGAGTCGTTGCCGGTGAGGTACAGGCCCTCGATGGGGTCGCCGTTCTCGTCGCAGGGGTGCATGTTCGTGTCGATGGTGACGCCGTCGAGCGTCGCCAAGAACCACGCCCCGGTGCGCACGCCGTAGAAGGGCGGCGTGTCGATGGCCATCAGGCGGTGCTTCTCCTTGTAGTAGTCGGTGTCCTCGCCGGCCGCGGCCATCTCGTTGTAGTGCTTCCACGAGGCCACGGTGGTCTCCACGGGCAGGTTCAGCTTCTCAGCGAGCTCTTCCATGGTGTCGGCCTTCTGCACGTAACCGTCCTCGATGAGCTTCTCGATCATGCCGTCCACCACCTGCATGGGAATGTTGTTCTTCGCCCCGTTGGGGAAGGGGAACAGCCGGCAGCAGCCCACCTCGTCGAAGGCCTCGGCCTGCGCGGCGTGGTTCGCGTCCCAGATGTCCACGTAGGTCTGGTGCGGCTGCATGATGGTGGAGTGCAGCATGTAGTCGTAGGGGCCGCTCTCGTTGCAGAAGCGCTCACCCTTCAGGTTCAGCTTCAGGAAGGGCTGCTCGCCGAACCAGAACCAGCGGCCGAGCACCCCGTCGCCGGCGTACTGGTCGGGCTTCACGCAGGCGCGGTTGAAGGTGCAGGCCGCGCCGAGCGGGTCCATGGTGGCGCCGAGCCACAGCGCCGCCTTGATGCCGGATCCGGTGGGGTTGCCGCCGGAGCCGGGGGCCGCGATGCGGATCTTCTGGTTCCAGGCCTGGCGATCCTCCATCATCTCCAGGTTGTTGCCGTAGCCGCCGGTGGAGAGGATGACACCCTTGCTGGCGTTGATGCGCAGGTAGGGGCGCTCGCCCTGCACGTCGCGGGCGATGACGCCGGTCACGCGGCCGGATTCATCGGTCTCGCACTTGATGAACTCGGTGTACCAGCGCACCTCGGCGCCCTGCTCGGCGGCGTAGGCCAGGATAGATTCGGCGAAGCCCCATTCCTCGTCCTCGGCCACGGCATCGGTCTTTTGCGGACTGTGGCCGGTGGCGAAGGCCTTGTCGCGGCCCGGGTCGGAGGTGTCGCCCACGCCGCCCTCGAATTCCATGACGAGCTTGCCGTCGCGCTGGATGATGTCGGTGAGCCAGTCCACCATGGCGCCGGACTCGTCGGCCCACAGCTTCACCAGGTCGTAGTTCACAAAGCCGTTGGCGTAGCGGACGATGTCCTCAACGGCCTCTTTCTTCTCGATGCGGAACTCAGGGAACTCGTCGAAGGAGGCCTGCTGCAGGCGCGAGTCGATGGCGCCGATGTCCTCGCGGACGTTGTGCGGGGTGCCCTGGCGGTCGATGCCGAGCACGCGCGCGCCGTTCTCGGCAGCCGAGATCATGGCCGGGATGCCGCCGGTGCCCATGCCCACGACGAGCACCTCGGTCTCGATGGTCTCGGCGATATCGGCCTCGTCGATGACGGGCGGCGCTCCCAGCCAGGAGGGGCCGCCGAAGTCGCCGGTGCTCGGGTTGGCGGGATCCGCGGCTGCATAGCCTTGGCCGCATCCGGACAGCGTGCCGGCGGTCAGCGCGCCCATGGCCGCGAGGCCGGCGCCTTTGAAGAAGCTGCGGCGGGAAACGTTACTCTGCATTGGGGGCCTCCCATCCTTCGGGCAGGGTCAGGTCGTGGCACTCGTTGCAGACGAGCACCTGGTTCTCGTGGGCTTTATGGCAGTCGCCACATTCCAGGGCCGCGTCCTCGTGGTTGGCATGCGGGTTGTACTTCTCGTCGTTGCCGGCGAATCCCCACAGGCCCGCGGTGATCTCGTCAAAGGACTTGCCTCCGTGGCACTCGGGGCGCGCGCAGAACTCCTCGCTTGCGAACTGCTTGCCCGTGGCGAGCATGGTGCCGTCCTCAGTCATGGGGTAGTTGTCGGACACCCAGGCCATCGCCTCCGAGATTTGGGTCGTCAGCTCGGCGGTGTGGCAGTCGAGGCACGACTCGCCGGCCTTCGCGTGCACAGTCACGCCCAGCTGCGGGTCGCCGGAGTCGTAGGTCTCCACGTAGTAGTCCATGGGGCTGTGGCAGATGGCGTTGCAGAAGCTCGGCTGCTCGTGCCACACCCAGAACCCGGCGCCGGCCACCACGATGACGGCCGCCACCACGCCGGCGACGATCCACCCGCGCTTGGGACGTTTCTTGGGAGCCGGTCCGCCCGCGGCCGTCGCTGAGCCGGCAGCTGCGGCCGAGCTTGTGTCCGTTGCCGGGCCCGCATGGCTCGGCGCCCCCGCGGCCCTCTTCTCTTCATCGATGCTCATGATCGCTTCCTCCCTTCCTTGTCGTGACAGAAACGATGGCGCCCAGTGTGCGCCGCGCCGCCCCGAAAAGCTATTACCCCAGCGGGGTAAACTTCGCGTTTAGCCTGATAAATAAGGGATATTAAAGGGCGAGCGCTTGTTTTTCCTGCCCTAAGCGGAGGGAGAGCTTGAGGATGCTGTTTTCCATCTGCGAGTACTGCGGTCATGAATGTTGGTTCCATCGATCTTATCCCGCGAACGCTTTTCCACGGTCGCGGCACGGTATCGTGCTTGCCCATGAACGTGTATCTTTCCCATAACACGGCGCTGCTGTTCTGGCGCGCTTGGTCCGCCGCCGCGGCTATTCCTCTGTGTGTGTTCCACGATTTGGGCGTGGCGGACGCGTCGCTGTTTCCTGCGACTCTCTTTCCGACATCGGAGGTGCTTCGCAATGAAGCGGTGCTGAGCAGGGATGTGCGGACGATCTTGGAGGACGCACTGCAAAGCCTCGCGGGCGCAGATCCGGTGCGTCCGGCTGACGCGGGTTCGGTGGCCTCGCCGGACGGTTCTGCGGCGTCTGCGGCCGCCGTCGGCGGGATGCTCCCGCAAACTACCGCCGTGGCGTCGGCGCTGAAGGAGGTTGTTCGCTCTCGGGGAGCAGCGCCGCTGCACATCATGGTCGCAAAGGGTCATGGCACGCGGAACTCCAGCGATCTTATACGCCATCGCTCGGTCGCCGCTTTTCCTCGGCAAGCTTTCATCAAAGTAGCTCCGGGCGTGTTCGTCTGCTCTCCCGAGCTCGTCTTCGTTCAAATGGCCTCTTCGTTGACGCGCGGAGGGCTCTTGGCGGTCGGTTACGAGTTGTGTGGCTGCTATCCGCTGGGGGAGGAGCGCGTCGGTGCCCTCGTGCGCCGTCCTCTTTCGTCACCGCGGCGCCTTACGGCTTTTACCGCCCGTGCAAAGGGTCTGGCGGGCGTGAAGGTGGCCCGATCGGCGGCGAAGCAGGTGCTTGCCAAGTCGGGGTCTCTCATGGAGACCGAGGTATCCATCATTGCGTTCTCCCTGTTTTCCCAGGGAGGGCTGGGCTTGAGAACGCCTCTTCTGAACGAACCGGTCGCATTGTCCGACCGCGCGAGGACGGCCACGGGATTGAGCCGCGTGGTGTGCGATTGGCTTTGGGCCGCCGAGCGAGTTGTGCTGGAATACGACGGGCACGATGCGCACAGCTCGCCGCAGCAACAAGCCCATGATGCCCGCAAGCGCGATGCCTTGCGCATCGACGGCTTCGACCTTGCCGTTCTCACGAGCTCCCAATTTCACCACGTCAACCAATGCACTGAGCTGCTGCGCGGGGTTGCCCGAAGCGCCGGGCAAAGGTCGCCTGCCCTGAAGCCCGAGCATCTCCCGCGTCATTTGGCCTTGCGCGAGCAGGTGCGGAAACATCATCGCGCCCATTTTCCCTCGCGTTTTCGGAGGGCGCGTTCGTAAGATGCGCCCGTAAGGTATGTCTGCGGGACGTATCCGGGGGACGCATCCGCAGGCGTGCCTGCGGGGGGCTTCGCAAGGCGCGGGTTCCGGAAAGGTCTCTTCGGATCGCCTCGGCCTTGGCTGCCCGGTTCGCTTCGGGAAAAGCGCCGCCGCTGCAGAAAAAAGTGCGATCGTGCGAGTCTTGAGAGGCGAAAAACTCGCACGATCGCACTTTTTCCTGCATCGGGGGCCTTTTCGAGCGCTTTGGACTCGCATAATCGCACTTTTCTCCGCACGAGATGCCAAAAACTTGTTTTGGAAGGTCTCGGAGCCGGGAAATTAGCTGGAAATACGATAGGGAACAAGCGGTTGTTCTCTGCATCGGGGATCTCGGAGCTGGGCGATTGGTTGGGAAGGTAGGGGATGGGCGGGGGAGGGAAGTTCGGGATTCGCCCCTTCGGCCGCTTCGTTGATGTTTCTTGTCGGCAAATCGGGCGGCGTGGCGCGGGGCCGTGGTAGGCTTCCTCTATAATCCGAAACTTGATCTTTGACTAACCTGTGTATAAGGAGGTGTGAGTTCATGCCACGGCTTCAGATCATGGACACGACCATCCGCGACGGTCAGCAGAGCCTCTGGGCCACCCGTATGCAGATCGGCGACATGCTGCCGATTCTGCCGAAGATGGACCGCGTCGGCTACTGGGCCATCGAGGCGTGGGGCGGGGCGACGTTCGACTCCTGCCTGCGCTTTCTGGACGAGAACCCCTGGGAGCGTCTGCGCGCCATCAAGGCGAACACGCCCAATACGCCGCTTGCCATGCTCTCGCGCGGGCAGAACCTCGTCGGCTACAAGCACTACTCCAAGGAGATCGTGCATCGCTTTATCAACGCGGCGCACCGCAACGGCGTCGAGGTCTTCCGCGTCTTCGACGCGCTGAACGACATCCGCAACGTCGTGGACAACGCCGAGGCCATCAAGGAGTGCGGCGGTCTGTTCGAGGGCGCCATCTCCTACACGATCTCGCCGGTGCACACGCTGGACTCCTACTTGGAATACGGCCAGCAGCTGAAGGATCTGGGCGCCGACACCATCGCCATCAAGGACATGGCCGGCATGCTCACGCCCTATCGCGCCGAGCGCATGGTGAAGGCGTTCAACGAGGAAATCGGCCTGCCGGTGCACATCCACTGCCACTATGTCGGCGGCATGGCCCCGGCCAACATCCTGAAGGCCGCCGAGGCGGGCGTGGCCGTGGCCGACACGGCTCATGCTCCGCTCGCGTTCGGCAACTCGCATCCGGCGGTGGAGATGATCGTGGCCGCTCTGAAGGAGAGCCGCTACGACACCGACCTCGACTTGGATCTGCTGTTCGAGATCTCCGAGTACTGGGAGGAGATGCGCAAGCGCGGCCATTACAAGCGCGGCGTGTCCTCGCTCATTCATATGCAGGTGTACTCGCATCAGGTGCCCGGTGGCATGATGAGCAACCTCATCAGCCAGCTGGAGGTGCAGAAGGCCGCGCACCGTCTGCCCGAGGTGATGGCCGAGATTCCGAAGGTGCGCGCCGAGGTGGGCTATCCGCCGCTTGTAACGCCGATGTCCCAGATCGTGGGCACCCAGGCGGTGTTCAACGTGCTGACGGGCAAGCGCTGGAGCGTCATCTCCAAGGAGATGAAGGACTATGTGTGCGGCTACTACGGCAAGGCGCCGGGCAACATGGACAAGGAAATCGTGGCGAAGGTGGCCGGCGATGCCGAGATCTTGGATCCGAAGATCGCCCCCGGCACGCTGGTGACCACCACCTACGACGAGTGCGCCGCCGAGATTGGCGATTTGGCCCAAAGCGAGGAGGACGTGCTCATGTACGCCCTGTTCCCCAACGAGGCCCGCACCTATTTGAGCAAGCACCGGGTATCCGAGAAAGTCGATTTCATGCTGGAGCAGGAGTCCAGCGCCACCAAGGAGGACGATTACGTGGACATCAATCAGATTCGCGAGCTGGTTCGCGTTGCCGAGGAGAGCGGCGTCGGAGAGATCGTCGTAGAGGAAGAGGGCATGCGCATCGCTGTCCGCATGCCGGGTCAGGGTGCTCCGGCCGCTGCCGTGCCCGCCGCTCCGCAGGCCCAGGCGGCTCCCGTTGCCGCCGTGCCCGCGCCGGCCGCCGAGGAGCCGGCGAGCGATCGTCCGGCCACGTGGAAGCCGGTAGTGGCTCCCATGGTGGGCACCTACTACGAGGCCCCGGCTCCGGGCGAGCCGCCCTTCGTGAAGGTGGGCGACGAGGTGGCCGCCGGCGAGACGCTGTGCATCGTGGAGGCCATGAAGCTCATGAATGAGATCGCCGCCGAAGAGATGGGCACCGTGCGCGAGGTGTGCCTGTCCGACGCCACGCCGGTGGAGTACGGCACCGTGCTCTTCTACGTGGAGCCCCACGACCCCACGCCGGGCGCGTAGGAGACAAGCATGTTCGAGAAAATTCTAGTTGCCAACCGCGGCGAGGTGGCGCTGCGCATCATGCGCGCCGCCCGCGAGCTGGGCGTGAAGACGGTGGCCGTGTACTCCACGGAGGATGCCGACACCTATCCGGTGCGCTACGCCGACGAGGCCGTCTGCATCGGCCCTGCCCAGTCGAACAAGAGCTATCTGGTCATGGCCTCCATCATTGCCGCGGCGAAGAACACCGGCGCCGAGGCGATCCATCCCGGCTACGGCTTTTTGGCCGAGAACGCGGAGTTCGCCCGCGCCTGCGCCGACAACGACCTGGTGTTCATCGGCCCCGCCCCGGAGTGCATCGACCGCATGGGCGACAAGTCGTCGGCCCGCGAGACTATGAAGATGTGCGGCGTGCCCACGGTGCCCGGCTCCGACGGTTGCCTGGATACGGTGGAAGAGGCTGCGGCCTTCGCCGAGAAGGTGGGCTACCCGGTGCTCATCAAGGCCACGGCCGGTGGCGGCGGCAAGGGCATGCGCGAGGTGCACGACCCGGCCGATCTCGCGGCCCAGTACAAGGCCGCCCGCACCGAGGCCGGCGCCGCCTTCGGCAACGACGGGGTGTATCTGGAAAAGCTCGTGCTGCGCCCGCGCCACGTGGAGGTGCAGGTGCTCGCCGACGATCACGGCAACGCTGTGGCGCTCTGCGAGCGCGACTGCTCCATCCAGCGGCGTCATCAGAAGCTTCTGGAAGAGGCCCCCTCGCCGGCGCTTTCCGAGAACCTGCGTCGCGACATGATGAAGGCGGCCCTGAAGGCCGTGCGCGCCGTGGACTACCGCAACGCCGGCACCATCGAGTTTCTGCTGGACGAGCGCGGCCAGTTCTACTTCATGGAAATGAACACTCGCGTGCAGGTGGAGCACCCGGTCACTGAGGAGATCACCGGCACCGACATCATCAAGGAGCAGCTGCGCATCGCCGCCGGCGAGCCCATGAGCTGCGCGGGCCGCGCCCCGTTCACGCCGGCGGGACACGCCATCGAGCTGCGCATCAACGCCGAGGATCCCGAGCACGGCTTCCGCCCGTGCCCCGGCACCGTCACGCGCTTCGAGCCCCCGGCGGGCCCCGGCGTGCGCGTGGAGACCTACCTGCGCCCCGGTTCGCGCATCTCGCCCCACTACGACTCGCTCGTGGCCAAGGTGGTCGTGCACGGCCAGGATCGCGCCGAGGCCGTCGCCCGCGCCAAGCGCGCCTTGGACGAGTTCGTTATTGAAGGAATTGCAACAACTATCCCGTTCCACAAACGCGTGCTCGATAACGAGGTATTCTTGGCCGGTGACGCGACAACCGACTTTATCGAAACCCAGATGGGAGACGTACTATGACAGACCAGATGAACGTCGAGGGCCTTTCCATCGCCCCGGGGGTCATGGAGACCATCATCTCCGTGGCCGCCAGCGAGGTGGACGGGGTGGCCTCGCTGGGCTCCTTCGCCACGAGCGGCATCCGCTCCATGCTGGCGAGCAAGCCCTCCACCTCCGGCATCGAGACCAAGATGGACGAGGACGGCAAGCTTTCCGTGGCGGTGCACGTGGAAGTCTACTACGGCTACGTGCTGCCCGAGCTGGCGGCCCAGCTGCGCACCGCCATCGCCGAGGCGCTGGCCACCCAGGCTGGCGTGGAGGTGTCCTCGGTGGACGTGTACATCGACGGCCTTCAGTTCAAGGCGTAGGTGGCGCGCGGTATGGCTCCGAGAATCCACGAGCGCACCCGCGACCGCGTGAGCGCGGTGCAGGTGCTCTATACGAGCGAGCTGACGGGGAAATCGCCCAGCGAGCTGCTCGATTGCGGGCTGTGCCTGGTGGCTCGCGAGGCTCCCGCCGATGAGGCCGAAGCCGCCGAGGCGGGCGCGTTCGGCCGCATCGAGGAGGGGACGCTGACCGACTACGCCTTGGCGCTCATCCACGGCGTGGAGGCGAACCAGGCTCAGGTGGACGAGCGTATTGAAGCGGCGTCCGAGAACTGGGCGCTCTCCCGCATGCCCATCGTGGACCGCTCCATTCTGCGCTTGGCCGTCTTCGAGATGTTCAACTGCGACGACGTGCCGGTGTCCGTTTCCATCAACGAGGCGGTGGAGCTGGCCAAGGGCTTCGGCGGCGAGGACGATTCGCCGCGCTTCGTGAATGGCGTGCTGGGACGCATCGCGCGTTCTATGGAAGGCGATGGCGCGGGCGCGGTCGGGGTGGCCGGGGCTGATGCTGCTGCCGCCGGCCCGGTGGATGCCCTGGTGGGCGCCTCGGGCGCGGCCGCCTGTGTGCAGGTGGGGGTGTAGGCGCCATGGCCGACGAGCAGGGTCGCACCTTCGAGGACGTGCACGAGCGTCTTTCCGAGATCGTTGACGAGGTGTCCGCCGAGGACATCTCGCTGGACGACGCCTTGAAGTTGTACGAGGAGGCCGTGAAGCTGGGCCTTTCCGCGTGCGACTTGTCCGAGCAGGACTTGGACGCGTTTCTGGCGACGGAAGAGGAAGGCGAGTCTTCCCCGGCTGAGGAGGGCGGCGCAAGCACCGCCCCTACGGGTTCAGCCGGCACGCCGTCTTCCGCTGACGCGCCCGTGCCCGGCGAGGCCTAAAGGAAACCGCTCATGGACGTCCCCCGCATACTTGATGCTATCAGCTCGCCGGCCGATTTGAAGGTGCTCGACAACGAGGAGCTGGCCATTCTCGCCCGCGAGATCCGCCAGGAGATCGTCGCCACCACCTCGGTCACCGGGGGACATGTGGCGTCGTCTTTGGGCGCCGTGGACATCATCGTGGCCCTGGAGAGCCTGCTCGACATGCCGCGCGACCGCGTGGTGTTCGACGTGGGGCACCAGGCCTACGCCCACAAACTGCTCACCGGCCGGCGCGAGGCGTTCAAAACCCTGCGCACCTACGGTGGCCTTTCCGGCTTCACCAAGCCATCGGAGAGCCCTTACGACGTGCACCCGTCGGGTCACGCGTCCGACTCGCTTTCCATCGCCACGGGTCTCGCGAAGGCGCGGCAGCTGAAGGGTACCGACGAGAAGGTGGTGGCCCTCATAGGCGACGCGTCGCTCGCCGGCGGCATGGCCTTCGAGGCGCTGAACTACATGGGCAACGAGCAGCTGCCGCTCGTCGTCATCTTGAACGACAACGAGATGTCCATCTCTCGCAACGTGGGCGCCCTCATGAAGCATCTGGGCAACATCCGCGCCAACAGCCATTACCGCGAGGCGCGCGAGGGTCTGCAGGCGGCCATGGAGCAGGGCGGTCCTGCGGCCCGCGGACTGCTCGGCTTCGGCAAGAACATGAAGGAATCCCTCAAGCAGATGGTGATTCCCCATACCATGATCTACGAATCGCTCGGCATTGTGTGCACCGCTCCCATCGACGGCCACAACATCGCCGAGCTGCGCGACGTTTTGTCGCTCGTGTTGGAAATGGACGGCCCGGCGCTTGTGCACGTGGTCACGCGGAAAGGGGAGGGCTACGAGCCTGCCCGCCGCGATCCCGAGGCGTTTCATGGCACCGGCCCCTACGATATTGCCACGGGCCGCGCGTTGAAGAAGCCCGGGCGCGCCCCCAGCTACACCGAGGTCTTCGGCGCGGCGCTCGCCGACGAGGCGGCCAACGATGCGGATGTGGTGGCCATCACGGCGGCCATGACCGGCGGCACGGGGTTGAAGACCTTCGCGGCGGAGTTCCCCTCGCGTTTTGTGGACGTGGGCATTGCCGAGGAGCAGGCGGTGGGCATGGCGGCCGGCCTCTCATCGGGCGGCAAGAAGCCCGTGGTGGCGCTGTACTCCACCTTCATGCAGCGAGCCGTGGACCAGATGATCATCGATGTGGCCCTGCCCGAGGCCAACGTCGTGTTCGCCTTCGATCGCGCGGGCCTGGTGGGCGATGATGGCCCCACGCACCACGGCGTCTTCGACATGGTGTACACGCGCATGGTGCCGAACATGCGGGCGCTCGCGCCCTCCGACGAGGCGGAGCTCGTGCACGCCCTGCACACGGCGCTCATTTTGGAAGGCCCCGTGTCGCTGCGCTACCCGCGCGGCGAGGCCGAGGGTGCGCCGTTGCCGGATGTGCCGGAAATCTTGGAAGTGGGGAAGTCCCGCATGGTGCGCGAGGGGGACGACGTGGCCCTGCTCGCCTTCGGTCGCATGGTGGGCCAAGCCCGCGCCGCCGCCGAGCTGCTGTCCGCCGAGGGCATCGAGTGCCGCGTGGTGGACATGCGCTGGGTGAAGCCGCTCGACGAGGAGGCCATCGCCGCTGCGGCGGCCTGTCGTTTGGTGGTCACGGTGGAAGAGGGCGTCATCGCGGGAGGCGCCGGCGAGGGCGTGTTGGAAGTGCTGGCCCGCCAGGGTGCCACGACGCCTGCCGTCACGTTGGGCATCCCCGACCGCTTCATCGGCCAGGGCCCCGTGTCCCAGCTCTTCGCCGACCTCGGCCTGAACGCCGAGGGCATCGCCGCCACCGTGCGCGAGGCGCTGTGATAGCGCCGTTCGCGCTCGTGCCGATCTGGATTAGACCAGCTTCTTCTCCATGATGTAGTCGTCCATGATGTAGCCGTCGCCGATGTCGGTTTCCACGGCGTCGATGACCTCAAAGCCCTTGGCTTTGTAGGCGCGGATGGCCATCTCGTTGTGCTTGTTCACCGTGAGGTAGAGGGCGTCCAGGCCGCGCTCGCGGGCGAGGCGCTCGTAGAAGCGGATGGTGGCCGAGCACAGGCCCTCGCCGCGGTGCTCCTTCAGCAGGTAGATCTTCGAGATGAAGAAGCGGTTCGTGTCCGCCTCCACGTGTCCGCCGGTGTAGCCGACGATGCGGGGGACGGCGGCGGTGCGGGCGAAATCCTCGGTGTCGCGGGCCAGCTCGCCGTCGCGGTCGGATTCGATGTCGTCGTTGACGCGGCCGGCTACGGTGTCGCCTTGGTCGTGGATGTCGGCGCCGTGCGTCGCCGCGCCCAGCTCGTGGGGCGTTTCGTCCTCGTGCTGCATGATGAAGAAGTACTCGTAGCCATTGTCGGCGATGTCGGTGCGGAAGGCATTCAGGCTCTGGAACTTCTCCACCATGTAGTCGGTTTGCGCTTGGCCGATGATGGCCGGCCAGTACTCGTTCCAAATATGGTAGGCCATATGGGCCAGGGCCTCGACCTCTTCGTCGCGCTCGACCTGTCGAAATGTAACGCTCATGGGTGCATCCTTCCGCGTCGTGACAAAACTTTTCGAAAAAGTGGTCACAAAATCGAGTTCTGGGTTTTCTTTACGGGAGATATGACCCAATTAACGGCTGCGAGCCTGCGCAATATAGCGTTTGGCGATATATCCCTCTTGTTCTCATGCTGCCTTGAGGCCTGCAAAAACCCAGAACTCGATTTTGTGACCAAATCGCGCCGATTTTTTGCAAGGGCAGCGCTGCCATTGTAATGCTTCGGCGGTTCGTGACGGGACGCGCGGGCATTTGTTTCCGCCCAGTAACAAGGATTGGTCGCCAGTGTTAACACTTATTTTTGAGGGGGTTAACAATCATCGTTGAGCGCGCGGGTCACCAGGTGCCGTGGAACAATCGGGTTGTCCTTGCCGTTGGGCACCTTGGGCGACAAGGGGTGGGGAGGCCCGCGCGGTGCGGCGCGCGGCGCCTCCCGACCTCTTTTCGCCGAGGGCCCGCGAACTGTGAAAGGGGTTGATCGCGATGATTGACACCGGTTCCACCGGGTTCATGCTCGTCTGCGCCATGCTGGTGCTGCTCATGACGCCCGGACTCGCCTTCTTCTACGGAGGCCTCTCCCGCCGCAAGAACGTCGTGAACACCATGGTGATGGTGTTCGGCGTGCTCGGCATCGTCGGGGTGGTTTGGGTCGTGTGCGGCTGGTCGTTCGCCTACGGCGGCGACGGGTCGCTGCCGTTCTTCGGCGGCTTCGACCAGATCGGGTGCTTGGGCGCCGTGAACGACATGGTGGCCGAGGCCGAGGGCACGCCCGATGCCTTCGCGGTGCTGTCCGGCCAGGGTGCGCTGGCCAATGACCCGGAGCTGGCAGCGGGCTACCCGGCCATCATCGACATCGTCTTCCAAATGGCCTTCGCCATGATCACCTGCGCCATCATCACGGGTGCTGTGGCCGGGCGCATGAAGTTCGGCGCCGTGTGCGCGTTCGTGGCCGTGTGGGTCGTCGTGGTGTACGCGCCGCTGGCGCACATGGTGTGGGGCGGCGACGGCTCGCTCATCGGCGACATGATCGGGGCCTTGGACTTCGCCGGCGGCGACGTGGTGCACATCTCCTCGGGCCTCACCGGGCTCATCCTGTGCCTCATGCTGGGGCGTCGCAAGGGGTTCGCCGTGCTGTCCTACCGTCCCCACAACGTGCCGTTCGTGGCCCTGGGCGCGGCGCTTCTGTGGTTCGGCTGGTTCGGCTTCAATGCCGGCAGCGAGTTCGCGGCCGACGGCGTGGCCGGGCTCGCGCTGCTGAACACCGTGGCGGCCAGCGCGGCCGGCGTGCTCTCCTGGATGCTTACCGAGCGCATCACGGTGGGGAAGTGCACGCTCGTCGGCGCGGCGACGGGCCTGGTGGCCGGTCTTGTGGTCATCACCCCGGCGGCCGGGTTCGTGGAGCCCTGGGCGGCGATCGTCATGGGGCTGATCGTGAGTCCCATCGTGTATTGGGCCATCTCCCAGGCTAAGCGGCGCCTCGGCTACGACGACGCGCTGGACGCCTTCGGCTGCCACTGCGTCGGCGGCATCGTGGGCGGTATCCTCACGGGCCTGTTCTGCGTGCCCGGGCTCTCCTGGACCGAGCACGGCGGCCTGCTGTACACGGGCGACTGGTCGCTTCTGGGAGCGCAGGTGCTGGGCATTCTGGTGACTATCGCCTTCGTGGCCATCGCCGATGTGGTGCTCGGGCTCATCATCAAGGCGTGCTTTGCAGGCAGCCTGCGCGTGAGCGCCGAGGACGAGGCGGCGGGGCTCGACGTGGCCGTCCATGGCGAATCAGCCTACCCGGCCTACCTGGGCCTGGACTAAAGGTTCCGTTCGCCCTGCGGGACGAACGGACCGGCCGACGCTGCGGATCCGACAGGCACCTGCCCTTGCCCCTTGTTTTGGGCTCGGCGTTGCGCGAAGGCAACTTGGCCCAAAGGCGGGGCAATTGCAGGCACCTGTCGAACCCTCGCTGACTTTGCCAAGAAAGTTGGATGGTGCAAATAGGAGGATATTATGAAACGAGTAACGGCTATTGTGCGGCCCGAGAAGATGGAGCCGCTGAAGGACGCCCTGTTCGCGGCCGACGTGAAGGGTATGACCATCTCGCAGGTGCACGGCTGCGGCGCCCAGCACGGCTGGAGCGAGTACGTGCGCGGCACCGAGGTGATGCTGAACATGGTGCCGAAGGTGAAGTTCGAGGTGGTGGTGGAAGACGACGCGGTGGACGCGCTGGTGGACACCATCGTGGGCGCCGCCCGCACCGGCGAGGTGGGCGACGGCAAGATCTTCGTGGCGCCCGTGGAGGAAGTGGTGCGCATCCGCACCGGCGAGCGGGGCGCGTCGGCGGTGTAGGCCAAGATGCGGTACAATCTCGCCGAAACAAGTTGCGAGAAAGGAACCGGCATGCACACCTACATTCCCCGCGGCGTCTGCTCCCGCCAGATCGATGTGGAGCTGGACGGCGACACCATCAAGAGCGTCCAGTTCACCGGCGGCTGCGATGGCAACTTGAAGGCCATCTCCAAGTTGGTGACCGGCCAGAATGTCGACGACATCGTCGCCATGATGGAGGGTCACACCTGCGGGCGGCGCTCCACCTCCTGCGTCGACCAAATGACCAAGGCCATCCGCGAGGCTCAAGCGAAGGCCGCCGATCAGGCGTAAGGTATCGGCTGTATGCCTAATCGCCCGAATGAGGCAAGTTCCAGGGCCCGGATGTTTCATCCGGGCCCCCCTTTATGTCGTAAGCTAGCCTTTAAGCCAGGGTTGCAAGAGCTCTTCTGGGAAACGTGTTGTCACCAGGCAGCACGCTGGTGGACGAGGCCGAGCACGGTGACGCGGTCGGCCTCGTCTTCGTAGAAGATAACGATATCGAAGGGGCCGACGGGGATTTTGCGCACGCCTTCGCCGTACTCGTATGCGAGGGCGGCCGCCACGTCGGTCGACCCCATGCTGGGTATCGTCGGCAGAATCTCGATGATCTTGAGGATGTCATCGAGAACTTTGTCCGACAGAACGATCCCCAAATCCTCCTCGAAGCCCTCGGAGATGCGCACTTCGGCCATCAGAGCCCCCGCTTCTCGCGAATGCGGGCGACGAAACCATCGACATCGGTGGTGAAACGCCCCTCCTCGATATCGCGCTTGCCGCGTCGGAGAACGAATTCCATCTCCGCTTCGTAGCGAGCGTCTTCACGGGCTTGCTTGAGCTCTCGATCGAATATCTCTTCGGAGCAGAACACGTAAGCGCCGTTGCCGTTCTCGGTGATGTAGACGACTTGGCGATCGGCCACGTCCTTTACCTCGCGTTGGCGCGAGGCGAGGGCGGTAGACGAATAGATGGAGCCTTTGGGGGCAACCATGGCGTACCTCATTTCCTAGGATTTAGCTAGGTTGATCATATCACGCTTTCAGTAGGAAATTCTACAAGATATCATATTGGTGATAAAAGGAAAGTTCCCTTATAGAAAAGGCCTTACAGCATCATGAACAGCTTGGCCAAGGCCCAGCCGATGAAGCCGCAGCAGGGGAAGGTGAGCACCCAGGCCCATACCATGCGGCGGGCGACGCCCCAGTTCACGCGGCGGAAGCTCTTCGATGCGCCCACGCCCATGATGGAGGCGGTGGAGCAGTGGGAGGTGGAGACGGGCATGCCGGTCATTGAGGCCACGAACAGCGTGATCACGGTAGAGATGGAGGCCGCCACGCCCTGGTACTTCTCCAGCGAGACCATGTCCATGGCCACCGATTTGATGATGCGCTTGCCGCCGAGCAGCGTGCCCAGAGACATTGCCGCCGAGCAGATGATCATGAGCCACAGGGGGAAGTCGGTGGCGCCGCTTGTCTCCATGCCGAAGGCGAGCGCGATGCCCAAAAGTCCGATGGACATGAACTTCTGCCCGTCCTGGGCGCCGTGGAGGAACGACAGCGCGCAGGCGCAGATGTCCTGCAGCACCATGCACACTTTGTTGCCGCGCTGGCGGTTGACGCGGGAGAAGAGAAACTCGATGATCTTGGTGGTCGCCATGCCGAGGATGAAGCCGCCCACCAGCGAGAACACCATGCCGTAGATGACGAGCATCCACTCGGAGAGCACGACACCGGCCAGCCCGTTCAGCGCGATGGCCCCGCCGGTGACGCCGGCGATGAGCGAGTGGGACTTGCTGGCGGGGATGCCCCAGAACCAGCAGAAGACGCCCCAGCCGATAGAGCCTATCATGGCGGCTATGAGCGCGAGGAGCGCCTGGTGGGTGTTGCCGGAGAAGTCGACCATGTTGAACATGGTGTGGGCCACGGCGGTGGAGATGTAGGTCATGCCCACCAGGCCCACGAAGTTGAACACGGCGGCCAGCGCGAGCGCCGCGCCGGGGGTGAGACAGCGGGTGGAGACCGCGCTGGCGATGGCGTTGGGGGCGTCGGTGGCGCCCGAGATGATGGTCACACCGATGACCAGCGCCAGAATGCCGAGCAGGACCGGATGGTCTCCTGCCTGCGAGAGGAACACCGAAAGAGTCAATTCCATGCCTGAGCCTTATCCCGATGAAGCCGACCGGACGCAAACGCACCTTCCTATTCTAGCGCAACGGCTGCACGCACGAAAGATGACCTTGCGAGTCAACTCAAATCCCGGGTGCGGCCGCACGGGCGTCGTGAGTCTGCGGGCGCCTTGTGGGCGCGCTGCGAAAAATGTCGGCACTCGGGGAAAATTCACAAGGAAGCGCGCGCGAGCGGTGCTATACTGGGCGGGCTTGCCGATAGGCGGCAAGTGTAAGTATCTGTTGGCCCCCGAGACATGTTTGTTGCACCGCGATCCTTGCTTCTGCAAGCGAACATGGTACGTATCAACCATCATGACGAAGGGTCCCCGATTTAGTTTTTGAAAGGGGTCCGTTTTGACCGAAATCAAGAACACCTCCGTGATCGACTTCTCCGACATCTCCGATGAGCAGATGAACGAGATGATCGACGGCACGCTGACCGAGTTCGACGAGGGCGATCTCGTCGACGGCACCGTCGTCAAGCTGGAGCACGACGAGGTGCTGGTGGACATCGGCTTCAAGAGCGAGGGCGTCATCCCGGCCCGCGAGCTGTCCATCCGCAAGGACGCCGATCCGTCCGACATCGTGAGCCTGGGCGACAAGATCGAGGCGCTGGTTCTCCAGAAGGAGGACAAGGACGGCCGCCTCATCCTCTCCAAGAAGCGCGCCGAGTACGAGCGTGCCTGGATTTCCGTCGAGGAGAAGTTCAAGGCCGGCGAAGTGGTCACCGGCGAGGTCATCGAGGTGGTCAAGGGCGGTCTTATCCTGGACATCGGCCTGCGCGGCTTCCTTCCGGCGTCTCTCGTGGACCTGCGCCGCGTGAAGGATCTGGACGCCTACCTGGGCACCGAGATCGAGGCCCGCGTCATCGAGATGGATCGCAACCGCAACAACGTCGTGCTGTCCCGCCGCGTTCTCTTGGAGGAGGGCCGCAAGAACGAGCGCGCCGAGATCCTCTCCAAGCTCTCCAAGGGCATGCGCCTCAAGGGCAACGTTTCCTCCATCGTGGACTTCGGCGCCTTCGTGGACCTGGGCGGCATCGACGGCCTGGTGCACATCTCCGAGCTGTCCTGGAACCATGTCAACCATCCCTCCGAGGTCGTCAAGGTGGGCGACGAGGTGGAGGTCGAGGTGCTCGACGTCGATCTGCAGCGTGAGCGCATCTCCCTCGGTCTCAAGCAGACCACGCCCGACCCGTGGATCCAGCTGGTGGAGAACTACCCGGTGGGCACCATCGTCGACGGCAAGGTCACCAAGATCGTGCCCTTCGGCGCCTTCGTCGAGCTGGGCGACTCCATCGAGGGCCTGGTGCACATCTCCGAGATGGCCGGCCGCCACATCGACACCCCGGCGCAGGTCGTGCATGCGGGCGACGATGTGAAGGTGAAGGTCATGGAGATCAACCCGGATCGCCGCCGCATCTCGCTTTCCATGAAGGCTGCTGCCGAGGAGCTCGGCTTCGAGATCGACGTGGACGAGTCGGTGCAGGCCGAGGAGAAGCCGGCCCGCCGCAAGAAGGACGAGACTCCGGCCGAGGCCGAGGTCGTCGAGGTGGAGACCGTCGAGGAGTAGCCTCCAACGCAAAAGCGTGAATTTGACGGGCCGCCCATCGGGGTGGCCCGTTCCTTTTCGTGTATCATGATGCCAGCGAATTCGAAACTCCGAAGGAGAGGTGCGACATGAAGAAGCTGTTTCTCATCGGCGGCATGGGCGCCGGCAAGTCCACGGCGCGCAAGGCGCTCACCGACGAGGGCCTGGCTTGGATCGATCTCGATCAGGTGGGGCACGAGGTGCTCATGTGGGATACGGTGAAGGACGACTTGCGCGGCGCGTTCGGCGACGACATCTTCGACGAGAACGGTGAAGTGGTGCGCAGCGCCCTGGCCGCCAAGGCCTTCGCGACGCCGGCCGCCACGCGCAAGCTGAACACCATCACGATGCCCCGCATCGAGGAGCGCTACACCGACCTCATCGACGGCTTCGAGGCCGAGGGCAAGCCGGCGGTCGTGGTGGAATACTCGGTGTTCCGCAACCGCCAGAGCTCGCTGGCCTACGGAGCCGATGTCGTCATGGCCGTGCTGGCGCCGCTGGAGACCCGCATCGAGCGCGCCGTGAAGTCGGGCTTTTCCGAGGAGGACGTGCGTGCCCGCATCGCTCGCCAGATCACCGACGCCGACCGCATCGAGGCGTCGGATGTCGTCTTCAACAACGACGGTACCCCCGAGGAGCTGCGCAACGAGGTCATCTCCTGGTGGAACGAGTACAAGAAGACGATCTAGCGAGTTCCGGAACACGCCCTTAGAAAGACGCCTCGAAACTCGAGGCGTCTTTTGTGGGCGGTACGAGTGCGACTCACCCGCGAAAGGAATGCCGTGGACCTCGATGCGAAAAAAGAACTCGTCGCTTTTTACGAGCGGCATTTCGACGAACTGGTGGAGGTGTGCCTGGAGGTTTCCTCGCGCAAGTATCGTCTGTCTCCCTTGAACACTTTGCCTTTCGACGAGCGTCGGCAGTGGGTGAGTGTCGGATTCAGGGAAATCATTCGGGCGATGCTTTCCGAAGATGATTCCGTCGAAGGCTCGTCGCTCCGCGTCTATTTTCCTCGCGTGTCGGAACTTGCTGACACGCCGCTGTTCGGTATGGCGGACGTTATCGATAGCTGCGAGTGCGCACTTCTGCCCGATGACGGCATTCTGCCGCTTCTGTGGGAGGATTATGGCGAAAGCCCCGAAGAGCTACTCGCGCTGGTCATGGAATTTCGTCGGGCGCAGAATAACATGATCAAGCTGCAGGTGCGGTGTCAGATCGAAGACTATGAGCGCTTCATCGCCTTTGCCAAAACGCTTGCGGTCAATGAGGAGCGGTCGCGGCTTGAAGGCGAGATTTATCAGCGGTTTTACCTCGCACTGCGCTCTCTGCGCGAGAAGACAGGAGAACTGTACGCGCTCGTTGGGTCAGGGGCGGATCGGGCGATGCTCTCGACGGAAATCACGCAGCTGAAGATGATGGAGGCCGACCTTTTGGCCGAGGTATTCCGTGTGAGCCCCGAAGCTGATGCCGAGCATGGCGCCGCGCCCGCCCCTCCGCCAAAGCGCACCTTCTCCGAGGCAGCTGTGGCTCGTGGGCTTACCGAGCGGGAACGGGAGGTGGTGGCGCTGGTTGCTCGTGGTTACAACAATAAGACCATCGCCAAGCGCCTTCAACTTGCGGAAAGCACAGTGAAGAACAATCTCAGCAACATCCTCTCTAAGCTGGAGTGCGAGAATCGTGCCCAAATCGTGGTGTTCGCCGCCGAGAACGGGTACTTCGAAGATGCTGATGGAGATGCTGTCGGACGCTAAGGCGCTGTTTTGAAGAGGGCTCCTTTCCGTGGAGACAAGCCAGCTTTTTCGTGCGCTTTATGAAGCGGCGTAGGTACTTTTGTCTCTAGCCGCGGTACTTGAGGGCCTTTGAAAGCATTTTCAGTGCAGAAAACCTGACGATACTGTTGAAAGAGTGGCACTTAGTCTCCTCCCTTCGAATCTAGGAGAAGTCCCCGTATCTCTTTAGAATGCCTGATCGTAGTAATGAGCCGCGCATGCGGAAACCGCTAGGGAAGGGGACTCCCATGAGAGAGCGATCGATAAATACAGTGAGCCGTCGTAGCTTTATCGCCGGCGCCACGTCTTTGGGCGTTGTGGCGCTTGCATCGATGGCTGGCTGTGCACCGAAGGCTAAGGGCGAGGATAAAACCCCCGTTGCTGCCACGGGCGGAAGCGATGTGCCTTCAAGTTGGGATATGGAATCCGACGTTGTAATCATTGGCGCGGGCGGTGCTGGTATGTCTGCTGCTTGCACGGCCAAGGAGGCCGGTGCTTCGGTCCTCGTGCTGGAAAAAGGTGGTGTCACAGGTGGCGATACGGCGCTCAGCGGCCAATCGGCCCTCGGCCCCTGGATTTCCAAGCAAAAGGAAGCGGGCATCGACGAGTCCGTTGAGAAGTACATTGCCGATATGGCCAACAGCTACGTCCATGGCGCTTTTGCCGAGCAGGGCCGCGAACTTCCTGCCGAGCATCCCTTTACTCAGCTGCAGACCGAGCTGACCGAGGAGATGTTCGAATGGACGACCGGCACTATCGGCATTGATTGGCAGTGCGATTTGGAAAGTCCCGTATCCGAGGGCGTGCTGCCCCAGCCTACATGGGATACCGTTGCCGGTCGTTCCTGGATGAATCAGACCCCCGATGCCTCCGTGATGGCGGCTTTCAACAAGGCTGCCAGGGATATGGCCATCGATGTGCGCCTGCGCACCGAGGTCGATCGTCTCATCAAGAACAGCGATGGCCGCGTGGTGGGCGTGTGGGCCTACGATGAGAACGACAATTCTGTGGCTGTGAAGGCCGCCAAGGCCGTCATCGTCGCCACGGGATCGTTCTGCTCGAACCGCGGTATGATGGAACGCTATCTGCCTGTGACTCGCGGCATTCAGGGCGGAGGGTGCTATGGCGTGACGGGCGATGGCATTCGAATGGTGCGCAACGTAGGCGGTTCGGTGTCCGAGCTCGACCTCGGCTGTCATTGGTACCCTTATGAGACTTCAACGAACTCGGGCCAGTTCTCTACTACCCTTATCTTCTTCGGCGGACTTCCGGGCCAGGTTCCTATCAGTCAGCAGCCCGGCGTGCTACTGAACTACGAGGGCGAGCGCTTTGTGAGCGAGTCTGACGGATACCACCTTATCGGTCGTGCGACGGCACAACAGACGGGTCAGGAAGCATGGTACGTTTTCGATAGCTCACCCATGGTGGCTGACATGATTTTGGACATCATTCCGTACAACAACCGCGTGGTTCAGGCCGAGACTCTCGATGAGCTGTGGAAGATCACTCGCCTGCCCGCCGAGGCTGCCGACGCTTCTATCGAGGCTTACAACGCCGCGGTGGTCGCCGGCTCCGATGAGGCCTTTGGCAAGCTGCTCGACGGTTGCCAGCCCGTGGCTCAAGGACCCTTCTATGCTATCAACATTCGTCCGAAGCCCTATTGCACCTATGGTGGCGTGGACACCGATCTTGATGCTCGTGTTGTGGACGCGTCCGGCGCAGCTATCCCTGGCCTGTACGCTGCGGGCATCGTTACCGGCTCCTTTGCTGCTCGTGAGGGTTTCTACTACAACGGCGGTCTGGCTCAGGCGCTCATCTTCGGCCGTTTGGCGGGTAAGAACGCCGCAGCTGAGGAAGCATGGGAGGCGGCTGCTCCTACTGGCGCCGAGTCGGAGAAGCAGAACCTCAACGAGTTGGCTCGCTGCGGCGACTGCCATGGAGACAAGCGCGCCCCTGGTGAGCCGAACTATCACAACTTTTAGAAAGAGCATGGCGTCGTGGCTGGTACGCCTGCCGGAAGCTCTAGATTGCCTCCCCTCCTTAAGTGGATCCTCTTTGAGGGTCCACTTTTTGCCCTGGGGCTTTGTCGTTCGGTTGAGAGCTGGCGCGCTGCCGAGCTTGCGGGCTTCATTTCGCTTTGAGTGCTTAACCTTTGGAACTCTCCGATTCCTGAAAGAATTCCTCATAGGCCTCTCGGGCTGTCATCTTCGGAACGAAGGACGACTTGAAAGCCGCCTTATCGTAGCTGATGATGGCATCTACTTGTAGCTCCTCTGCGGCGACGCGGATAAGGCCGTCCTCGTAGTCGGGCTCGTCGGAATCGATGGACTCGAAGACAAAAAGTCCCGTAAGATCGACGAGATCAAACGTTTCGGCGATATCGCGCAGAGACTCCCGTGCCTCCGGCTCCTCCATGTAATGGCGATGCAGAATGTAGTAGACCTCGTTCAAGGAAGAAGAGAGGGCGTAGACGCTTCCCTGATTGAGGAAGGCTTCGTCTATGAGGCACGATATCTCATCGTGATAGATAGAATCGGGATGAGCCCAGTAAATAAGAGCATTGGCATCAAAGAGCAAGGAAGTCACGATAGCGCTCCTCCTTCGCTTCGGCAATGAGATCTTCGGCTGTGATTCCGTCAGGCCAGGGCTTTATCTTTTTGCGCCGCGCCGCAATGCGCGCTTCGGCCCGTTTCAGCTGAGCACGGCGATCGTCGTCCTCTTGGAGGAGAGACGTTATGACCACAACGCCTTTTCTCGGGGATGCGATGCGCAAGGGCGTTTCTTGGTCGATGTCAGCCTCTTGCCGCAGTGCCTTCGGAAGAAGGACGGCCATACTGTTGCCGACTTTGGTGAGAGTTGCCGTTGCCATAATGGGCTCCTTTCATCAGGAGCATTATAACACGTTATAACAAGAGCGGGAAGAATGCAGAACCTTGGTTACCACAGGTTGAGTAGATGTTGCATTCCCAAGCTGGCACCTGCTATGCAGATCCAGCAGATGAGGCCCATGAGGATGGGCTTGCCGCCGGATTTCACGAGCTTCACGAGATCGGTGTTCAGGCCGATGGCGGCCATGGCCATGATGATGAAGAACTTGGAAAGCGTCTTCAGCGGCGCGAACGCCGCCTCGTCGGCACCGGCGGCCACGGCGATGGTGGTGATGATGCTGGCCACGAGGAAGAACAGGATGAACATCGGGAAGGCGCGCTTCAACGAGAAGTTGCCGAGGCCGTCGGCGCCCTCCTTGCGGGCCATGACGATGCCGAGCACGAGCGTGATGGGGATGATGGCGAGCGTTCGCGTGAGTTTCACGATGGTGGCGCCGTCCAGGGCGTTCGAGCCGGGGTGCATGCCGTCCCAGGCAGCTGCGGCGGCGGTGACCGACGAGGTGTCGTTCACGGCGGTGCCGGCGAACAGGCCGAAGCCCTCGTTGGACATGCCGAGCATGCCTCCCAGAGTTGGGAAGATGAGCGCCGCCACCACGTTGAACAGAAAGATGACCGAGATGGCCTGGGCCACCTGCTCGTCTTTGGCGCGGATGACCGGGGCCGTGGCGGCGATGGCCGACCCGCCGCAGATGGACGAGCCCACGGCGATGAGCGTGGCGATGGCGGAATCCACGGACAGCACGCGGTAGAGGATATAGCCCACGATGAGCGCCGTGGCGATGGTGGTGAGGATGATGGGCAGGCTCTCGGCGCCCACGGCGGCGATCTGGGCGAGGTTCAGCCCGAAGCCCAGCAGGATGACGGCGTACTGCAGCACCTTCTTCGCGGTGAACCCTATGCCGTCTTGCACAGCGCCGCGCACGGGCTGCTTCCACCAAAGGGCGATGACCATGCCGATGAGGATGGCGAACACCGGGCCGCCCACCACGGGCAGCGCCTCGCCGAGAAACCAGCAGGGGATGGCGATGGCGGCGCACAGGCCGATGCCGGGGGCCACGTTCTTCACGTTCGCCACGATGAGCTCCTCACGTCACGAGATGTCAACAGCGATTGCAGAGTATAGCACTCATGGTTGGACGGATCGTGAACTTTAAGCGAACATCTGTTCATTTATTGGGGAAGGTGCTAGACTGTTCTCCTTATAGCTAATTACTGCGAGAGGAGGGACGCGCGTGTCCACTCATCTTTCCAATATAGAAGGTATGGAAATGGCGGGGAAGCTGCCCGAGGTGCGGCTGGCGAACACGCCGTTCAAGGTGGTCTCGCCCTTCGAGCCGTCGGGAGACCAGCCCGAGGCCATCGCCGCGCTCGCGAAGGGCGTGGAGGATGGTCTGCGCTACCAGACGCTGCTCGGCGTCACCGGTTCGGGCAAGACGTTCACCATGGCCAAAACCATCGAGGCAGTGCAGAAGCCGACGCTCGTCATGGCACCGAACAAGACGCTCGCCGCCCAGCTGGCAGCCGAGCTGAAGGAGTTCTTCCCCGATAACGCCGTGGTGTACTTCGTCTCCTACTACGACTACTACCAGCCCGAGGCCTACGTGCCCTCATCGGACACCTTCATCGAGAAGGACGCCTCCATCAACGAGGAGGTGGAGAAGCTGCGCCATGCGGCCACCTCGGCTCTGCTCTCGCGGCGGGACGTCATCGTGGTGGCGTCGGTGAGCTGCATCTACGGCATCGGCTCGCCGATGGACTACGCCGGCATGGCAGTGTTCGTCGACAAGCAGAAGGAGATGGACCGCGACGAGGTCATCCACGAGCTCATCGACATCCAGTACGACCGCAACGACTACGAGCAGAAGCGCGGCACCTTCCGCGTGCGGGGCGACGCGCTGGACGTGTTCCCGCCCTACGCCGACCATCCCATCCGCATCGAGTTCTGGGGGGACGAGATCGAATCCATCGACGAGATCGACCAGGTCACCGGCGAGGTGCTGAATAGCTACGAGGCGCTGCCCATCTGGCCCGCGTCCCATTACGTCACGGCGCGGCCGAAGATGGACAAGGCCCTCGGCACGATTCAGGACGAGCTGCGCGAGCGCCTCATACAGTTCAAGGAAGAGGGGAAGCTCCTGGAGGCCCAGCGCCTGGAGATGCGCGTGAACTACGACTTGGAGATGCTGGAGACCATGGGCTTCTGCTCCGGCATCGAGAACTACTCGCGGCATCTGGACGGCCGCGCGCCGGGCGAGCCGCCCTACACCCTCATCGACTACTTCCCGAAGGACTTCCTCTGCATCATCGACGAGTCCCACGTCACGGTGCCGCAGATCCGCGGCATGCACGAGGGCGACCGCTCCCGCAAGATCACGCTGGCCGAGCACGGCTTCCGCCTGCCCAGCTGCCTGGACAACCGCCCCTTGCGCTTCGACGAGTTCGAGGAGCGCATCCCGCAGTTCATCTACGTGTCGGCCACGCCGGGCGACTACGAGGAGCGCGTGAGCCAGGCGAAGGTGGACCAGGTCATCCGCCCGACGGGCCTTCTGGATCCGGAGATTGTCGTGCGCACGAGCGCCAGCCAAATCGACGACATCATCGACGAGGCGAAAGAGCGGGCCGCGCGAAACGAGCGCGTGCTCATCACGACGCTCACGAAGAAGATGGCCGAGGACTTGACCGACCATTTGCTGGACCAAGGCGTGAAGGCGCGCTACATGCACTCGGACATCGCCACCCTGGAGCGTACGGAGATCCTGCGCGATCTGCGCCGCGGCGAGTTCGACGTGCTCGTGGGCATCAACCTTCTGCGCGAGGGGCTCGACTTGCCCGAGGTGTCGCTCGTGGCCATCCTGGATGCCGACAAGGAGGGCTTTCTGCGCAACCACCGCTCGCTCATCCAGACCATAGGCCGCGCGGCGCGCAACGTGTCCGGCCAGGTCATCATGTACGCCGACCGCATCACCGATTCCATGCGTCGGGCTATCGACGAGACGCGCCGGCGCCGCGACATCCAGATGGCCTACAACGAGGAGCACGGTATCAAGCCCCAGACTATCCGCAAAGCCATCAACGACATCATGGGCTTCATCACCGAAGACGTGGAGGGCACCACCGCCGAGCAGGTGAACAAGGAGCTGGCAGAGCTTTCCCGTGAAGAGGTCCTGCGGCTCATCTCGTCCATGGAGGACGACATGGCCGCCGCGTCCCGCGACATGGACTTCGAGGAGGCGGCGCGCCTGCGCGACCAGGTGGTGAAGCTGAAGAGCACCGTGGAGGACAAGTCCGAGGAAGACGTGCTGAAGGATTTGAAGAAGGGCGCGCGCAAGGGGAGCGCCTACGGCAACCGCAAGCACGCCGCCTACGGGTCGTCGCGCGCGAATTAGGGCCCGATGCCCGGGCGCCTCGCCGCTATCGCGGGCGCTTTTCGGCGCGGGGCGCCCCGACGGGTTGACGAGACGCGTTCAATTTTCGTGGAACTCTTGAGGATTGCGAACTTTACGGAAATGTAAGCTGCTCTGCTGTGGACGTTCTGGCGCTTCGTCGTATAATCGCGAGAAAGCTCCTGCACCACCTGAAGTACTTCCAAAGGAATAAAGCGATGCCCGATCAGCCCGCCTCCCACGGTTCGAACAACCCCCGCAACAATCCGCGACAGCACAAGAAGCCCACGCGCCGCCATCCGGGTGCTCCTGCGCCGGCTCCGGCTCCCCGTGCCCATGGGGCCGCGGCGCCGCGTCCGCAGTCGACGGCCGCCCCATCGGGACATCAGACCCAGCCGGCACCGCAGGCGCCGACCCTCCAGCAGGAGTCGGTTGCGCCCCGCGAGCAGCCGGCCGCTGCCGCCCAGTCGCAGGATCCGCGCCTTCACGAGGCGCAACCCTATCAGCCGCATGACTATCAGCCGCCCCAGCCCCAGCCCCAGCCCCAGCCGCACCAGGCATCGTCGCCGCACGGCTACGCGGGCTATGCGGCCCAGGTGCCCCCGCGGGTCGTTCCCGCCACCAAGGCCGATGGCCAGGTGGCTCCCTATGCCGACATGGGGCGCTACAAGAAGAAGGGCAAGAAGAAGGCGAGCGTCGTCTCCATTATCGTCTCCGTGGTCATTCTGGCCGCCATCGGCGTGGGGGTGTACCTGTATTTGAACCCCCTGCAGTTCAACGTGACGGTCAACGGCATGACGCGCACGGTGGATCGGGGCACGACCTTGAACGACATGATCGCCGAGGGCGTGGTGTCCCCGCAGCCGGGCAACTTGCTCGCCGTCGACGGGGAAGTCCTGGAAGAGGGGGGTGGCGCGGTCTTTGCCGGCACGGTCAACGGCAACGAGGTGACCGACGGCGCGACCGAGCTGCACAAGGGCGATGTGGTTCAGCTGGACGACGGCGCCGACGCGACCGAGGACTACGATGTTTCCACCGAGGAGACGGTTCCGGGCCAGGTGGAGCTGGGCGAGGGGGCCATCCACGTGTACGTGCCCGGCGAGCCGGCCCAGGTGGAGACGCGCACGGGCAAGGTATCGGGCAAATCCGTGCAGGAGACGGTGAAGGAGGGCTCCGACAACGTCTATCTGAAGTACAACGCGAACACGAACGGCGAGAAGGTCATCGCGCTGACCTTCGACGACGGCCCGTGGCCCACGACGAGCGAGCTGCTCGACGTGCTGAAGGAGAACGACGCCGTGGCGACGTTCTTTACCATTGGTGAGCAGATATCCGATAAGACCGATTACGTGGAGACGATCCAGCGCATGGCGGCCGAGGGGCACCAGATCGGCACCCATTCCTACGACCATGCGGCCACCGGCGGCGGCAATGGCGTGGACATGACGCGCCAGAGCCCGGAAAAGCAGATCGAAGAGGTGCAAATGGGCCAGCAGGCCATCGCGGACGCGACGGGCAGCGAGGCGTCTAAGGTGTTCCGCTCGCCGGGCGGCAACTTCCACGACGAGATCATCTGGAATCTGCAACCCTATATCACGAGCGAGATCGGCTGGAACGTGGACACGGAGGACTGGCGGCGACCGGGCGCCGATGCCATAGCGGAGCGCCTGCTGTCGGTGAAGCCGGGGGATGTCGTGCTCATGCACGACGGCGGCGGCGATCGCAGCCAGACGATCGAGGCGCTCAAGGTCGCCCTGCCGCAGCTTAGGGCCGAGGGCTACAAGTTCGTGACCATCGACCAGCTTCTGGCCTACGACGATGCCAAGGCGCTCGCCCAAGAGTTGGCCGATCAGCAGACAGCGGAATAACAGCATTCTCCGAAAAACTTTTCAGACAACCTTTGTAGGGGGCGACCTTGGTCGCCCCTTGTCGCGAGCATGGCCATTGTCGGGAGGGCAGACCAAGGTCTGCCCCTACGGGTGGGGATGCACGTATGGCCGTTGCTGGGAGGGCAGACCAAGGTCTGCCCCTACGGGGGACGGATGGCTGCGAGCATGGCCGTTGCCGGGGGTAGCGGCCGATCTGTGCGGAAGCGCCGGGTTATTGCCTGAGGAGCTCGCGGGCGTGGGCGAGGGAGGTCTCGGTGGCGGTGCCCGATAGCAGGCGCGCCACTTCGGCCACGCGCGCATCGCCCGTGACGGGGGTGAGGATGGTCTCGGGCGCATCGCCGGCGGTCTTCGTCACCGTGTAATGGGCATCGGCGAGCACGGCCACTTGAGCCAGATGCGTGATGGCGATGACCTGATGGCTGCTCGCGAGCTCGGCCAGCACGGTGGCGAGCGCATTGGCGGTGCTGCCGCCCACGCCGGCATCCACTTCGTCGAAGACAAGCGTCTCGGTTCCGTCCTTCGCGCCCAAGGCCACTTTGATGGCCAGCATGACGCGGCTGATCTCACCGCCGGAGGCGATGCGGGCCAAGGGACGCGGTTGCATGGAGGCGCCGGGCTTGAACTCGAAGACGACGCTCGCACTGCCCGCGGTGCTCCAGTTTTCGCGGGGCAGCGGCTCCACCGTGCACACCAGCGCCGCCGTTCCCATCTCCAGACGTCCGAGCACCTCGTTGACCGCTGCCGCGAACTGCGGGGCGGCCTCGGCGCGGGCGGCGTCGTAGGCGGCCGCCGCCTGGGCTAGCGCCGCCTCGGCCGCTTCCAGCGCCGCCTCGGCGCGGGCCAGGTTCTCATCGGCGTCGTCGATGAGGCCGACGAGGGCCGCCGCCGCGTCCCAGCGCTCGAAGACGGCTTCCATGGTGGGGCCGAAGGAGCGCATGAGGCCCATGAGCTGCCCCATGCGCTCCTGGGCCGCCGCCAAAGACTCGCCGTCGAAATCGATGGAGTCGCAGTAGCCGGCCATATCTCGGGCGACGTCCTCCACAACAAAGCATGTTTCCCTCAGCGTTGTGGCGAAGGGCGCCAGCGACTCGTCGGCCCGGGAGGCCTCCTCGATGAGCGAGATGGCCGTGTTCAGGGCGTCCAGTGCCCCGCCGTCGCTGGAGAGCGCCTCGGCGGCTCCGTGGGAGTTGCGGGCGAGCACCTCGGCGTGCTCGGCCCGGGCGAGCCAGTCGCGCGTTTCCTCGTACTCGCCGCCCTCGGGGTTCACCGCCTCTATCTGCTGCAGCGTGAAGCGGGCCTCCTCCAGCTGCGTGTTGGAGGCGCTCGCCGTTGCCCTCATCTCTTCCAGGGCCGCCTCGGCGGCACGGGCATCGGCGAGGGCCTCGCGAAAGGCCGCCCCTACGGTACTTTCCAGATCGGCCCAACCATCGAGGATGCGGCCGTGCTCTGCCGGCTTCAGCAGCGATTGGTACTCGTGCTGCCCGCAGAGCTCCACCAAAGGCCCCACCGTGCGCGCGAGCTCCGACACGCTGGCCATGGTTCCGTTGATGGTGGCGCGACTGCGCCCGTCGGCGCTGACCTTGCGCACTGCGACGAGCTCATCGGCGGTGGGATCGGAAGGGAACAGGCGCCCCCGCACCTCGGCGTTTTTCGCCCCCTCGCGCACGTAAGAGCTGTCGGCGCGCTCGCCGACGAGCAGCTTCACGGCGCTGACGAGCGCCG
This sequence comes from Adlercreutzia equolifaciens DSM 19450, assembly GCF_000478885.1. Taxonomy (NCBI): domain Bacteria; kingdom Bacillati; phylum Actinomycetota; class Coriobacteriia; order Eggerthellales; family Eggerthellaceae; genus Adlercreutzia; species Adlercreutzia equolifaciens. Next base: position 845,615 of record NC_022567.1, read on the forward strand.
TCTTTCCGGCGCCCGTCTCGCCGGTGAGGACGGTGAGACCGGGGGAGGGCGAAAGGGAGGCCTCGCGGATGAGGGCCACGTCCTTCACTTGGATTTCGTCGATCATGGTTCCCCGCTAGAAGTCGATGACGTCGAAGACGATGCCCTGCTCCGCCTCAAGCACGCTGAACAGCTCGTCGGGGGCCACGCGGCGCACGGCCCGGGAGACGGATACCTCGCCGCCGTGGGTGACGATGAAGTCGGCCTGCAGCTTGCGGGCGCAGGATTCGGTGAGGGCCGCGCGATAGGGCAGCCCCTCGTGCTCCAGGGCGAAGCGCACGTCGGGGCCGTCGATCGAGCACACGGACAGAAACGCCATGGCCGAGCGCAAAGCCGAGCGGGCGTCGTGGTCGGAGAGGGCCTCGGCGAGGGCAGCGCGCACCTCTCCGAAGGCCTCGGCGGAGACCCACAGCTCCGCGGCCCCGGCCAGCTCCATGGCATGGAGCTTCACCCAGGCGGCGGCGGTGCTCTCGCGTTCGCCGATGAAGTCGAGCAGAACGTCGCTATCGATGAGCAGGCGCATGGCTATTCTCCTTCCCTGGTTGCGGGCGCGCCGTCGCGGGCCTCCCAGAACGACGCCGGTACGGGGCGCGTGGCCTGGCGCAAGCGGAAGCGCAGCTCGTTGGCCTGGGCGTCGGTGAGGGTGATGCGAAGGGGAGATTCTCCCCGTTGCGCATCGGGCAGCTCGCCGGTGGCAAGTACGTAATCGTAGGCGGCGTTCACCAGCTCGGTGGGCGACGAGCCGATGGACCGCAGCTTCGCGTTCACCTGGTCGCGGATTTCCAGGGGCACTCGGGCCGTTACCATGGCGTGCATGGCCGCTCCTTTCTCTTACTTTTGGCGCAGTATAACGGAACACCGAACAAATTGCAATAATAATACGAACAAGTATTTGCATTATGGTCAAAAAGTGTTATGCTCCATGGACAAGGAGTCGACGGCTCGTGTCTTTTTCGGCAAGACGCTTGCCTCGGTCGGTCGATTTGGGGAAGATGGAGCGATGCAGCGCACCGGTCGGCGTGTTCGCCCGGGGCAAGCTGCGGCGTAATGGCAGAACGGAAGGGAAACCTTGGCACAGCGAGCGTTCGGAAAAGGAAAAGCGACGAGGGTCTTTCTCGCCCTGTTGCTCGCCTTCTCCCTCGTCGGCATCGGCGCGGTTCCGGCTGCGGCCGATCCTGCCGACGACACTCAGGCTGCCGTGGATGCGGCGCAGGCCACGCTGGATGAGGCCGAATCCCGCATGGCCCAGATCAATAGCGAGTACGAGCAGCTCACCGCTGAGGTGGCCGAGCTGCAGACCAAGATCGACGAGACGGCGGCGGCGGCCATGGAGGCCCAGCAGGCCATGCTCGAGGGGCGCGCGGCTTTAGGCCAGGTGGCCGTGGGCGAGTACCGCGACGGCAGTTCCATGGGGCTTTTGGGCCTCATCCTTGATTCGAAGAACTTCGACGAGTTGCTCCGCAACATGGAGTACGTCACTCAGATCATGTCCTATCAGGCCGACGAGGTGGCCGAGCAGAAGGAGCGCAAGCGCGCCTTCGACGACGTGAGCGACGAGCTGAACGCCCAGAAGAACGAGCAGGAAGAGGCGTTGGCGGCCCAGGAGGCCAAGCGCGCCGAGGCCCAAAGCGTCGTGGAGGATGCCACGGCCCGCCTGGAGGGCGCTCAGGAGGAGCACGCGGCCCGTCTGGCCGAGCTCGCCGCTCAGGCCGAGGCCCTGCGCAAGCAGGAAGAGGAGGCCGCCGCAGCGGCGGCCGCGGCCGTGCAGGAGAGCCCCGACGCCAATACGGGCGATCGCGAGCCGGTGGTCTCCGACGACGAGGGCCCCTCCGATAACGGCGGCTCGTCGGGTAGCTCTGGCGATTCCGGCAGCTCGGGATCATCGGGGAATTCCGGCAGCTCCGGCGGCTCCGGCAACGGGGGCGGATCCGGCGGCTCGTCGGAGGAAGGGTGGCTTTCAGGCGTGGCCTCGGCCTACGGCGGCAGCACCGATCCGAACACGCCGAACCCCGGCACCACGTCCACCGGCGCCGTCTGCGACGACAACTCCATGGGCGTGGCGGTGCCCAAGTCGATGCCGAACTACCGCAGTTATTTCGGACGTACGGTGGAAATCGTCTACGGCGGTCAGACCGTGTATGCCACGGTGAACGACTGCGGCTCCATGGGCGGCGGTTCCCGCGTCCTCGATCTGCAGCCGGGCGTGTGGAAGGCCTTCGGCTTCTCCAGCTGCCGCGCCTGGGGCCTGCGCACCGTCAAGTACCGCTTCCTGTAGGGCGCCTCGCCGCGCCACTGGAGCGCCGCGCCTCTTCGCGGCTCGCCGGAGCCCGCTCCCCGTCTGCCTCCGCGCGCCCGCGGCCCGCTTCCCGTCTGTCGGGCGCGGGAAAGTTCTGCGCTCGTTCCGCTTCGAAGTGCGTTATACTGTGGCGTTACATGCGATGACGAAGACAGCGGACGCGCGTCACGGTCGCCAGAGAAGGGCTTCACCGGCTGAGAGAGTCCGACCCTCTGAGTGCGTCTTATTCCCTTCCGAGCAGCATTCCCGAACGCGAACGCTCACCGGCGAGGCGACCAGTAGGGGTGCCGGGTGCTCCCGTCACAGAGCGCGAACAAGCGGGCGACGCTGCATCGCCACCCAATGGGTGCGCGGGTGCGTTGCCAACCGAGGTGGTACCGCGAGAGCCTTCTCCCGTCCTTGGATTCCTGGTAAGCCGCAAGCGGCCCCAGGCGGGACGGAAGAAGGCTCTTTTTTTGTTGGCTCGAGAAGAAAGGCGAACCTTATGGCAATCGCAGAGGAGTTGGCGGCGCTGCGTGAGCGCACCTTGGCCGAAATCGCCGCGGCGGACACGTCGGCGGCGCTCGAGGCGGTGCGCGTGGCGGTGCTGGGCAAGTCCGGCACGCTGACTGGGTATTTGAGATCCATGGGCCAGGTGCCCGCTGAAGAGCGCGCGAGCGTGGGCAAGGCCGTGAACGCGGCCCGCGTGGAAGTGGAAGAGGCGCTGGCCGCCCGCAAGGCGGCACTCGATGCCGCCGAGCTTGAGGCGGCCATGGGGGCGGCGGCCGTGGACGTGACGCTGCCCGGCCGCGCCCAGCAGGTGGGTACCCGCCACCTCATCAACGGCATCATCGACGAGGTGTCCGACATCTTCTTGGGCCTGGGCTACAAAGTGGTGGAAGGCGAGGAGATCGAGACCGACTACTACAACTTCACGGCCCTGAACGCCCCGGCCGACCATCCGAGCCGTTCCATGCAGGACACCTTCTACGTGCACGATCTGTCCGGCGACACCTCGCGGGTGCGCGGCGAGTCCGACGTGCTGCTGCGCACCCAGACTTCCGGCGTGCAGGTGCACGTCATGGAGGACTGGGACCTGCCCATCTACATGATCGCCCCGGGCAAGGTGTACCGCCGCGATGTGGCCGATCCGTCGCATCTGCCGCAGTTCCACCAGATTGAGGGGCTCGTGGTGGATCGCGGCATCACCTTCGGCGACCTGAAGGGTACCCTCGACTACGTGTGCAAGCAGATCTTCGGGCCCGAGCGCAAGACGCGCTTCCGCGCCCACTACTTCCCGTTCACGGAGCCCTCGGCCGAGGCGGACGTGAGCTGCGGCATCTGCCACGGCGAGGGTTGCCGCATGTGCAAGGGCACCGGCTGGATCGAGATTTTGGGCTGCGGCATGGTGGACCCGAACGTGCTTTCCATGAGCGGCATCGACCCGGAGGAGTACTCGGGGTTCGCCTTCGGCATGGGGGTGGAGCGCATCGCCTGCCTGAAGTACGACGTGCCGGATTTGCGTATGCTTTTGGAAGGCGACATGCGGTTCTTGCGGCAATTTTAGTTGTAGCTCTGCCGGGGTCGGGCTTCCGAGTAGTGCTCAGTCGCTCAGACAGTCCTCGCTCGGCGGAAATGCCCACTGGGCATTTCCGTTCGCTGCGGAACTCGCTTGGTGAGCACCACTCGAAATCCCTCTGCGCATTCCCATGGTGGAGAGTGGAATAGAACCGGCTAGAAATCTTGTTGTCAAATGAGACAGGCGATTAAGAGGAAGAAACCAGTATGAAAGTATCTTTGAAGTGGCTTTCTGAGTATACGGCGGTGCCGGAGGATTTGAAGGCGTTCTGCGACAGGCTCGATCTGACGGGCACGGGCGTGGAAGGCGTGGAGAAGACCGGCGAGGCCTTCGAGGGCGTTGTGGTGGGGCACGTGCTCACCTGCGAGCCGCATCCCGATTCCGACCACATGCACGTGGTGACGGTGGATGTGGGCGCCGAGGAACCCGTGCAGATCGTCTGCGGGGCGCCGAACATCGCGGCGGACATCAAGGTGCCCGTGGCGCTCGTGGGCGCGGTGCTGCCCGGCGATTTCAAGATCAAGAAATCGAAGCTGCGCGGCGTGGTGAGCTGCGGCATGTGCTGCTCGAAGCGCGAGTTGGGGCTCGGCCAGGATCATTCCGGCATTTGGGTGCTTCCCGCCGATGCGCCGGTGGGGCAGTCCATGGCGGACTTCATGGGCGCGGGAGATACCGTGCTCGACCTGGAGATCACGCCGAACCGGCCGGACTGCCTGTCCATGGTGGGCATGGCCCGCGAGGTGGGGGCCATGTACCAGCAGCCGGTGGCCTGGCCGCTTTCCGGCGACGTGGAGAAACTGGCCGCCGTGACCGCCGGCGAGGACGTGGCGGCCGCCGTCACCGTTGAGGTGCCCGATGCCGCGCGCTGCCCGCGCTACACCGCCCGGGTCATCGACAACGTGAAGGTGGGGCCTTCCCCCGAATGGCTTGCCGAGCGCGTGACTGCTGCCGGGGGCCGTTCCATCAACAATGTCGTGGACGTGACGAACTACATCCTGTACCTGTACGGCCAGCCGCTGCACGCCTTCGATTTCGCGAAAGTGGCCAGCGCCGACGGGTGCGCCCATATCGTCGTGCGCGCCGCCGCCGACGGCGAGCACCTCACCACCCTGGACGGGGAGGACCGCGAGCTGACGAGCGACATGACGGTCATCGCCACCCCCGAGCGCGCCGTGGCGCTCGCCGGCGTCATGGGCGGCGAGAACAGCGAGGTCACCGAGGAGACCACCTGCGTGCTTTTGGAGTCCGCCGCCTTCGAGCGCGGCCGCACCTCCCGCACGAGCCGCAACCTGGGCCTTATCTCCGAGGCCTCCATGCGCTACGAGCGCGGCGTGGACGATCACTTGTGCGAAGTGGTCTCCCAGGCTGCGGCGGCGCTTCTGGCCGAGGTGTCCGGGGGCACCGTGCGTCCCGGCGTGGTGGACGTATACGAGCTTCCCACCGCCCGTCCGGAGCTCATCTTCCGCATTCCGCGCTTTGTGGCCATGATGGGGGCCGACATTCCCGCCGACTTCATCGAGGACATTCTCGTGCGCCTCGGCTGTGCCGTTGAGGCCACCGATGACCCCTCCGTGCTCTCGGTGCTGCCGCCCACCTTCCGCCCCGACCTGGAGCGCGAGATTGACCTGTACGAGGAAGTGCTGCGCCTGTGGGGTATGGACCGCATCCCGCCGACGCTGCCCGGCGGCCGTGAGCGCGTGGGCGCGCGCACGCCGGAGCAGGAGACGGTGCGCGTGATCAACGACACCCTGCGCGCCTCCGGCATGAACGAGACCATGACCTACTCCTTCGCCGAGCCCGGCGACATCGAGCGGCTGCGCCTGCCCGCCGAGGGGCTGGGGCTGGCCGTGGAGCTTCTGAACCCGCTGAATGCGGACATGTCGGTCATGCGCCAGTCCATTGTGCCCGGGCTTCTGCGCTCGGTGGCCTACAACCAGGCCCGCGGCGTGAAGAACATCCAGCTCTACGAGATCGGCACGGTGTTCGCCGCTGCCGAGGGCCGCAAGAAGGCCAAGGAGCGCAAGAAGCTCGCCGGCGTTCTGGCCGGCTCCATGCGCGATGCGGCGTGGAACTCACCAGCGGTGCCCTTCGACTTCTTCGACGCCAAGGGCGTGCTGGAGAACCTGGCCCGCGAGCTGGCGCTGCCCAAAGTGCGCTTCCGGGCGCTTTCCGCCGAGGAGGCCCCGCAGCTGCAGCCGGGCCGCGCCGCCGAAATGATGGCGAACGGGGCGGTTATCGGCTGGGTGGGGGAGATCCATCCGCTCGTGGCCGACGCCTTCGGGGCCGAGCCTCCCGTGGTGGCCTTCGAGCTTGATGTGGCGGCGCTCGTGCGCGCGTGCCGCCCGGCCCGCGACTACGTGGACGTGCCCACCTTCCCGGCCGTCACGGTGGATCAGGCCTTCGTGGTGGCCGAGGACGTGCCCCACGAGAAGATGGTCCAGGTGATGACCTCGGCCGGCGGCAAGCTCTTGGAATCCGTGGCGCTGTTCGACGTGTACCGCGATGCGGAGCGCGTGGGCGCCGGCAAGAAGTCCATGGCCTACAGCCTCGTCTACCGCGCGCCCGACCGCACGCTGACCAGCGAGGAAGTGGAGCGCGCCCACGGCAAGCTCGTGTCGAAGGTGGAAAAGGCCACCGGCGCCGAGATCCGCGGGTAGGCGTCGGGCGAAGGCGGAACCACGCGGTATTCTGATTCGCTCAGGCAGTCCTCGCTCTGCAGGACAGGACATTCAGTCCTGTCCTGTTCGCTGCGGAACTCGCTCGGTCAGAACACCCCGTGTTTCCGCTTGATCCGGCAGCGGTCGAGACGGGCTTTTCGTGGAAGGCGGCCGGGGACGGCGCCCCTTCGGTACAATAGCGAACCGGCAAATGAGTGAGGGCGGCCTCGTGCCGCCCGCTTTCGATAAAGGAGCATTTATGTGCGGAATCGTCGGCTATACCGGTGAGGCGAGCGCCACTCCCATCCTGGTGGAGGGGCTCACCCGCATGGAATACCGCGGCTACGACTCGGCGGGTGTGGCCGTGGAGCAGGACGGCGGCATTCAGGTGATCACCCGCAAGGGCAAGGTGGCCGAGCTCGCGCACACCCTCGGCCACTTCGAAATGACGGGCACCTGCGGCATCGGGCACACCCGCTGGGCCACCCACGGCAAGCCGAGCGAGGCCAACGCGCACCCGCACACCTCGTGCTCCGGCGACATCGCCGTGGTGCACAACGGCATCATCGAGAACTTCGCCGAGCTGCGCGAGGAGCTCGTCGGTCGCGGTCACGTCTTCAAGAGCGAGACGGATACCGAGGTGGTGGCGCACCTCGTGGAGGAGTCCTACCACCGCATGCTCGCCGAAGGTACCGGCGACCTGCGTGCGGCGGTGGCCGAGGCGGCCGCGCGGCTCGTCGGGGCCTACGGTCTGGCCGTCATGGCCGATGCCGAGCCGGGCACGATCATCGCCTGCCGCAAGGATTCCCCCATCGTGGTGGGCTGCGGCGAGACCGGCAGCTACGTGGCCTCCGACATCATTGCGATGATCGACGCCACGCGTGATGTGGTGGTGCTCGCCGACGGGCAGATGGCGCGCCTGCGCCCCGATGGCATCGAGTACTACGACGAGGCCGGCAACCCCATTAAGCCCGACGTCACCCATGTCGATTGGGATCTCGACGTCGCCGAAAAGGGCGGCTACCCCGACTTCATGCTGAAGGAGATTCACGAGCAGCCCCGCGTCATCCGCGATACGCTGGCCGGCCGCCTGGTCGCTGGCTCGCTGGTCATCGACGAGCTGGACATGACGCCGGCCGAGCTCAACCTGGTCGATCGCGTCTACATTATCGCGTGCGGCACCTCCTACCATGCGGGCCTTATCGCCAAGAACCTCATCGAGAGCTGGGCGCGCATCCCCTGCGAGGTGGAGGTCGCCAGCGAGTTCCGCTACCGCAATCCCATCATCACGCCCACGACGCTGGTCGTGGCCGTATCGCAATCGGGCGAGACGGCCGATACGCTGGCGGCCATCCGCGACGCCCGCGTGAAGGGGGCGAAGGTCTTCGGCATCACGAACGTGGTGGGAAGCCCGGTGGCCCGCGAATCCGACGGCGTCATCTACACCAAGGCCAACAAGGAGATCGCCGTGGCCTCCACGAAGAGCTTTTTGGGGCAGGTCGTCTCCCTCACACTTTTGGCGATGCTGCTCGGCCAGGCGGTGGGCCGGCTGACCGGCCGGCAGATCAAGCTTCTGTTCAGCGAGCTGGCCGATACCGCCGAGCAGGTCGAGCGCATCCTCGCCGACTGCGATCCGGCGGTGGAGGCGGCGGCCGACGCCATGGTGGACGCGACAAGCGCCCTGTTCATCGGCCGGGGCATGGGGGCCGCCACCAGCTACGAGGGCGCCCTTAAGATGAAGGAGATCAGCTACCTGCACGCCGAGGCCTACGCCGCCGGCGAGATGAAACACGGCCCCATCGCCCTTATCGACGAGGGATTCCCCGTGGTGGCCATCGCGACGAAGAGCCCCGTTTACGACAAGGTGGTGTCGAATTTGCAGGAGTCCCGGGCCCGCGGCGCCTGCATCATCGCCGTGGCCACCGAGGGCGATGAGGAAATCGCCAAGCACGCCAACCACGTCATCTACGTGCCGAAGGTGCGCGACGCCTTCTCGCCCATCACGGCCAGCGTGCCCTTGCAGCTGCTCTCGCGCGCCGTGGCCGTCAAACGCGGCTGCGACGTGGACCAGCCCCGCAATCTCGCGAAATCGGTGACGGTCGAATAGCTTCGAATCTCTTTCGGCGCCGCGCTCGACCCCGAGGCGGCGCCTTTGCGTATCCCCGATGATCTGAAAGGCAGATGGAGTGGCCCGATCGAAGAAATCCCAAGCCGCCGTCGATGGCGCGCTTGCCATGGACGTGCCCAACGAGGAAGTGGGCCTCGGCGTGGACATCGTGGAAATCGCGCGCATGCGCAAGATCATCGATCGCTCGCCGGCCTTCGTGGAGAAGGTGTACTCCGCCGCCGAGCGGGCCTATTGCGACTCCCATGCTCATCCCGAAGTGCACTACGCCACCCGCTTCGCCGCCAAGGAGGCGGTGCTGAAGGCGCTCGGCACGGGGTTTTCCGAGGGCATCGGCTGGCTCGATGTGGAAGTACGCCGCACGAGCAAGGGGCGCCCCTACGTGGTGCTCACCGGACGCGCCCGCGAAGTGGCCCGGGAACAGGGCGTGCGGGAGATTCCCCTCTCGCTGTCCTACACCCATACCGACGCCGTGGCCTGCGCCATGGCCATCACCGAGGAGTCGGTGGCGGCCACCGAGCGGCGGCGCGACCCCATGGAGGAGCTCACCCGCCAGTTCAAGGACGCCCGCTCCCTGCTGGACGACCTCCCGGGAGCGCTTGCAGCCGGGTAGAATGGGCGATCTTCGAAACCCGCTGTCGATCCACCTTCCTGCGCAACCATCGATATCCCAAAGCAAGCCCTCGGGACAACTTTTCAGCATTTCGTGCAGAGAAAAGTGCGATTGTGCGAGTCTGAAGCGCCTTCGTTGACTCATTTTGCGGAGAAAATCACGATCGTGCGAGTTTTTCTCTTCTCGGAACTCGCACGATCGTGATTTTCTCGACATTTGCGACGCATTTTATGTTTTGTCCCGAGGTTTGCTGAGTTTTGCGAAGCGAACAGACAAATGCGGCTAACGCGACAGGTCGGTTTTGCCCTATTGCGACAGCTTGGCTACCACGCGTTCCAGGGCGTGGACGTCGATGGGCTTGGCGACATGGGCGTTCATGCCGGCCGCCAGGGCCTGGCGCTCGTCCTCGGCGAAGGCGTTGGCCGTCATGGCGATGATGGGGATGGTGCCGGCGTCGGGGCGATCCATCGCGCGGATGGCCCGGGCGGCGTCGTGGCCGTTCATGACGGGCATCTGCACGTCCATGAAGATCATGTCGAAGGTGCCCGGGGCGCTCATCCCGAACTTCGCCACGGCCTCCTCGCCGTTGGCGGCCACCTCGCAGGTGGCGTCGTGGATGTTCAGGATGGCGGTGATGACCTCTGCGTTCAGGGCGTTGTCCTCCGCCACGAGGACGTGCTTGTGCGCCAGGGCGTTCCCTTCGGCCCCGCTCGCGTCGCCGACTCGCTTTCCGCCGTCGCCCTCGCTGCCGTCCGACTCGTCGCCGGCCGGCGGGAAGTCCAGATCGACGATGAAGGTGCTGCCCGTCCCCGGCTCGCTTTCCACGGAGATGGTGCCTCCCATAAGATCGACGAGGTTCTTCGTGATGGCCATGCCGCTTGGCGGAGCCGTCGACGCGAAAGAGGATGTGGCCGCCCTCGGGCGTGTACTTCATGGCGTTGGAGAGCAGGTTCATGAGGATCTGGCGCAGCCGCCCCTCGTCGCCGACGAGCCGGTCGTGCTCGACCTTGTCCACTTCCACGGTGAACACTTGGTTTTTGGCGTCGGTCTGCTGGCGCATCATGGCCTCGACGGACTCCACGGTGCCGGAGAGGGCGAAGGCGCTTGCTGCCAGGGTGGTCTTGCCGGCCTCGATCTTCGACATGTCCAGCACGTCGTTGATGAGCCCCAAAAGATGCTGGCCGGAGGTGGCGATCTTGCGGTTGTAGTCGCGCACGTGGGCGGGGTTGTCGGCCTCGCGGTCGATGAGCGTGGAGAAGCCCAGGATGGCGTTCATGGGCGTGCGGATGTCGTGGCTCATGGAGGAGAGGAACGAGCTTTTGGCGCGGTTGGCGTCCTCGGCGGCGGTGGCGGCGCGCTCGAGCCGGGCGCGGATCTCGTGGTCGGCGGTGACGTCGGTGAGCGAGAAGATGGTCTTCTCGCGCTCGGCGAGCATCACGGGCCGCGCCGTCATGCGCAGCCACTGCGAGCGGCCCAGCGCCGGGTTGTCCGCCTCGAATTCCCAGGTGCGCGCCTTATCGCCGGCGCCGGAGTGCACGATGGCGGCCACGTTGGCGTAGGCCTCGTTGGGCGACAGCTCGTTGGGGACGAAGAAGTCGCGGGCCGGAATGCCGAGGATGTCCTGGGTGTTCTCGAAGACGGCCTCGATGAGGCGCTCCTTGCGATCGACGATGAAGATGGCGGTGTCGATGTTGGCGCCGATGGCCGAGTACACGCTCTGGATGTACTGCTCGTAGCGGTGCTCGCGGCGGCGCCGGTACACCATGAGGGCCACCATGGCCGCCGCCGCCACGGCCACGGCCACGGCGAGCACGGCCACCATCTGGTTGGTGATGCCGACGATCTGCGTGCCGTCGGATTCCACCACCGAAAGCGGCAGGATGGTCACGAGCGACCAGCCGCTTTTGGCGCTAATGGGGGTGTAGAAGACGAACTGGTCGGCGCCGTCGAGGGTCATGACGAGGCTGCCGGAGGTATCGGAGGCGGTGCCGGCGAGCAACGAGGAGACCTGGGACGAGTCGGCGTTGTCGTTGATGAGGGCCGAAAGGCTGCCCTGGACCGCCTCGTCGGCGCCGCGGTTGGCGTCGAGCACGATGGTGCCGGAGGAGTCGACGACGAAGGTGGCGCCGGCGCTGGAATAGGCGGTGCCGTAGGAATTCTGCAGCTCGTCGGCGGGGTAGGAGACGTAGACGGCGCCGAGGACGTCGCCGGGATCCGCGGGTGTGGCGGTCGTCCCGGGGCCGGCGGTGACGGGGGCGTCGACGATGGGGGCGTAGAAGAGGATGCGGCGCTCGCCGGCGTGGCCGAGATACATCTCCGAGGAACCGGTCTCGCCGGCCATGGCCGGGCCGAACAGCTTGTCTTCCAAGGCCGGATCGTACAGGTCGGTCTCGCTCGAGGAGCACCAGGTGGTGCCGTCCTTGGAGCGAATCCAGGCGGCGGCGGCCTCGTGGGTGGAGATGAAGCCCTTCACCTGGTCGCGGGCCTCTTGCGGGGTGACGTCGGCGATGAAGTGGGCGAGGCTTTTCACGGAGTTCTGGTCGGAGGCGAGGCATTCGTCCAGGTAGTGGGCGCGGGCCGTGGCCAGCTCCATGACCGAGGTGGTCGTGGTGTTGCGCACGAGGGACTGGATCTGCCCCAAGTAGAACAGATTCACCGTGATGGCGACGGCGGCGAAGACGGCCACGATGACCAGGCCTGCGGCCATGATCTTGCGGCTGTCGACTTTGACGGCGTGCACGGCCTCCCCTTTCTGCTCTCAATGACACCTCAGTATAAGGCCATAAAGCCGCAATTGTGGCGAGATTCGCTATTAACCCCTGTCAATAGGAGGGGGCGAGCGCCCCGCCTTAGGACTCGATGGCGCGGATGGCATCGGGAAGGTGCGTGATGAGATCCTCGGCGGCGACGCAGATGTCGGTGAGGGCGGCCGCGGCGGCCCGACCCGCCTCGGCATGCAGGGCGCAGCCGAGGGCCGCCGCGTCGCGGGGGCTAAGGCCCTGGGCGAGCAGGGCGCCGATGATGCCCGCGAGCACGTCGCCCGTGCCGGCCTTGGCGAGCGCGGACGTGCCCCGGTCCATGACCTCCGCGGTGCCGTCGGGCGAGGCGATGAAGGTCACGGGGCCTTTGAGGGCCACGACGGCGCCGTAGGCCTCGGCGAGCGCGCAGGCCAGGGCCGCAGGCGCGGGGTCGGCTTCGGCTAGCGTGGCGCGGCTTGCGGGGGAGAGGGCGGCCGCAGCCTCCGCGAGGGGGCTGCGCGTTCCGCGGGCGGCCGCGTCCTCGGCCTCTTCCAGGGCCTCCCGGGCGCCTTGGGCCAGCCGCGCCGCCTCGCCGCCGTGGGGCGTGAGCAGTGTCGAGCGCCCGGCGGCGGCCCGCTCGCGGGCCAGGCGCAGGCCGGTGGCGTTGGCGAGAAGCCCGAGGGCGCCCCCGTCGATGAGCAGAGGGGCCTCCCAGCCCCGCACCGTCTCCATGAGAAGCGAGGTGAGGGAGGTTTCCGCCGCGTCGAAGCCGCAGCCGATGACGCAGGCCGTCGGGTGGCCCGGCCGGGGCGCCGGCGCCTTGGCCGGCTTCCACGCTCTCCAGTCGTGCACCACCAAAGACGGCCGCCAGCCGCGCACGGTGATCATCGATTTCCCGGCGCAGAACACCTCAGTGTAGCCGGCCCCGGCACGCTCGCCGGCCGCAGCCGCCAGGCAGGCCGCGCCGGGGTAGGCGGCCGATCCGACCACGAGGCTCAAGTGCCCGCGGGTGTACTTGTTGGCATCGGCGGCCGGGTGCGGCAGCAGGCAGGCCAGCTCGGCATTGCTCCGGCCGGGGGCCGCTTTCAGATCCTCTGCGTCTTCCATCTCTTCCACACCTTCCAAATAATGAGCAAAACCCTCATGAAACACAGCGCCAACGCAGCGCAATCCTATCGGAAACGGGACGGCCGCGCGGCGTAATTCTCATGTTCCCGCTTCTAGAATGAATATCGTCACCGTAGCACACTGCGATGGCGGATAGCCAAAGGGTTAAGGAGTTGTGATTATCATGGACATCAAGGTAGGACGCAACTGGGGCCTGTTCGCCGCGGGCATCGCCCTGGTCATCATCGGATTCGTGCTGCTCATGGTGCCGGGGCTCACGCTGGTGAGCATCGCTGTCATTGCCGGCTGCATGTTTCTGGCCGCGGGCATCGTGGATGCCTACGCTTACTTCAAGTACCGCGAGGCCGAGGGGCTGTCCGGCTGGGCGCTCGCCTACGCCGTCTGCGACATTATCTTGGGCGTGCTGTTCATCGTGCACCCCATAGCGTCGGCCGTGGTGATTCCCTGGGTCATGGGCATCTTCGTGGTGGCCTACGGCATCTTCGAGATTGTGGCCGCGGTTCGCTTCCGCGACGCGCTTCCCGGCTGGGGCTGGGTGCTGTTCGCCGGCATCGTGTCGCTGTTCTGCGGCATCGCCTTCTTCCTGTGGCCGGGCACCTTCGCGCTGTTCTTGGGCTTCTTCCTGATGGCCCGCGGCGTGCAGATGGCCGTCTACGGCGTGTCGCTGCCCCAGGCGACCATCGTGGCCCACACCCACTAGGAAGTGCGCACGCTCGGGAGGAGTTGCGCTCTGAGGAAGCAACGCCCGCTAGGCGAGGAGTTGGCGGCACTACGGCCGCGCCAGTGATACCATAGGCGCGAAGAGATTCGAGGCCCGGAAACGCTTCCGGGCCTCTTCATGCGGAAAGCGAGGAATCATGGCGGAGCAGGGCAATCTGTTCGAAGGGCAGGATCCGGCGGCGCGGGCCGAGGCGCTCAGGCGCGAGATCGAGCACCACAGCTACCAGTACTACGCCCTGGACGCGCCCACCATTTCGGACGCGGCCTTCGACTCGCTCATGCGGGAGCTGCGCGAGATAGAGGCGGCGCACCCCGAGCTGGTGACGGCCTCCTCGCCCACCCAGCGAGTCGGCGGGTATGTGGGCGAGCAGTTCGCACCCGTCGTGCACGAGCGGCGCATGTACTCGCTCGACAACGCCATGGACTTGGACGAGCTTGACGAGTGGATGGAGCGCACCGCCGAGGCCTGCGGAGGGGCGCTTCCGCCTTTGTGCTGCGAGCTGAAGATTGACGGCAGCTCCATCGCGCTCACCTACGAGGACGGCGTGCTCGTGCGGGCGGCCACCCGCGGCGACGGCACCACCGGCGAGGACGTGACCGTGAACATGCGCACCGTGCGCGACGTGCCCTTGCGCCTGCGCGACGAGGCGCGCGCGGCCATCGCGCCGGGGGTGGAGACGCTGGAGCTTCGCGGCGAGGTGTACATGCCGAAGAAGAGCTTCGAGGCTTTGAACGCCGCCGCCGAGGAGGAGGGGCGCGCCCCGTTCGCGAACCCGCGCAACGCCGCTGCCGGGTCGCTGCGCCAGAAGGATCCGGCTGTGACGAAGATGCGCGACCTTTCTACCTTTATGTACGCCATCGCCGACGACGCCGCCTTGGAGGTGGAAGGCCAGTGGGAGCTTTTGCAGTGGCTGCGGAAGGCCGGTTTCCACGTGAACCCGGACGTGCGGCTGTGCACGAGCGCCGAGGAGGTGCGCGGGTTCTGCCGCGAGTGCCTGAATTGCCGCGAGTCGCTGCCCTACGAGATCGACGGCGTGGTGGTGAAGGTGAACGACTTCGCCCGCCAGCGCGCTATGGGGTTCACGGCTCGGGCGCCGCGTTGGGCCATCGCGTTCAAGTTCCCGCCCGAGGAGAAGACGACGCTTCTGCGCGACATCACCGTGCAGGTGGGGCGCACCGGGGCGCTCACGCCCGTGGCGGAGCTGGTGCCCGTGGTGGTGGCCGGTTCCACGGTGGCCCGGGCGACGCTGCACAACCTGGATGAGGTACACCGCAAGGACGTGCGCGTGGGCGATACAGTCATCGTGCGGAAGGCGGGCGACGTGATCCCCGAGGTACTGGGGCCGGTGCTTTCCCTGCGCAGCCCCGAGGCGCGCATCTGGGAGATGCCGAGCGTGTGTCCGAGCTGCGGCAGCCCCGTGGTGCGCGATCCGGGCGAGGTGGCGTTCCGCTGCATCTCCATCGACTGCCCGGCCCAGGCGCTGGAGCGGCTGCTGCATTGGGCGAGCCGCGGGGCGCTGGACATTGACGGCATGGGGGAGGAGATCGTCTCGCGGCTCGTAGAGAGCGGGCGCGTGGCGGACGTGGCCGACTACTACTCGCTTTCCGAAGAGGAGCTGGCGAGCCTGGACATGGGCCGCGTGAAGGCCGACGGGGAGCCGGTGCGCCTCGGGCACACGGTGGCGAAGAAGCTGGTGGCGGCCATCGAGGCGTCGAAGGGCCGCTCGTTTGCGCGCGTGCTGTTCGGGCTGGGCATCCGGCACGTGGGTAAGACCACGGCCGAGGCCATTGCGGCGGCCTATCCCTCCATGGACGCGCTCGCGGCGGCCGGGGAGGACGAGCTGGCGGGCGTCTACGGCGTGGGGCCGAAGGTGGCCCACGGGATGTGGCTGTTCTTCCGCACGCCGGACAACGTGTCGGTCATCGAGCGGTTGCGCGCGGCCGGCGTGACCATGGCCGATGAGGCCGCAGCTCCCGGTGAGGAGGTGCCCCAGGTGCTGGCGGGCCTTACCTTCGTGCTGACGGGGACGCTTGCGCACTCGGGCATGACCCGCGACGAGGCCGGGGCGCGCCTGAAGGCCATGGGGGCCAAGGTGTCGGGATCGGTGTCGAAGAAGACGAGCTTCGTCGTGGCGGGGGAGAACGCGGGCTCGAAGTACGACAAGGCGGTGGCGTTGGGCGTGCCCGTGCTGGACGAGGCACAGCTATTGAACCTGCTGGAGACCGGGGAGGTTCCGCGCGAGGTGTAGGTGCGGGGCTTCCGGGGGCGGAGCCGTGGGGTACCCTGATTCGCTCAGACAGTCCTCGCTTGGTGGAACAGCCCACTGGGCTGTTCCAGTCGCTGCGGAACTCGCTCGGTCAGGGCACCCCGCGTCTCCGCCGGGCTCGGCCTTGCTTGCGGTTTGCATCGTCGCTTCGCTCGATGCAGTGCGTCCAGCATTCAACTATGAGCTGTGAAATAGCAGGTCAAGACCAAACTGTCACGTGTCAGCCATTTCTAAGTTGCGTACTTCGGGATGGGGAAGGCGTGAACGGGGCGTGGGGGTTCGGTTTAGTTCTCGCGCACGGGGCGTGAACTGAAGGCGGGCAAGTTGTGGAGGGGGTTGGCGGGCGCGTCTTCCTCCTTTAGGCTTCGGCCCCATGGTTATGTTCAAAGCGCACATCAAGGCCGCGGGGATGATTGCCGCGGCTGCTCTTCTGGCGGCGTTGTGCACCGCCTTCTCCCACACTTCGGCCCATGCATCGGAGGTGGAAAGCCCCTTTACCAAAGTGGAAAGCTTCGCCCAGGACATCCGTGACTACGTCGGCGGTGTGGCCGACGAGGCCGCAGCGGCCGCCCAGGCGCAGGCCGAGGCCGAGGCGCTGGCGGGACGTCGGCAGTCCGTGGTGGACGAGGCGGCCGCGCAGCTCGGCGTGCCGTACGCCTACGGCGGGACGACGCCCTCGGGCTTCGATTGCTCCGGGTTCACGCGCTGGGTGTTCTCCCACGCCCTCGGGCGCGAGCTGCCGCGCACGGCCGCCGAGCAGAGCGCGCTGGGCACCGGCGTCTCGCTGGACGAGCTGGTGCCGGGAGACCTTCTGTTCTGGGGGCGCGGCTCGGGCGTCTACCACGTGGGCATCTACGCCGGCGACGGCGAGTACATCCACGCCTCCACGGGTGGGGGCCGCGTCATGCGTGCCACCTTCGACTATTTCGCCCCCGACTTCGCCAAGCGCGTCATCGAGTAAAGATGACTCCGTTCATCAGCGAAAATGGCCGCAGGGCGCCGATTGTTCAAAAACCATATTTGTTGCCTTTGCGATGATGCCGTGCGAATTCTGCGAGAAAATGCCAGTTCAGCAACAGTGCGAGCAACTTACTTGCCAAATGATCTGCTGATTTCTTCGCTCAACAACTGTCAACAGGGAAAAATACCTGCTGGACAGCCCTTCTCTTCACGTTATAATGCAAGCTTCCAGGCAATTTATTGCCCTGGTCTTGCGCACCCAAATGCGCAAACGCGAAACGACGACGATAGAGGAGGCACGATGACTTCACCGAGGGAGGCAGTATCTATTCTCACTGCTGTGGCGCTGGTCGTTGCCCCTGTGGGCGGCGTGGCCGCAACCTACACGTCCAGCTACGCCGATGATGACCTTTTGGCCAAGCACACCGCTCAGGAGAAGGCGTTTCCGAAAAGCTACGATGAGCTCGTCGAGCGCATTGAGGCCGGGGAGCTGTTCTCGCTGGCCGATTTGGATATTATGGCCGATGCGAAAATGGGCTTTCTGACCGCTGAGGAGTACGGTGTCCTGCATCCGACCTTCGAGACCATGCAGAGGGTTCTCGATCAGCAGGAGGCCGCCGCTGCTGCCGCAGAGGCCGAAGCCGCCGCACAGAAGGCGGAAGAGGAGCGTCTGGCTGCCGAGAAGGCCGCGCAGGAAGAGGCTGCGCGCCTGGAGGAGGCCGAGCGTGTCGCTGCCGAAGAGGCGGCGAAGCAGGCCGAGGCCGCGCAGAACGCCGCAATGGTGCAGACGCTCGAGGCGACTCAGCAGACCCAGCCCGAGACGGTTCCCGATGAGGCGGGCTCTGCCAACCAGGGCGATTCCGGCCCCACCGAGGACCAGGGCACGGACACTAACGGCCCGAGCACCGATGGTGCGGGCGGCACCGTCGAGGGCGAGGGCAACGAGGGCGAGGTCACGCCTCCCGCAGTCGAGCCCGAGGCGCTGATCATGCCCGACTGGGCGAACGACGAGACGGTCACCCTCGAGTCTCTCATCGCCTTCTTAACGGACAACAAAATCACCTACGTGCAAGAGGAAGTCGAGAGCGACGAGCCTGCGGGAACAATCTTGGAGACGCTTCCGGAGGCCGGCGCGGAGATTCCCGCCGGAACCGAGGTCGTCATCAAGGTGGCCGTCGCGAAATCCGAAGAGCCCGCCCCCGAGGTTCCCGAGCAGCCTTCGGTTCCCGACACCCCTGAAGTTCCCGAAGCCCCCGAGGTTCCGGGTGGATCCGAAATCGATGTGAGCAATCCGGTCGATTCCGGCATCCAGAAGCCCGGCAACGCCGGTGGCGTGACGGACGAGTCGCACACTGCCGCCGTCATCAAGGGCCAGGCCCAGACGCCCCTCAAGCAGGTGGCCGTCACGGTGCCTTCCATCTCCTTCACGCACATCGACAACTCGGCCTACGTGGCGCGCCATTACAGCGAGGATCTCACCACCGAGAAGTTCATCTCGCTGGTGGGCGAGTCGGCCCGCACCATCGCCGCCGAGAACGACCTGTACGCGTCGGTCATGATCGCCCAGGCCATTCTGGAGTCCGCCTCCGGCAACTCCACGCTGGCCCAGGCGCCGAACAACAACCTGTTCGGCATCAAGGGCACCTATCACGGCAACTCGGTGCAGCTGCCCACCCGCGAGGATGACGGCACCGGCGCCACCTACACCATCATGAGCGACTTCCGCCAGTACGAGACGGTGGACGAGTCGCTTTCCGACTACGCCGATCTGCTCAGCAACTCCATGGGCGATTTCTACGCGGGAGCGCGCAAGTCGAACTCCGACAGCTTCGTGGACGCCTGCGACTTCCTCGTGGGCCGCTACGCCACGGATATCTTCTACTCCGAGAAGCTGCAGGACCTCATCGAGACCTACGACCTCACCCGCTTCGACGTGCCGCTCACCTACGAGCTCACCGACACCTTCGTGCTGCCGGTCAAAGACGAGGTCTCGGGCCTGGACAAGTACCTCGACCCCGTCACCGACAAGATGGAGTACGAGGCGCTCGTGGCCGAGTACGAGGACTACATCGCCCGCACCGAAGACTACCAGCAGGCTCTCGCCGAGTGGGAGGCGCAGATGGCCGCCGCCGAGCAGCTCTATCATGTGCCCGTCTACCTGGAGAAGCCCTCGGTTCCGGCCACGGACACCCCCATGCAGCAGCATGCCGACGCCATCGACGCCGAGCGCTTTGAGGGCTTCGAGGAGCTCATCGCGAAGCATCAGCCGCTGCCGGTGCGCGAGGCTCGCACACTGAATGACCTCACGGCCCTGGCGAACTCCTTCCTGGGGGTGCCCTATGTGTGGGGCGGCACGACGCCTGACGGCTTCGACTGCTCCGGTCTGGTACAGTACTGCTACCGCGAGGTCTTCAACATCGAGCTTCCGCGCACCACGTACTATCAGTGCGAGGTGGGCGAGGAAGTGCCCTTCGAGGAGCTGCTGCCGGGTGACCTGCTGTTCTTCGCCGAGGGCGGCGACGTTCACCATGTGGCGATGTATCTGGGCGACGGCTACTACGTGGAGGCGCCGCACACGGGCGACGTGGTGAAGATCACCGCCATGAACGACAAGCTGCCGGATTTCGCCAAGCGCATCGTGGATGTGCGCGACATAGATATGACGGAGTTCTCCGACGAGCAGCTGGCGCAGTTTGTAGAACGGGAGAAGTACCTGCAGGAGCGCGAGCAGCGCCTGGGCGTCACCGACGAGACGCTGGTCGAGCTCACCGAGTGGCTTCGCGGCCTCGAGTTCTAAGCTGCCGGCAGCTGCGTGGGAGTAACTCTGCGACATTTCGTGGTGCTGGGCCTTCTCGCCTTTGCAGTAACGTATCTCTGCGTTCCGCTGGCGCGAAGGCTCGCACTGCGTTTGGACGCCGTCGACTACCCGAGCGCGCGCCGTGTGAACAAGCGCCCCGTTCCGCGCATGGGCGGTATCGCCATGGCCGCTGGTATTGCGGTGGCGTTGCTCGTGGAAGTGGCCGGCGAGTTCTTCCTCGGGTGGGCCGGATTCTATGTGCACGGCGACAACACGGTGAACCACCCCGGCGTCATGGTGGGCCTGCTCGTCATCGTGCTTGTGGGCGCCCTTGACGACGTGTATTCGTTGAAGCCGAGCGTCAAGCTCGCCGGGCAGATTCTCGGGGCAACGATCATCGCCGGATCGGGCCTTCTGCTTTCGAGCATCGCCAATCCCGTGGGACCCGGGTACATCGAGTTCGGATGGTTCGCCTATCCGCTCACGGTGCTCTACCTCGTGTGCTTCATGAACGTCATCAACCTCATCGACGGTCTCGACGGCCTGGCGGCGGGCATTTCGACCATCGCGTCGTTCTTCCTGTTCATCATCGCGTTCGGGCGCGGCATGGAGGAGACGGCCATGCTCTCCATCATCCTGCTCGGCGTCACGTTGGCGTTTCTGCGCTACAACTTCACGCCGGCCAGCATCTTCATGGGAGATTCCGGTTCGCTTCTCCTCGGCGCCATGATCGGCGTCATCTCGCTCATGGGCGTCATGCGCTCGCCGACGGTCATCGTGCTCGCCGTACCGCTCGTGATCGCCGCCATACCCATCGCGGATACGGCGGCGGCCATCGCGCGTCGCCTCTACCACCACCGCCCCATCCAGCAGGCCGACCGAAAGCATCTGCACCATCTGTTGCTCAGCCGGGGCCTGGGAGTGCGCAGGAGCGTGCTCATCGTGTACGCTTGGACGGCCCTGCTGGGTTTAGGGGCGTGGGTCATGAGTAGCTCCCACGGCATTGTGGTTTGGATCGTGATCGTCGTGCTGCTCATCGGGTCGTTCCTCATTCTGTGGAAGCTGGGGATCTTCGACCAAGTGCTGCGTCACCACTACCACGGCCGCCACACCCGTCAGGAGGACAAGCCCCGCTGGTACGGCCAGCATGGGCGGTAGAATCGGTTTCGCCTAGCGTGCCCCCCAGATTTCATTGGCATTCACGCGGTAGCGTCCGATCCAGGTGTTGACGGACATGACGTCCGATGCGTAGAGATTGAAGCGTACTACCCCCCTGGTGCGGCGGCAAGATGCATTATTCGATGGCGTACAGCCTCATGTCGCCGTCCTTAAGGATCAGCTTGAAACCGGGAGTCGCCTCGTCAACGGCATCGATGCCGGCGTAGTTCTTCATGTTGTCCTCGTTCGTCTGTATCAGCCAGACCCCCGTATCCAGCGACACGTCGTGGTCGAGCTGCAGCACGTAGCGCGCCCCGGTGGCGGCCACCGCCTCGGCCACGGCCTCGTCAGTTGCGATAGCGGCCAAACCCTCGCGGATGATGGGGCTCTGCTCGGTCTCCTCGCCGGTGTCGATATGGCGGTAGTAGGTGTTCAGGCCGTTGAGTCCGTAGGCGAAAACGCTGCCGTCGTGGGGTTGGTTGATGACGAGCGCTCCCTCGGGTATGATGCCCATCACCTGACGCACGAAGGCCTCCTCCACGGCGCTGTAGGTCTGCTCCTGTCCCAGGTCGTAGCCCTCGGTCACCAGGTAGTGCATGAAGGCGATGGCTGTTCCTTCGGTGGAAACGAAATGGGGCTCCTCGACTCCCTTGGGGAGCTCCACCTTCACGGGCGGAATATAACAGGGGGAGAAGTTCGCAAGGGAGAAGAGGGCCAGGACGAGGGCGAGGAGGACTTGCCGGTGCCGCCCGCTCGCGAGACGCGCGATGGCGCCGGCGATGGCGGCCAGACCCACGGCGGCTACCGGCACGAGGAACAGCTCGGCGCAGCAGAGGATGCGGTAAGGGTCGCTGTACCAGAAACCCGCCAGGAAGGTGCGCAGCGTGTAGCTCGCCTCGGTGCACCGGCAGACCGCGTATACGATCAGCATGTAGGCGCCGGGCAGCGCGAGCCAGCCGCGCCCTCGGCGAGAGAGCGCGGCCGCGCCGGTAAGGCACACGGCGAACAGCAGCCACTGGGGCGGTTGGTTGGGATATAAGGAAAGGGCGGCGGCCGCGTAGAAGCTCTCGGGCCAGGTAAGGTTCAAGTTCCCGACGTTGTCGTAGAGCACCACCTGCTGCAGCGGCGGCGCGTACAGCATCGCCTGCCACAGGACGAGGCAGACGGCGAATCCCAGGGCCCACACCACCCAGCGGCGGCGCAGCGGGTTAGCGGGGGACAGACGTGGGCTCGCGCGCAGGGCATCGGCGGCGCGCCGGATGGCGAGCGGCGCGACGAACACGAGGGTCGTGAACAGCCCGTTGGGATGGGCGAGGCCGAAGAAGACGGCGAGGGTGGCCGCCGAAACGATGAGCCCCTTCCAACGTATGGGCCCAGGCCCGGTCAGGTAGGACGCGATAAGGGCCAGGGCCGCCGGTACCAAGCTGAAGCTGATGAGGTTCGCGAGCAGCTGGCCCTTCAGAAGGAGCACCCAGGGGAAGCAGGCGAAGGCCATGGTGGAAACCGCCCCAGCCAATATGACGTCGCGGCGCCGGGGGAACAGCACGGTCATAAGGGCGAGGGAGCTGATCGGGTACGCGATGCCGGACAGCACCGTGTTCAGGGCGTTGAAGATAACGGGGAGGTCGAGGCCTGTGGCCGAGTATGCGAGGGCCGCCAGGATATGCCAGGCCGCCGGGTAGTAGCTCGGCGGCGATACCAGCGATTCGGCGCCGAGCGAGGTGGCCAGCGGCGACCAGATGCCGGTGTCGATGAAGACGCGGGGCAGGGTGTCGTGGGTCTGGTTGTCGAAGCGGCAGTAGAACGATGCGGGGGTGTCGAGCGATTTCACGAAGATGTAGCCGCAGACGGCCAAGCCGACGGCGATATAGAGGCACAGCACGAGCAGATCGCGCGTCGCCACGGGCCGCCTCAGGCCCTGCCCGCGCCTGCGGCGGAGCATGTGTCCCGCCGCGGCAACGACGGCGGCGGCCAAGGCGACCGACCCCAGCACGTTGCCCCAGAAGCAGGGCACCCCCGCTTTTTCCCACAGTATGGCGAAAAGCCCGTAGCCGATGCAACTGGCGATAGGGGCGCAGCCCAGGCAGAGGGCCCGCCGCAGCCCCAGGCCCCGCAACAGGGGGTATCCCGGCCCGTAGAGGATGCCGACGAACAGTGCGGCGCAGAGGAAGAAGCTCGTCCACATGGCCCGTCGCTACTCCCGTCCGCTCGCCAGATCCATGATGCGGCGGCACAAATGGGCCGTGCACGTTTCGTTCTCTGGCAGGGCGATGTTGCGCGCGACGAAGGCGTCGAAGGCGCCATGGTCGAAGCCACCTTCCTCTATGGCGGCCATGATCTCGCGGGCGTCGGCGGTGAAGAGCGCGGGGACGTCGCGCTCGAGATCGATGTTGAATGCCCGCTTCTCATGGTAGTCGTCCCAGTCGTAGGCGTACAAAAAGACGGGGATGCCGAGCAGTCCGGCCTCGTACATGACCGTCGAGTAGTCGCTGATGACGTAGTCGGCGCGGTAGAGAGGGTCGATGGCGGGATCCTCAATGCGGATGGCGCGCGGGTCGTCTATCACCTGGGTGCTGACGGGGTGCGGCTTGTAGACGAGGGCGTAGCGGCTGAAGTCGATGGCGTTCAGAAGCGCCGCCATGGCCTCCTTCTCGTTGGCGGGCTCCGCTTTGCGGAAAGTCGGGCAGTAGACGATGACCTTTTTGCCCATGAGGCTGGGGCAGGCCTGCTCGACGGCGGCGCGCTGGGCGGCGCGGTTGCCTTTGTCAAGCAGTAGATCGACCCGGGGCAGCGGCGCCTCGAAGACGATGGACGGCTCCACGTTAAACCCAGCCGCCAGATCCTCGGCGAAGGTGAGCGACGACACGGCCACGGCGTCGTAGCCCTCGTGCATGTGCATGAGGGCCGCCGTCTCCGCGCTATGGCCTTCCTCGGTGTCCAACGCCGTGTAGCCGAACTTCTTCATGTTGCCCAGGGCATGCCAAATCTGCACGACGGGCGCCTTGATGCGCTCGCCCAGCAGGCTGACGACGATGCAGTAGGAGTCGAGCACCACCGCGGGGCTCGTGGCGATGTAGAACACCTGGCGCATCATCACGGGCAGATAGGACAGGGGACTCTTCAGGGTGTTCGCCAAAACGACGACGCGCCAGCCGGGCCACTCGCGCTGGAAGTACGCACGGATCATGCGGAAGTCGACGGGCTCCTGGTCGCTCTGGCGGCTGATGCAGACGATCTGGTCGCGGACGGGCAGCAGTCGGCAGAGGGCGTACCAGGCGGCAAGTAGGGCGGTTGCTATGCGCACGGCGAGGGACTTCACGGCGGCCTTTCATCGGGGTTGGGGGCGGGCCCTCGCGCGGCGCCCATAGGGGAGGGGAGGCGCGGACCCGTGAGTGGCCCCATTATAGTGGAAACGGCGGAAAGGCGGGAAGGGCGCTGGATGCGGCCCTTCCCGCCCCTCAGTTCAAAGGGATTGAGGAAGCGCTTACGGGGGAATGCTGTGAAGGCGGGGTGAGGGCGGCAAGTCAATGGTAGAATAGGAACTCGCCTTTGCCGCCGGGAGAAAAGGGGATTGTGAGCACGCTTTCCGAGATACTGAAGGAGCAGTGGGCTTGGCGCAAGCAGATTCTGAGCCTCGGACTGTTCGATTTGCGCAAGGTGTCGGCAGGCGCAGTGCTGGGTCCGCTGTGGTTCTTTGCCAAGCCAGCTGTCTATATTTTCGTGTTCTGGTTCGCATTGGAAGTCGGGCTGCGCAGCGCTGATCAAACAGGGTCCGACTTGCCCTACCTGCTGTGGCTCATGGGTGGCCTCATCCCGTGGTTCTACATGCAGGAGATGCTTGGAACCGGCGTCGATGTATTCAAGCGGTATTCCTATTTGGTCACCAAAATCAAGTTTCCGCTTTCGGGCATTCCGACCATTTACGGTATCTCCACGTTCATTATCCAGATCGGGCTTGTGGCGGCGCTGCTTGTGGTGTACTTCCTCTACGGGCAGAAACTTGACTGGTATCTGCTGCAGATTCCAGTGGCCATGGTGCTCATGTTCGTGTTCTTCGACATGTTCTCGCTCATGACAAGCTTGCTCTCCGCCATCAGCAAGGATTTCATGAACCTTGTGAAGACACTTTCCACGCCGCTGTTCTGGCTTTCGGGCATCATATTCAACGTGTACAACATGCAGATGCCCGCCATCGAGACCATTCTCATGTTTAACCCCATCACCTTCATTGTGACCATGTACCGCTGTGCGGTGTACGACAAAATGTGGATCTGGGATGTGCCCGGCGCGGTGCCGGGGTTTGCCATCGTGTTCCTCGTCACGCTGGTGGCTATGTGCATAATTTACCGGAGAACGCGCGAGGAGGTGGCCGATGTCCTTTAGCAGCGATGCGCCCCTTGCTATCAAATTTGATCACGTTACGAAGACCTACAAGCTTTTCGAGAACGATCGCCAACGGTTCATGAGCGTTTTCTGGACGCCGGATAAGCGCAAACAGATTACGCGCATCGATGCCAGCAACGACCTTTCCTTTGAAATTCGCAAGGGCGAGGCGGTGGCGTTTCTCGGACGCAACGGCGCCGGCAAATCTACGGCGCTGAAGATGATCACGGGAGTCACCTTTCCCACCAAGGGTACCGTGACGGTCAATGGCACGGTGAGCGCCCTTTTGGAGTTGACGGCCGGCTTCGACTCGAAGCTTACAGGTCGCGAGAACATATATCTGCGCGGACATGCCCTCGGTCTTAATCACGATGAAATCGCCCAGCTGGAGCCCAAGGTGGTTGATTTCGCCGATCTGGGCGTGTACATCGACCAGCCGGTGCGCACCTATTCTTCGGGCATGAAGGCGCGCCTCGGCTTCGCCTTCGCCGTGTCGTCGGATCCGGAAGTGCTCGTGGTGGACGAGGCGCTGTCGGTCGGCGACAAGAAGTTCCAGGAGAAATGCTTCGCCCGGGTGCGCGAGATCATGGAGGACGAGAACGTGACGGTGCTCTTCGTTACTCATTCCTCCTCGGCTGCCGAGGAGTTCTGCACGCGCGGCATTGTGCTCGATCACGGCACGAAAAAGTTCGATGGCCCCATCCAGGAGGCCATCGCCTACTACGAGAACAACTACTGAGCGTCGGCCGCCTGCGCGGCGCCCTCGTCCTCGGTGGCGGTGATCTTGTACAGCCTCATGTCGTCGCCTTCCGACAGAACGAGCTCGAGGCCCGGCGTCTCGTCGGTCACGTTGTTCAGGCCCGCCCACAGGGGCACGTATCCCTCGTGATAGGTGGTGAGCCACTTGCCCTCGTCGTAGGGCACCCCCTCGTCGAGGAGCAGAAGGTACTCGGCTCCGGTGCTGGCGACGGCGTTGCGCACATCGTCGTCGAGGGTGATTTTGTCCATGCCCTGGCGGATGGCGTCGGCCGTGGCCGAGTAGTCGAAGGAGCCCGCGCTTCGGAAATAGGTGTTCAGGCCGTCGAGCCCGTAGGCGAAGACGCTGCCGTCTTGCGGCTGGTTGATTACCAGGGCCCCCTCGGGGATGACCTCCTTGACTTTCTGGACGAAAGCGCGCTCGTCGGCGCTGTACACCTGCTCCCGGGCTGTGTCGTACTCGTTGGCGATGCGCATCTTCACAATGCCGATGGGGGTGGGCGTCACGTTGTCCTTTTCCCAAATGTTGGGTGTGAAGTTGGGGAAATAGGCATAGCAGCTAAACGCGGCGAGGCATGCGACGACGATGGCCGCGCGCGCCTTCTCGTCAAGTTCGACGAGCCCGGCGGAACTCGCGAGGCTCTTAACGAGACGGACGACGAGGCGCAGGGTCATTGCGAGGCCCAAACTTACGATGGGGGTGAGAAAGATGGTCAAGCCTCCTGCGAGGCGGGTGGGGTCGCTGTACCAAAAGCCGGCGATGTACTGCCGTGGCGCCTTCTCGTAGAACGCGCGGGCAAAGAAGTAGGCCACGGCGAAGAACGCCGGCGGCACAATGTGCCAGGGGCGTTTTTTTGCTAGAAGGGCCAAGATGCCGGCGAATGCAAGGGCTACGAGGAGCCACTGCGGGAACGACAGCACGAGCCCGAGGGAGAGGACGTCGTACAGCGTGTTGAAGGGGTCGAGGCCGTTGTCGCTCTTGTAGCGGAAGTTCACGACGCTTTGGAACGTGGGTACCTTGTAGGCCGCGAACCACAGGACCACGACGAGCGCAAGGAAGCCTCCGAACAGCAGAACGCATTGGGCGCGGGACAGGCGCTGCTCGCGGTACTTCCGCTTCAAAAGGCGGTACAGTTTATGCCCGAGGAACGCCACGGCGAAGATGTAGAAGGTAAAAAGGCCGTTGGGTTGGGACAGCCCGAGGGCCACGCAGGCGATGAGGGCGACGGCGCAGAAGGTGACGACGAATCCGGCGCTTTTGCGCGCCGCCTTGCACAGCGCGATGAACGCCGCGCACACGGCGGGCACGATGGCGTAGGAGAGCATGTTGCCCACAAGCGGGCCCTTCAGGAAGAAGTACCAGGGAAACGCGTTGAAGGCGGGGGTCACGAACGCGCCCGCGAGGATGGCCAGGCGATCGCCCTTGTTCAGGTGCAGCATGAGCAGGTACATGCTCAGTGGGTAGACGATGCCCGTGATGACCGCGTTGAACGCGTTGACGCCCACGGCCACCGGGCAGTTGACGACGGACACGGCCAGGGCGACGACGTCATGCCAGGCGCTCGGGTAGAAGACGGCGCTGGAATCGAAGGGCTGGGCGTTGTCCGGCGAGGTGAGGTAGACGTTCATGCCTACGGACGACCAGTTACCCGAATCGATGAAGGCGCGTATGGCGTTCAGGTGCGTCGAATTGTCGTGGCGGTTGTAGAACGTGTCGAAGTCGCCCAGGCCCGACACGAGGATGAACCAGCAGGCGGCCAGGCCCATGGCGAGGTATAGGCAGAGAATGAGCCAGGGCCTATCGATGCAGGGATTTCCGTACTCCTGGTTTCCCTGCCGATTGAAGACGAGCAAAAGGGCGATGGCGAGAAGCAGGGCCGGCAGGACGAGGATCGCCCAGTTGCAGAAGATCCCGCACTTCTCGTAGACGATGGGCAGCGCCGCGTACAGGGCGAGCGTGTAGAGGGGTGCACACCCGAAGGCGAACAACCGCGAGAGGCGCAGCGCTCGGAAGAACAGGTATCCCGGCAGATAGAGGGCTGTCAAAATGATAAGCGCGCATAAGAGAAATGAGTTCCACATGGGGATGTAGGCACCTCGTTTTGCTGTAGAGCCCTCGACGGGGGAGGGAATCAATCGACCGAGTTGTGGGTTTTATACCGCCCGCAATTCCAAGTAGATCATAATAGCATGACCTCACTTGCCAAAGAGGTATCATTACGTCGTTTGCAAAAGAGACGGAGGAAGCCGTGGCCATCGTAATCGAAGACATCTCTTGGGAGCGCGTGTTCCTTCGGGTGACTTACCGCACCGACGACGGTGGCTCCCTCAAGCTCTTTCGCGTACGGTCGCGCCAGTTCGCCTCGTTCCGCGAGGAGCGCGAAAGAGGCGAGGGAGCCTCGGACGAAGTGGTTCATGCGACGATGAACCTCACCCAGGGTCTGGGTCGCGAGCCGCTGGGCGACGGCGAGTGGATCTTCTGCCAACAGGTGAGCCCCGCCGAGGCGAACCTTGCCTGGGCGCGCGAGCACGCCCCCTACCAGATCGCCTTGGCGAAGAAGCGTCTCTGGGGCGAGCTGGGCACCCTGAAGCGACGGCGGCTGGCGCGCAGCGGCGTGGATTACGCCGGTTTTCCCTTCGACGACGGGCAGGTAGATCGTGACCTGCGCGATCATCCCTTCGACACCCATGGCATCGCCTACCGCGAAGAGCTTGTCGAGCGCATGCGCGACCTATCCCGGGTGTTCCGCTATGTCGAGGGGAAGTATTCGATGGCCGCCTCCGTTCTTCCCGAGACCGATGCCACGGACTACTTCATAGTAAAGCTGGCCGTCGATTACTACGTGAAGAACAAGACGCCCCGTACGCGCCGTTTCAGCCTCCGCCAGCTGGAGAAGCGCGCCTTCCGCTTGTACTACCACTTCGCACGCAAGTTGTTGCGGCCCAAAGAGAGCACGGTACTTTTCCTCAAGGAAAACGGCGAGGAACCCACGGAGAACTTGGCGGCCGTGCGCGATCGGATGGTCGAGCGCGGGCTGGAAGAGGCGTTTCCCGTCATCGAACGCTACCGCAACACGTTCACGTCCCGCCAGAGCCTGGGAGCGTGGCTGAAGGACATCGATGCCATCGCCCGCAGCCGCTACATCTTCATCGACGACTATTGCCCCGTTTTCAACTTCATCGAGCCAGATCGCGATACCGTGCTCACCCAAGTGTGGCATGCCGGCGTGGGCTTCAAATCGGTGGGCTATGCCCGGTTCGGCATTTCGGGCTCGCCGGATCCCTACCAGTCGGCCCATCGCCGTTACGACTACGCTTTGGTGGGCAACGAGCAGCTGCGCGATATTTACGCTGAGGTGTTCGGCATCGAGCAGGAGGCGCTCCTGGCCACGGGCATGCCCCGGCTCGACCACTTCCTGGATGCGGATCGGCAGGCGAGCGCGAGGGAGGACCTGCTCGGGCGGTATCCCTGGATGAGCCAGGGCCGCGTCATCGTGTTCGCCCCCACCTTCCGCGGCGCCGGCCAGAAGACGGCCTACTACCCCTATGACACGTTCATCGACTATCGGGCGCTGTGGGAGATGTGCGAGCGCACGAACTCCTATTTCGTGTTCGAGATGCACCACTTCATCGACGAGCGCCCCGAGATTTCGCCCCAGTACGCCGATCGGCTGTTCGACTTGTCCGACGAGCGCTTAAGCGAGCTGCTTTCCGTGGCCGACGTGCTGGTCACCGACTACTCGTCGTGCTTCTACGACTGCCTGCTTCTGGAGAAGCCGGTGGTCTTCTACGTGCCCGACAAGGTGGAGTACTCGGCGACGCGGGGCGTGCAGCGCTCGGTGGACGACATGGCGCCGGGCATCGTGTGCGACACCTTCCCGGCCTTCGTGGAAGTGCTGGAGACGGCGGGCTATGCCGCCGTGCCGCCGGACCCGTCGATGATCGACCGCTGCCTGGAGGGAACGGGCTACGCCGCCGACCGGGTGATAGACACGGTGCTTTTGGGCGAGGACGTGCCCGGCGTGCGCTGCGCTGGCGCGACGCGGGTTCGGCCGGAGGTCCGCAACGGCAAGCTCGACAAGTACAACGGGTATGACGACAGCGACGATAGCGACGATAGCGACGATAGCGACGACTGAGGCGTCGGGAAGGAACCGGACACGTGAACTACGCACTCATCTTTGCCGGGGGCACCGGCCAGCGCATGAACACCAAGACGCGGCCCAAGCAGTTTCTGGAGCTGCACGGCAAACCCATCCTGCTTTACACCATCGAGGTGTTCGAGAACCACCCGGACATCGACGGCATCGTGGTGGTGTGCCTGGAGGACTGGATCCCCTTCCTGAAGAAGAAGCTTTCGCACTACGACATTGCCAAGGTGATCGACGTGGTGCCCGGCGGCGCGACGGGGCAGGAATCGATCCGCCGGGGGCTGGATGCCCTGGAGACGGCCGTGGGGCGCGGCCACACGGTGCTCGTGCACGACGGCGTCAGGCCCTTGGTGAGCGACGAGACCATTTCCCAGTGCGTGGCCTCGGTGGCGGCCCACGGCAACGCCGTGTCGGTGACGCCGGCCATCGAGACCATCGTGCAGGAAGAGGGCGGCACGGTGACCAACATCATCGACCGCAGCGCCTGCCGGCTGGCCAAGGCGCCCCAGTGCTTCAACATCGGCGAGCTCATCGACGCCCACGACCGCGCTCGGGCCGATGGCGAGGAGGGGTTCATCGACTCGGCGAGCCTCATGCGCCATTACGGGCACGAGCTGCACACCGTGGCGACGGGCCCCGAGAACATCAAGATCACCACGCCGTCGGACTTCTACATCTTCCGTGCCTTCGTGGACGCCCGCGAGAGCTCGGAGATCTTCGGATTCTAGGAGGATTCCATGTTCGATCTGACCGCCGAATCGCGCGAGCAGGCGCGCGCGCTTTCGCTGCCCTGGGAGAAACTGGAGGGGCGCCGCGTGCTCATCACGGGGGCCACGGGCCTCATCGGGTTCGCCTGCGCGCGGCTTCTGCTGGAGCGCAACCGGCTGGGGGAGGGAGCGCCCATCGGCGTGGTCTGCCTCGTGCGCGACGAGGCTCGGGCGTGGAAAGTGTTCGCGGGTTACGGCGAGGCCGACGGGCTGGAGTTCGCCGTGGGCGCGGTGGAGGGCTTCCCCTGGCCCGAGGGGCCGGTGGACTACATCGTGCACGCGGCCTGCCCGACGGCCTCGCGGTTCTTCGCCGAGCATCCCGTGGAAACGGCGGACGCCATCGTGCTGGGCACGCGGCGGGTGCTCGAGCTCGCCCGCGCGAAGGGCTCATCCGGCGTCGTGTACGCCTCGAGCATGGAGGCCTACGGCGACGGCAATGAGCGGCCCGGTCTGGAGCCGCTGCTGGACGAGAGCCGCGTAGGCTACGTGGACCCGATGCGCGTACGCAGCTGCTATCCCGAGGGCAAGCGCATGGCCGAGCAGTACTGCTGCGCCTACGCCTCCGAGTACGGGGTGCCGGCCATGGTGGTGCGCCTGGCCCAGACGTTCGGCCCGGGCATTCCCAAAGCCGACGCGCGGCTGTTCGCCCTGTGCGCCCGCAACGCCCTGGCCGGCGAGGACATCGTGCTGAAGACAACGGGCGTGAGCACCCGCATGTACCTGTACACGGCCGACGCCGTGGCGGCGCTGATGACGGTGATGCTGGCCGGCAAGCCGGGGGCGGCCTACAACGCGGCGAATCCGGAGACGTACTCCTCCGTGCGCGAGATGGCCGAGATGGTGGCTCAGCTGGCGCCCGGCGGCGCGGTGGAGGTGCGCTGCGATATTGACCCCGACGCGCCCTTCCCGCCGGAGCACCACCTGCCCTTAGATGTGTCGCGGCTGCGGGCCTTAGGCTGGGAGCCCACCCAGGATCTGCCGGGCATGTACCGCAACCTCATGGCCTACCTGGAGGACTAGCATGGTGGATTCGGCGAAGGTCAGCGTGGTGGTGCCCGTTTACAACACGGCAGCTTACCTGCGGGAATGCCTCGACAGCCTGGTGGGGCAGACGCTCGCGGATATCGAGATCGTCTGTGTGGACGACGGCTCCACCGACGAGTCGCCCTCCATTTTGGAGGAGTATGCCGCCCGCGACGGGCGGGTGCGCGTGCTGCGCCAAAAGAACCAGGGGGCCGGTGCCGCCCGCAACAACGGGCTTCTGCAGGCCCGCGGAGCCTACGTCATGTTCTGCGACTCCGACGATTTCATGGCCCGCGACGCGCTGGAGCTTCTATGGACCCAATGCGAGCAGGATGCGGCCGACGTGTGCGTCTGCGCCGGAGAGCGCTTCTACGAGTCGCTGGGGCTCACGGTGGCCGCGCCGGGGTACCTGGAAGTGAACCGACTGCCCGAGGAGATGCCCTTCAACCGGCACAGCAACGCTGAGCACCTGTTCAGCTTCACCACCATCATGATGTTCAACAAGATGTTCCGCCGCCAGTTCCTTTTGGATCACGGCCTGCGCTACGGCACCACGCGCAACGGGGAGGATGTCGAGATCTGCGCCTTCGCGCTGTGGTACGCCGAGCGCATCACGGTGGTGCGCAAACCGCTCGTCACCTACCGTATCGACCGCCCCGACAGCCTCGTGGGCACGCTCTCCGCCTCGGCCACCGACCCGCTTCGCGCCTGGATGCGCGTGTGGGACGCCATCGGCGGCGAGCTGGGAGCGGCCCGGCGCAGCTTCGACTGCAAGTTCTTGGGCGTCATCCGCCACGGCTTCCGCAACGTCACGACGGCCGAGGCCTTCGCCGCCTGCTACAATTACGTGCGCGACGAGGTGCTTCAGAAGATTGATTTCAGGCCACGCAAGGAGGGCTACTACTACACGCCCTGGTACAACGTGTTCGTCGAGCATCTGACGCGCGACTCGCTGGAAAACTTCATGGCCTACATGGTGTACGCTGCCTCGCGCGAGCTTGAGGCCGAGGAGGCGCGCAGGCTGGACGAGCGCCGCAAGCTGAAAGAGGAGAGACGGGATGTAGCGCGCCTCTCCAAGGAGAACAAGGAGCTCGCCCGCAAGTTCTCGAAGGTGGAGGGTATCTATCGCGCCGGGGCCGCCGTGCGCCGCGTCCTGCGGAAAGCGAAGCGCGGCGCCTAGCTTCGGCCCTTGCGAAAATCGCGCGCGATGCGCTGAATCTTCCTCGGTAGGCGGCAAACGGCTCGGCCTACGCGGTACTCAGCGGACTTCTTCGCACGCGCCCCGGCTTTGGCGTCCTTCTCGGCTTTGGCGAGGCGATTCTTCAAATCGCGGATCTCGTCGAGGCGCACGGCGGCGCGGTACACGGCGCGCTGGCGGATGTCCTCGGTGGTCGCGTACAGGCTGAACAGGTACTCGTCGGCGGTAAGGTGCCTCAGATCTTCCACGAAAGCGCGATTGCGGTCGCTTTGGAAAAGGGCCGGATCGGCATCGATGAGTCCCAGATCTCTCGCACCGCCCCGGGCGAGCGTATCGTAGACGAGCTTGAAGGCATCGTAGGTGTTGAGGGTGTTCAAATTGTACTGGCAGCCCCCGGCCGCCCAATTGAGATAGGCGGCTTCGAGGGGTTCGTAGAGGCCGCGCTCCTCAAGCCATGCCCTTAGGGCGAGAAAGGCGCTCAGGAAGTCCAGGGGGTGTCGGTCCTTGCCGGCCATGGTGTTCTCGCCCGTGCCCTTGCGATGGTAGACGAGGGCTTGGTCCAACTGCGCAATGCCCTTTGCCAGAACGAGGGCGGGTGCGCAGAACATGAGGTCCTCGGTGAGGTAGATTTCCTGGTAGAGGAGGTGGTTGTCGCGCACGAAATCCATGCGGAGCACCTTGTTCCAGGGGAAATTGCCGAAGCTTTCGAGCACCCAATCGGGGTTATCGCGCCATGTTACAACCTCGGCGGGGAACTTGTCGCGCAGGATGGACCAACTTGCGCGTAGAGGGATGCCGTAGCGCTCATCGAATTCATAGTGAGGAAGGGCGGCTATGTTGGCCCCCGTGCGCTCGAGCAGCGCCACGGCCTTCTCGAGCAGCGAGGGGTCGCACCAGTCGTCGGCGTCGAGAAAGTACAGGTAATCGCCCCGGGCCCTCTCGATGCCCCGGTTGCGCGCCACACCGGGTCCGGCGTTCTCCTGGTTAAAGATGCGGACGCGGCCGTCGCGCGAGGCGTAGTCGGCCAGCAGCTGCGGGGTGCCGTCGGTGGAGCCGTCGTCCACGCAGATCACCTCGAGGTTGCCGTGGGTTTGGGCAAGCAGGCTGTCGAGGGCCTGCCCCAGGTGCTTCTCTGCGTTGAAAACCGGGACGACGACGGATACAAGGGGCTCGTCTGCCATATTCTCCTACTTTCCCGCTTTGCCGAGGCTCTTCTTGAGGGCGCGAGCCGGCGCCGTGATCGCATGGCCGACTTTGAACGCGTGGGATGCGCGGACGGCCTGGAGAGAGGTCTGCGCCATTTGTAGCCGCTTTTCGGTTTCGGTGAGGCGCTTTTGCGTCTCACCCAGTTTCTTGGAGCATTCGTCGAGCCGCCTTTTTGCGGCTTCCAACTCGGCCTGGGTGCGGCGCAGGCCGACGGCGGTTTCGTTGCGCTCGGCGGTGCGCTCTGCCATGCCGCACTCGTAGAGATCGGAAAGCCAGCGTGCGTAGTCGAGTGCGTTTTCCTCGTAGGCTCCTTGAGAGCGCAGGAGATCTTCCACTTCCCGGGCCACCTCGAGGGGGCGCGTGAAGTCGAGATGCGGCGCGCCGGTCGGATAGCGCCGCGTGACGACGCGACCGTTCAGCACCATTGCGCGCTCTGCCAGCGAGAGGGCCTCCTGTGCGAAGTCGCCCACGGGGTCGCCGCCGGAATGAAAGCGAAGCTGGTTGTCTGCCAGGAACGAGGCACGGAACATCTTGTTCGACAGAAGCGCTGTGTCGAAGCGAAGAACGTAACCCCGGGCATCTCGGGCGCTGCAGATGCGACTGGGGCGCGGCCAGTCGAGCAGGGGATCGCCGGCCAGGGACGGCGCGCTGCCGATCTTGCGCAGCCAGCGGGAGAGAATGACGTCCAGGTCGTTCCTCTCGGCGTTGCCCACGAAGTAGCCGAGCGTGGGCGCGTCCAAGCGGTCGGCCACTCCGGTGAAGAGCAGATAGGTGCCCGAGGCGTGGGAAAGCCCCGCATTCAGGGCGCTCGCAAGATCGGCACAGGCGTCGAGGACGGAGAGGCGCTCGTCGGATGCGCGGTACCGATCGAAGAGCTCGGCGAGGGCGTTGGCGGAAGCTGCTGCCAACGCTTCGGCGACGTCCTCGCTTTCCTGGGCGCCACCTTCTGCCGGTGATGCGTAGGGAACGCAAATGATCTCGATGGTTGCGTCGGTGAGCGCGACGAGGTTCTCAAGGCGAGAGGCGACAGCCTCGGTGCCCGCGCTTGCGCCTGCGGCGAACACGACGCTCACCTCGGGAGTGCCGTTGGTCATGCGTTTGACGAGATCGTAGTCGCTCCTCTTGAACAGCGTGCGGTCGATGCGGCCCGCACGGTAGTCGTCGCCCAGCTCCTTCCACATGACCGAGGCGAACTCCTCTTTGAACTCGTCACTCACGCGCTGGGAATTCCATTGGTAGGTGCGAAAGCGGAGAGCCGCCAGAGGGGCGCCGAGACGTTCTTCCGCGTCACGTTCGTCGATGAAGCGCGCGCATTCGGCCGTCTCGTCGCAGAGGGCGAAGACCTTGCTCTTCGAATTGGAGGAGGAGGACTCGTTGTCCCGGTTGTAATAGATGACGGGCACGTCCAGCAGCATCACGCGCTTGGCCAGCGCCCAGGTTTTGAAGCCGAAGGCGGTGTCCTGATACGATGCTCCAGGCGTTTCGGTGAACCAGATGCCTTCCTCTTCAAGGAACGCCCGACGGTAGAGACCCGTCCACAAGCTGGGGTTCACCCAGTAGCAAAGCGGGTAGTTCGCTGGGTCGAACACCTCGTCGAATGGGAGCGCCTTCTGTGTGGGCGAGCAGAAGGAAGCAGCGCCCTTATGGGGATCGTAAGGCGATTCGGCGCCGCTGCAACAGCGGATGTAGGAGCCGCGCACCATGTCCAGCTCGTTCGCGATGGCGACGTCGAGGAGGGTCTGCCAGGCGCCATCGCACACCTTGTCGTCCGATTCCAGAATGCCCACGTAACGCCCGCGCGCGGCCTTGAGCCCATCGTTCATGGCGGCACCGTAGCCGGCGTTCGGCTTGTCAATGACGGCAATACGCTCGTCACGAGCGGCAAAGGCCTGCAGGATCCCGGGCGATGAATCGGTTGAGCCGTCGTTGACGCAGATGATCTCCAGGCCGGGGATGTCTTGGGCCAGCGCGCTTTCCAGGCAGCCGGGGAGATACTTCTCGACGTTGTACACGGGAATGATGATGGATAGGACAGGCTCCATGGGGACCCCTTGTCTGCAAGGCGTTTCGTTTGTCTCCCCATTCTACCTTTCTTGCCGCTGCCGATTCTGGCGCAGCAAGCAAATCACCGCAAAAGGACGACGCACCCCAAGTTGTCGGAGCCGAGTCTCGCCTCGGCATTATCGCCGGTGGTTTTGCCGTTGTGCCATCTTCGAAGATTCGTTCGTGGCAATTACGTCGAATCTTGAAGCCGTGCTGGCCTCGTCGAATATCAGCGCTAGGCCGTTGTTGAGATTCTTCTCTCTTTCGGAGAACAAGGGGGTGCGGAAGAGATCCGGTGATCGAGCCCTAAACGCGATATTTACCCTGGTAACACTCGCCATTGGACGTTGAATCGGACGCTTTTTGCTGCAAAGTCGACATTTTGCAGCCAATTCGCGAGGTGTTGGTGGTGCGGCGTGATAAGATGATGGTGTTAGTAATATTACTTTTAGCGAAAGGGGTTTTATGGAACGGACGATTCGCCAGAAGGCAGCTTCCGTGGCGCTGGCAGTCATGTTGGTGCTTGGGGGAGGGCTGCTTGCAGGTGCTGCCCAGGCTACGGTCGAGGCGCAGCCGGCCTTCGCGGCACAGAAGGGGGCGTGGAAGTCGTCCTCGGGCAAATGGTGGTATGCCTACAACGACGGCAGCTGTGCCAAGTCCGGTTGGGCTTCGATTGGGGGTTCGTGGTACCTCTTCGACAATGCCGGCTGGATGAAGACTGGCTGGCAGAAGATCGGGAAGTCGTGGTACTACCTTAAGTCTTCCGGCGCGATGGCCACGGGATGGCAGCAGGTCGGAGGCAAGTGGTACTACCTGAACGGCTCGGGAGTTATGGCTGCTAGCAAATGGATCGGCGACTATTATGTTGATGGCTCGGGCGCCATGGCTACGAACAAGTGGATCGGCAAGTACTACGTGGGCGCTGACGGGAAGTGGGACCGGAGCACAGGATCAGGCACGACGAACAGCTCGACGGTTTATTGGGTTGACTCCGGCAAGGTATACCACACCACGAAGGATTGCCCGTCTTTGAGCCGATCGAAGAACATCCACTCGGGAACGGTGGCGCAGTCCGGCAAATCGCGTGCATGCAAAAACTGCAGTTAGGATGTTCGAGACTCTGGTGAGAGCAGATTGAGCTCTGGTGAAAGCAGATCGAGATCATTTCGAAGGGAAGTGGGGGAGAGCAGCGTGATTGCTCTCCCCCACTTGCTTTGCTGGTGGTTCGCGGCAGGCTGAGGCGCTGCTGCGAATTGTGGTGCCGTGACGGCCTGTGGAACACGACGGCACAGCGAGGCGAAGGCTCATACACCGAGGCAGAGGCTAACCCTTCGGGGTGCCAGAGTCGCTGGGAACCGAGTCGTTCAGGCCCGAGGGAGCGGATCCGGAGGAGGAATCGGGAGCGGAGCCGGAATCGGAGCTTCCGGATCGGGGATCCTCGAGGGGAATCTCTATATGCTTGTCAGTTTTGTGCCAATTGTTGAGGTCCAAAGCGCTGCCGTCGATCTCGTACTCCTGCCAGTCGGTATCGGC
This sequence comes from Adlercreutzia equolifaciens DSM 19450, assembly GCF_000478885.1. Taxonomy (NCBI): domain Bacteria; kingdom Bacillati; phylum Actinomycetota; class Coriobacteriia; order Eggerthellales; family Eggerthellaceae; genus Adlercreutzia; species Adlercreutzia equolifaciens. Next base: position 883,731 of record NC_022567.1, read on the forward strand.
CTTGCCGTTGCTGAATGTGGTCCAGTAGTAGCGCGGCCGGTCGCCCTCGGGCACATCCCACACGGGCGTGCCGTACTTCGACACGTCGCCGCCGACGGCGGCGATAAGGGTCGCGGGATAATCGCCGTGGCCCGTGGGCACCTCCGACACCTTGAGCGGCTGGGCCGCCTCCTCGGCGCTCTCCGGAGGCTTCACCAGCATGATGGGAGACGAGGCGTATTCGAGCTCGTCGGCGTTAAGCCGCCAATAGCCGTGATCGGCGGTGATGATAATGGTGGCGCTGTCGTAAAGCCCCAGGCGCTTCATCTCGCGCAGGTAGTCGGCGACGATGCCGAGGGAGCCCTCGCTTTGGGTTATGAGGTCGGTGCCGTTGGCCCGTGCGCCCTGCTTGTCAAGGGTGTAGGGCCAATGCGCGCCCATCAGGTGAATGAACCGGAAGGAGTTCTCCTCGTCGTTCAGGGTGAGGCCGCCTGTGCGCAGCATGTCGCCGTAGAAGGCGTCATCGATGAGGTACTCGGCGCCCTCGGACCGATCGCGGCCCACGTAGGCGTTGTTCATGTCCTCGGTGGAGAACCAGAACAGGGGCTTCAGCGCCCAGGGCATGTCGCGGTACAGCGACACCTTGGCGAGCATGGCCAGCGCTGCGGGGATGTCGGGGCGCGCCGAATCGCCCTCCTCGTGGATGTTCTCGGCAAGTGCGTCCGCGTTGTCGTTGTGGTCGCCCAGCGTGTCGGTGTACACGCCGACGTCGTAACCGGCGTCGGCTATATCGGCTAGCAGCGTGCTATCGGAGAACCAGTTGTCGTAGAAGTCGTAGAACTCCTCATTGCCTTCGGGCACGCGGCCGGTGAGCAGGTACTTCAGACCGTAACGGGTGGGCACCATGGAGCCGGCGGAGTCGTGGTAGTAGGTGAAGCCGGTGAACTCGTCCAGGATATTGGGGTCGTCTGCGAGCACCTGGTCCATGGTGGCGGTGTCGAACATGTCCAGCACGAACACCACGACGTTGCCGTTCTTGGACAGGTCGAACAGGCCCTCGCGGGTAATGACGGTGCGGGGCGCGTCGCCGCCCTCGGCGCTCTGCTGGTCGACGACGGCGCTGATGCCGCCGGCGGCTTGCACCACAATGAGGCAGGCGCTGATGACGAGCACGCAGGCCCTCTCTATGCGGGGTTTCTTCACGGCCAGCATAACGAAGCCGCCCACGACGGCTATCCACACCAGGGCGCTTAAGGCGGTCATGCGCTTGTGGGACCACAGGTCCAGCGATTGGCCGTCGGCAATGGGCAGGCCGCTGTTGAGGAAGAGCGCCTGAAGGTAGCATCCCAAGCCGACGGCGCAGACGATGCCGAGGGCAATGGTGAAGGGCCGTCCGCGCAGAAGCGAGAGCGCCAGCGCGAGGGCAAGCGCCGCGGCGCCTGCGGTCACAAGCAGCGGACCCAGGATGTCGGAGGTGGAGAACACGAGGCTCGTGCCGCTGCCGCTGACGATTTCGATGGGGGCCATCACGAACACCGTGCCAACAGCGAACACCGAGGCGAGCAGGGCGCGCACGAAGCGCAGCGGCCAGGTGAGCGGGCGATCGGCCGAAAGCGACGAGGACAGGCGGCGCTTGCGGGCGCGGGCGTCGTCGTCGGCTTGGGCGATGGCCTCCTTGTAACCGGGGGCGTCGGGTATAAGCTCGTGCACGGCGGGATCGTGCTCCTTCTTGGCGTCCTCGTCGATGCCGAGGATCCTCATGAGGGCGCGGCGGCTGCGGCGGAAGGCCACGCCGATGACCGCGCTTAGGGCCACGGCCACGCCAGCCAGGGCCTGGATGGCGTAGGTCATGACCGACGGGTCCACGTAGGCCCAGGCCCGCCCGGGCAGCCCCAGTGTGGCGATAAGGGCGAAGAGCCCCAGGAAGAACGCGCTGTGAAGGAAGAGCGCGCAGCGCTTAGCGAGCCTCATGGGCGGTCCCCTTTCCGTTGTCGGAGTCGCCGGCGGCCGACGCGTTCTGCGCCGTCAGCACTGCGCCCAGCAGGTAGCGCCCGGCCGCCTCGCCGCCGTGCCCCAGGTTGAACACGAAGCCGTCGCGCACCTCGCGGATGCGATCCTCCCACAGCGCGCGGTCGCGCAGAAGCTCGGCGGCCACGTCGCCGAACGTGCCGGCTTCCTCAAGGGCGATGGATTTCCCCAGGCGGTTGCGCAGCGAGACGTCGGTGGAATCTATGCCGAATCGCTTGTAGTTGGGGTTGCGCACCTTCGGGGGCGTGTCCATGAAGATGGCGGGCTTGAAGGTGGTGAAGCAGAACTCGCAGAAGATGGACGACCAGTCGGTCACGATGAGGTCTGCCTGCAGGATGGAATCGAAGCCGCTGAAGTCGCCCTCGAAGACAAGTTCCTCGCGCGGCACGTCGGCGTAGCGGGTCTTGAACGCGTCCCAGCGGGCGCGGTAGCGCTTGATGTACTCGGGGTGGGGCCGCACGATGATCTGGTAGCCGCGCCCGAGCGCCGATTCCAGCATGGGGTCGATGCAGCTGTCCATGATGTTGTCCTCTTGCCAGCTGGGGGCGATGAGGATGACCGGTCGCTCGTTGGCCACGTGCAGCTCGGGGCGCGCCTCGTAGTCGGCGATCTCCTCGTCGAGCAGGTTGTAGCCGCATTCCACGAGGTTCTTCGGGACGGCGCCCTTCACCTTCTCTATCTGGCGCATCTCGGTGATCTGGTGCGGGCCGGTGCACAGAAGCGTGTCGTAGTTGTCGTACTCGCCCTCGGTGGAGGTCATGTCCATCGAGGTCATGTGGTGGAACATGTACACGTACTCGATGTCGCGGCGCACGTAGGAGCGCTTGATGTAGAAGTTGTCCAAGTCGCCCAGGGTGGTCACCACCACGTCGGCGTCCATCTTCATCATGAGGGTGATGGCGCGCTTCTCGCCGATGTAGTAGGGAAACAGCCTCGGCTGCGTTTCCGCCAGGGCGAACACCTGGTCGTTGGGGTCGTTCGTCACGTAGTGGATACAGATGTCGGAATGGGCGAGCAGCCATTCGATGGCGCCCTTGAAGTACTTGTAGAAGCCGCTGCCCTCCGAGTAGAAGACGATGTGCTTGCCGGCGATGGAGAAGAACCGCTTGAAATCGGTCTTCTCGCGCTTGGCGAGGGGGTCGCGTTGGTACCACTTCGTCTGCTTCTTGCCGATGGCGTTCAGCCCCTCCAGCTCCTCGCGGCTGGCGTTGAGCTCGTCGTAGTCGATGTACTTCGCCGGCTTGATGATGATGTTGCAGGCGATCTGCACCAGGATGGAGAGCAGATTAGAGCAGATCCAGTAGAAGGCCATGCCGGCCGCCACGAACATGCCCAAGAAGAACGAGAGTGCGATGGAAAGCCCGTTGGTGGTGTTCTTCTCGAGGCGCGTCTGCTCCTTCTGCAGGGGGTTGATGACGTTCTGGGTGCAGCCCATGGCTACCGCGGACAGGCCGGCCAGCACGGGCATGACCCACGACAGGCCGCCGTCCTCCACGGGGACGAGGCCCAGAAACTCGGTGCCGGGGGTGCCACTGTCGGTGATGCCGTGGACGACGTCGACCAGGCCGAACAGGATGAGGATCTGGATGGCCAGCGGAATGAGGCTGAGCATCGGGTGGTAGTGCTTCTCCTTGTAAAGGGCCGTTTGCTTCTCGCCGATGGTCTCCGCGTCGCCGAAGTAGCGGATCTTGATGCGGTTGAGCGCCGGCATCAGCTGCACCATGACGATGGAGTTCTTCTGAACCCACAGCGCCATAGGCATGAGGATGATCTTGATGATGATGGTGAACAGCAGGATGGCGAGCCACCAGTTATGGGTGAGCGCGTAGCACGGGTCGACGATGAGAGAGAAGGCGTCCGCTAGAAACTGCATGCCGCCCTCCCTTCTCGCCAGGCCCGGCGGGCGCTTCGGCGGACCTCTTCGATGGGTGCGGTCATAGTGCGCGAATGCCTTTCGGACGAATCGGGGACAAACGCCGCTATTGTAGCGCTCCGGGTTGGAAATGGGGCTGGCGTTTGGCTTCCCACCGTTTGCGCCCACTCGTGTTGGCTGCAAATTTGCGACTTTGCAGCCAACACGAGCGCGGCAAGCATCCCAATACATGGTCTCATGTTGGCGTTTCGCCTGGTGTCGAGCGGCGCTGCACTCACCATGGCGAACGTGGTGCTGCAAAGTCGACAGTTTGCAGCCAATCGGGCGGACGCGCACGGTTCGGAGTTTGCATTTTCGTGAGTATAGCGCGGACTGAACGAATAGTGCGAACGCTATGGCAATAATCTGAGCCGATGCCACGGATGATCGTCTGCCGAATGCCTCCATGTGGGCATCTGAGATCGAGCTGTTTGATGTTAAATTGACCGTTGGTCGAAACAAATTCTGTTGTTTACCAACAGCGAAAAACACATCTTGTTCGATTGTCGAATATTGAGGCTATGGCTACCATAGGCGTCAAGAGGGCGAGTTCCACGGATGCGCGGCAACGTAAACCATTATTGAGATACCTAAAAGGGAGAGGCCAATGGCGGTAATCACATCATTGAAAGCGAAACACATCAAGGGCACCGAAGAGATCGATATCCTGTGTCGGTTGGTGCCGAATCAGCCGAATTTCCTGGTTGCGCCCAACGGCTCGGGCAAATCGTCGCTGGCGGTCGGCTTCGAATCGCTCAGGCGTACTGGGCTGAGGCTCACTGAGGAATCGCTTCACGAAGGAATAGAGTGGCCGGATTCGGAATTAGGGCTAACGCTTGAAGATGGAACGTACCTCGGCGCCACAAGCAGCAAGAATGACATCGCGGGGCAGTTCGATGTCGCCGTCATTCGAGGCAGCCTTTATGCCAAGCAAAGCGTGAGGCAGTTCAATGGACGCGCCTTCGGCAAAGCGCAGATCTGCCTGCCCGACGTCGTCCTCAGCAGTAAGATTCCTGAGAAGACGGCACTTGGGTACCTGATGACGAATGTGAGGGCCGAGTGCCGCGCATCGCTGAGGAAACTCCTCTTCAACTTCTCGGATTTGCTCGCCACCGCATCTTTTCTCGAGAAAGTGATGGACAACAACTGCTTCTTTGCAGATTGCAGCGGTTCTCGCAATTCGGCGCGTATCGAAGCTTTCATGGACAAGCTTGAAGCGGCTGGCACGACAAAACAGGAGATACTTGACGCCGCGGTGGACTGTTCCGATGTGGAGCGAGTCAAACCGATCAAAGAAATCGCCGATCTGATTGCAGGCGATCTGAGCTCGCAAGCTAGGCACTACTGTCTATTTAACGCGATTCAACTGAATCGGTTTTGCGCCAGCAGAAGGAGCCTTTTGTATAAAGCCCTGAAGAGGGCGCAGTTCGAGAAAATGGAGCAGAATTGCGGGGAACTCCTTCACGCCGTTAATGCGACGCGCCTTGAGATCGGCCTAAAACGAGAGAAGGGCAAACTCGTCCTCAAGCTCCCGGATAGGTCGCAGGTGTCGAATGGGGAGTTGGATGTGCTCTATTTTGCCGCCGCAATCTTAAAAGCTCGGGCTCAGCTTTCGAAAGATAACTCAATCTTGCTGATCGACGAGGTATTCGACTATCTCGACGATGGGAACTTGCTTGTGGCGCAGTATTACCTGCTCGAGGTGATGCGTGAGTTCAAAAGCCAGGGAAAGAATCTGTATCCAGTCATATGCACGCACATAGATCCCTCGACTATGAGCAGCTACCGATTCAAGATAAAACACGTCTTCTATTTTGGGAAAGAGGCGCATTGCAAGATCTCGTCCTATATGGCCGCACTGCTTTGCGACAGGAAGAGGACGCAGAAGGAGTGCGAAGCCGTATACAACGAGATATCGGGCAAGTACCTGCATTATTCACCATGCGGTAGTGTCTCGGGGGAGATGAGGGACTATCTGATCTCGAAGAAAGTGCCATCCGGCATGGTTCTTCCGCAGGACTTTGCGAATGCGATGGCAGATGAGCTTGAAGCGTATCTCGCCGGCGATGAGTATGATGCGGCGAAAGTCTGCTGCGCCCTGCGACGCCGCATTGAGCAGAGCGCGTACTTCCAGCTTCCCGAGGAGTGCAAGGAAGCATTCCTCGGGCAAAACGGCACTGAGAAGCGATTGGAATACGCAGAAAGCAAGGGTGTGGCTGTCCCAGAAGTTCACTATCTCCTCGGCTCTGTTTACAACAGCTGCATGCACTTGAACAGGGAACACAACGAGGAGCCACTGATCTACCGAAAGCTGAACAACCGCGTAATCCAGAGCATGATAAGGGCGTCGGTCGAAGGCCTTTAGCAGCGTGACACTGCTGTTCTGTTGCAATATCTTGCCTATGCTAACAGGTGTCCTGCAAGGGACTCTGCTGTTTATGGCAGTTTCAGTTAATGCTTGGTATGAACAATAAAAGATTAGTGATGAACTAGTGTACTGATAATTTGTAGTATTTATAGTGCCGTAGAGGGGTAGCCTTTTGCTCCCCGAGGGTTGCTGACCGAAGGCTTGGAGGAATATTGGAAGAACAATTCAAGTGCCAATTTGACGATGGGGGTATTCGAGACGTCCATAAGGCAATGGAAAATTTGAAACTAGAGGATCCGAACTTACAGTTGGCCGATTTGGTGGCTTCGGTGCGCTCTGCAATGGAGCAAACAAGAGAACAGTCTGTGGTATATCAACAGATGGCGGAGGCTTCGAAGTCGTTGAAGCAGTTTTGCGAAATGAAGGATGAGATAATCTCTCAGTTTCGTTCTATAACTGCCCCGTTTGCAGATCTTGTTCCACCAACACCTTTTAAGATTCCCGAGCTGGACCGTTCTGCATTCATCGAGCCTGTTCTTGCGGCAAGGGAAACCATTCGTGTTTGTGGTCTGATGAAAAGGGCTCGTTGGCCACTTATGCTGGTCCGTAACGGAGCAATGGATGATGAGCTGATGGAGATCAATGATCTTGTCGAAGATGATGATTTGGCGATCGCAGTTTCCGACATTGCTTCTCGTTACCTAGATGACGATTGGCTTTCGGACACAAAGAACCGGTGGTTGCAATGCGATTGCCTAGGTAGTGCACAAAAGAAGAAGCTTATTGATGCATTGAGTCGTCATGGGCATGGCGATTACGATGGCTGTGTAGCGATGCTTGCGTGCATGCTTTCTGGGCTTATTGACTGCTTCCATAAGCGTGTTATCGCACGATCGGATGTTGATGTCGATGTGTTTGACTGGAAGGCGAAGAAATACAATTTGGAACCACTTCACAAAAAAGATAATAAGCAGAGAAGAATATGTGAAAAAGATAAAGTTATCATTATATTCATAAATGCTGATCAAGGTATTTTTATATGGGAGTCTCTGGCCGACTATGTCGTTGAAGTTGTTCTGACGAATCAGTATGATGAAAAAATAGTCGCAAGCAATCCGTGCAGGAACAAAATATGTCATGGGGAGCAATTGAATTATGGAACTTGGGAGCACTCTGCCAAGTGCATACTGGTGATTGACGCAATTCTGCGTATGGGAACTTGCTCTCTTTCTGCAGTTTAATCTTCGCACGATGCTGTTGCCAGGTTTGTTGACGGCATCGGGTGAAGCTTTATCAACATCCTCATGTCTTTCGGTAAAACTGGCGATATGCTTTCTTATGGTCACGGTGGGGCTCGATTTTTGAATGTGAATCGCATTCGCTCAACGATGGCGTCTTTATCAGGTGCTCGCTTGTCTCAGAACAGATTTACCGTGGTCTACGGTACGTCCTGACCGGAAGGAGTCCTGCCGTGGCTGGTTTGAAAGATGAGTTCTTGAGGATGCAGTCGAATCGTGATTTGGCGTATTTTCTCGGTGTGTCTCTGCAAACGTTAACCTATTTTGCCTATTCCGGCAATCAATTCTACACTACTTTCCCCATTCCCAAGAAGATCGGTAATGCGGTGCGTAAGATTGATGCCCCGTGCCCTAAACTCAAAGAAATGCAGTGTCGCATCAACCAGGCTCTTGTAGAAATATACGATGCGCCAGATTGTGTTCATGGGTTCGTGCCAGAGAGAAGCATTGTCACTAACGCTGCTCTTCACGTGGACAGACCGACTGTTGTCAAAGTTGATCTGAAAAGCTTTTTCCCGAGCATTTCCTCCAGCAGGATACACGGTCTGTTTTCTAGCGCCCCATTCAGCTTTCCGGGTGAGGTGTGCAATACGCTCACCAATCTAGTCTGCCATAATGGCTGTTTGCCTCAAGGCGCTCCAACGTCACCCGTACTCAGCAACATGATCTGCTACAAGATGGATTGCGCGCTCCAATCTTTCGCGCGTAACAGGAAGCTCCGATATACGCGGTATGTAGACGATCTTGCATTCTCGTCGAGCAGCAAGCGGGCGATCCACGCTGTTGCACGAGAGGATGCCGAGACGGGGGATATCTTCTGAGCGAACGGCGGTGTCCATCATCGAAAGAAATGGCTTCTCTTTGAACGAGGAGAAGACGGCGATCTTGGGGAGAGGCGCCAGGCAGGTTGTGACGGGAGTGGTTGTCAACAAGAAATGCAACTTCCGACGCAGCGAGTATAGGCGATTGAGCGTTATGTTTCATCGTTGGGAAACGCAGGGCGTAGAGTGCGCTGTGCGAGGTTTTGTCGAGCTATCCGATCGTCGCCGATACGCGAACGCCTTTTTCGCGGAGACTGGCGGGTTCGACAAAAAGCGATTCGTGTCCCATATTGAGGGGTTACTAGCTTACTTCACGATGATCGAACGAGCTAGTGGCTTCGAATCCACCCCTCTTCGTAAATTGTGGGATCGGTTCAGCGATCTAAGTATGAGGCGAGTTCCGGAAATGTCCACATCTCGATCAATCGTTCGCATCGATTCGTTGGCGAGCTGCAGGAAACTGGGGACGGCTGAAAGTCGCGATTATGGAATGGTTGGTACGGGCTTCGTCCTGTCAAATGGAAAACTGCTTTCCGCTGCTCACTGCTTTAAGGACATAGGTGCGTCATCGATGGTTTACAATGAAAGTTCGTTTGCCATCTTAACGTTAGGCGAAGAAGGAGTGACCGTCCATTATGATGGTTTAAGAGTGAGCTACGCAGACGACTGGGCTATTTTGAATAAACCCGAAGAATTCTCTCGCTGTGTCGGCTTATTGCCTTCGATAAACACGGGCTTGCAGGTTGGGCAAAAGGTTGTCGCCTTCGGGTTTGCTGAGGGCGATCCTGCGCTTCGCAGGATAGAAGCGAGGGTGCTGGAAGTAGTTGGGGACATGGTGATCGTCGACAGGGCTTTTGTTGCTGGCATGAGCGGAGGGCCCGTGCTCAATGGGCACGGAGAAGTTGTCGGGATTGTCACGAAGGGGAGCGGCGACATGGCGTATGACCGAGACGGGCAGTTCATCACGTTAGAATCTGTTCCGGAAATCGCCGAGCAGTTTTACTCATAAGTCGCCATTGCTCGAGTGGGGAGGATCGTCTTTGTGCATGCGAATGCGAATGCCCAAACGGCGTGCGGGATTGTGGCAAGGCGTTGCTAGATATGCTGTTAGATGATGGAAAGGCCAGGTATCTCTTCGACTTCATTCGCTGTCGTGATACTGACCAGTACTGATTCGGAAGTAGCGCTCAAAGAGGACGATTTCAATTGTGATCCGAGCATCACCGGATCGCGTGCCGGATGTCGGTGTAGCGGACGTTTCGCGGACTGATTAGCCGGTGCATGAGAAACGGCCATCGCTAGAATCGTTTATTGCGAAGTAAATGATTCAGAGAAAGGCGATGACCGCAATGAACACTTTAGCAGCAATCGGCCCCGATTTGTCCGAGATGCCGAGATTCGACGACGGCATGGTCAACATCCGCGAGCTGATCCGGACGATGGCCGAGGCGTTCGTGAACGAGATCATGGACGCCCAGGCCGAGGACGCGTGCGCCGACGGCAACCAGAGGAACGGCTACCGCGACCGCGCGCTCGTCACCAGCGTGGGGGTCATCAACCTGCGCATCCCCAAGCTCAGGCGGGGCAGCTACTTCTCGGAGGACCTGCTCGTGCGCTACTCGCGCGTGGACAGGGCCGTCGTCGCCGCGGTATCCGAGATGGTGACGTGCGGCGTGTCGACGAGGAAGGTGGAGAAGGTGGCTTCGGCGCTTGGGGCTGACCGCATGGGCGCCAGCCAGGTGTTGTCCTGCGTGCGCGCTGGTCACGGCGATAGGGGCCAGGTCGGACGGCTGCCGGCGGGTTTTCGGCCTGGGCGCCGTCGGCGCCAACGTTTGGGACACTACCAAACAATCGGAAGCGCCTCAAATCCTCTTAACCAGCAGGGTCATCAGTACGGCGTAAAGCGTTCGGGAGGCCGAGGCGATGGCGTGCGAGAAGGGCACTCCCTGAAGTGCCGCCAGATCCTTCCAGGGCACCCACCAGTCGAGGCAGTGGAAGCAGTAAATGTACATGCTGTTGCGCCCCATGAAAGTCAGGAAGCGCGTGAGAAGTCTCGAGAACCGCTCGATCAGCATCGAAAGCCAGCACGTCACCAGCGATCCGCCCAGCGCTCCGGCGATGCACAGCGGGGCAATGCCGTAGAGGCGCATCGCGAGCTCCAGGTAGCTGAAGCTGAAGGCCGCTATGTAAAGGATCGCTGCCGCGACGAGCACGTACCAGCGTGTGCCCCAGCGGGCCATGAAGCTCGTCTTGCGTGCTGTGTATCCGCACCACATGAACCCAGCGGTAACCAGCGCAAGATCGAGATCGAACGGCAGGAATACGTGCAGCTCGTCTCCGATGAAGATCCCCGCTGCGGCCATGACGGCAAACACGACTGCTTGCGCGACAAGCCCGATGCCATGGTGGTCGAACAGGCCCACAAGCCCGTTCAGCATCACCCTTGACACGAACAGGCACATGAGGAACCACGCCATGCCCGTCGTCGTTATGCCCATGTCGTCGTTGGGCGATCCAGAGGCGAAAATGAACCGAAGGGCCAAATCGCCGAGCGCGCCTAAGCTGAGCGCGTCGGGCTGTCGCAGCCACTTGACGCCCTGCCACAGGACGAAGATGATCGCATAGGGAACGAGCAGCCTCTGCGCCGACGATCGAATCACCTCGCCTGCCGGTTTGGGCTTGAAGGTGTATCCGGACATTATGAAGAACAGGGGCATGTGGAACATGAATATCATGGGGATGAGCTGCGATCCGCTGGAAACAGTATGCCCCGTCACCACCAAGATGATCGCGATGCCCTTGGCGATGTCGATCCAGGCCACGCGCCCTTTGGGCTTGCGGGCTTCGCCTTTGGGCGTAGCTTTGCCATTGGGCTCGCGGCCTTTGGCTACGGCAGCCGTCTGTCGCGTCGCGGTGCCCCCGGTGCTGCTCATTGCTCTTACATTGTGCGCCATGTGTCGTCCTTTGCGGGGATAGCTCTCTCGTGTACGAGTCTTAATCATCCGGCTGGCCGCCCATCCCGACACGGAACACGGCGCACGTCATAAGGGGCAGCACCGGAACAAGGGGAAGGAAGTACCTCATATAGCCGTTGACGGGCCCCAGTACACAGAAAACGAGGATCATCAGCCCCGCAACCAGCGAGACGATGCCAGCGGCACCGCGTCTTCGCGCCCCTGCGATAGCAAAGACCACCATGAAGGTGAGAACCCATGTGTAAATACCCGGATTGGATAGCAGGCACAGCGCCGGGTTCGTAACCCACAGTCGGCAATAGCCCTCGAATCCCTCGCGTATGGAAGCGGTATCGTCCGGGAGCAGGAAGCCGAGCGCCATGTCGGGCTCCCTCTGCTCGCGCGGAGTGAGTTGGAAGTTGTCGCGCGGATGTGCGCATAGGTTCTCGGGCCATGGCAGAAAGAAGCCGTAGCTCTCTTGCACAAAGGCGTCGAAATACACGCCGGGATGCCTGATCAGCATCGAGCCCCAGGCCTTCAGGTATCTCAGAATCTGCCCGTTGCTCTGTCCCACCCACAGCGCCTTCACGGGGTCGGCGGAGTTCGGATCGTACACCTCTATCGCCTTATCTATGTCGATGACGTCGGCGATGGCGTCCCTCTCCTCGGCGGTTACGTCGTCGCCGTGATATATCAGACAGCGGATCGTCTGCTGCAGCGGCACGCTGAACGCCTCTCCGCGCGACCCGCTGGTGACGCCGAGGGCCGGCCAAGCAAGCGCATTCGTCAGGCCAACCGTCGCGATTAGCCCAACGGAAATCGCCAGTGTCGCTGTTTTGGTGCTGCGCCCCTTAAGGAAAAGCAAGGCTAAGCACGAGACGACAACGACGAATATGCCGTCCTTTCTCAGCAGCACGAGCAGCAGTCCGAACAGGGCGAGCTCCATCCATGTACGGGCGCCCCTTTTGCCCAAGCAGGCGATTTCAATGAAGGCGCATGTGAAGAGCACGAAGAAGGGGAGGTAAAGAGACTCCTTGTATACGGAAACCTCGCGCGCTGGAAAGAAGCAGAACACGGTGCAGAACACCACAAAGGCGGCTACGAGGCCGAACCGCACGCCGAACGTTCGCATGAGCTCGGCAACTCTTGCCACGGCGCATGCGAACAGCAGCACCTGCAGCAAAACGAGCGCGAACATGGAACCGCTGCCCGGAGTGTAGAAGGCGCCGAGCAGAAGCGTATGGGCCGGAGGGTGGTGGTTGGTGAATGTGGTATAGCCCATGAACTGGCGGATCTCGTAGTTCGGGTCGTAGCCGACCACACCCGGATAGTACGCGACGATTAGGGGAATCCAGCATATGAATATGAACAGGGGCACGATAGCGCCAAGGTGATCGTCCACGAAGGTCTGCCATCCCGATGGTACGCGCCCTACCGCCTTGTTCTTGCAGAAGCAGAGGAAGGCCGAGGAGAGTAGGAAGGCCAAAACGAAGCCGCCAGCGAAAAGGCCAAGCGCAGAAAACGGCTTAGCCGCCAATCCCGAAAGGCTACCCTCGAGACGTGCGGTAACGCCGATCAAGACGTAAAGCGCCAGTACCACAGAAGTGGCAATGAGCGGCCTGATATGTTCGCGGATGATTTCCAGCGATCGGTGTCCTTAAACGAAAACGGGGCGTCGGCAAGATGGCCCTCGTGGGGTTCGTGTTTGAAAGTATAAGCTTTCCCGCGCCCCTTTCCTGCGTTTTTGTCGTGATTGCGCTCAATTGCCAGGCTCTCGAATCATCGAAGCACCGAGGCGCCGATCTTGCGGGCAAGACTACAACACTTACACTAGGGAACCAATGGCATAGTTATTTACCATATGAGACGCGCAAAGCAAGCGATCTCGTCCATAATGTATAGTGCATTTGTTGAATAGGCATCGCTTAAACTTGCCCTTTCGCTCTGAGACTTGGAGACACTAGGAGGAGCTGTGCAGATTTCCGTAATCGTTCCTTGCTTCAACGAGGAGGATACGGTGCGTGCTTTCGAGGCAGCCCTTAGGGGTGTCTGCGAGACGCAGTTGCCGGAGTACGACATGGAAATCCTTTTTGTCGACGATGGCTCAACCGATGCGACTCTGAGCATAGTAAAAGAGCTTGCAGAAAAATCCAACGACATTCGGTACCTTTCCTTTTCCCGAAACTTCGGAAAAGAAGCCGCGATTTACGCTGGGCTTCAATATGCGACGGGCGATCTGGTGGCGATAATGGACGCAGATTTGCAGGATCCGCCCACCCTTTTGCCGAAGCTGGTGGAAGCTGTAACGCGCAGAGACGGAGCAAGTTGCGACATAGCGCGAGTGAGGCGTGTGGACCGGAGCAAAGAGCCCCTGATCCGCTCAGTTTGTGCCCGGACATTTTATCGCGTGATAAATAGCATCTCAGATACGAAGATCGTTGATGGCGCGCGCGATTATCAGGTTATGAAACGGTGTGTCGTCGAAGCTATTTTATCAATGGGGGAGTACAACCGCTTTTTTAAGGGTATCTCCAGTTGGGTGGGATTTAACACCGAATGGTTCGAATACCAAAACGAGGAGCGCGTCGGAGGCAGCAGCTCTTGGAGTTTTGTGGGTTTGGTCCGCTATGCGCTGGAAGGTATCTCGTCTTTCTCCTCGGCGCCATTGCTCCTGGCTTCGGGGGCTGGCATTGTCTGTTTTCTCGTTGCCTTGGTGCTCATTCTTTTCATCGTGGTGCGAGCCTTGCTGTTCGGGGATCCTGTTCCCGGCTGGCCTTCATTGGTGTGCATTATTCTCCTGATAGGTGGTATTCAGCTGCTTTGCATCGGCATTTTGGGACAATATGTGTCAAAGATATACTTGGAGGTAAAGAACCGCCCAATTTTCGTCTTAAGAGAGTCGAATGTGAGAGGGGAAGCGGAATTGCCTTGTCGAAGCAGCGTGAACGGGTCCGTTGACCCTGGTGCTGCGAGAGCACACCGCCCTACATCCCCAGGTGACAGTTCGACTCAGGTATAATGCTTGACATGAATAAGTCTTTTCAAGCACAGCACGCGCAAGGCAGTAAGCTCCTGTCTCGATGGAAGGCAGCGCCGGTTTTCCGACTGCTGCTGATCTGCTTGCTTATTTGCGCTGTTCTCGAGGTGGTCGTTTTCAATTTTGGCAACCTGAGAACCTTGGACGAAACGGGGGAGGGCTTGCTGTCGGAGCCCGCGGAGCTTACGGCTGCAAGCAACGAGCTACTGCTGGAAAACGTTCCAGCTGATATGGGCGATGTTCGAGTCGAAATAGCCGATGCGGATGTTTCCCACTCGCTCGTATCGGTGACGCTGTATTTGCAGGACGAGGGCAACTCAGCTTTCTACGAGCTCGGGAATGCAACCATGACTCAGTCGGCCCCTCTGACTCAGTACTTGCATTTCAGCACATATGGCGAGGCGAAAAGCATGAAACTGCAGTTTCGTTTGGCCGATGGAGAATCGGTTAAGGTCAAGCAGGTTGTGGCCAATCCCAATTATCCCTTCGTGGTTTCGCCATTCAGGATAGTTCTTTACGTGCTGGCTACCGGATTCGTTTTGACCTTCAGGAAAAATGGGTTGCGCCGGGTGCTTGTCAAAGATAACGAGCATCTGCTCAACATGTCTACGGCGGCACTCATGGTCGTATACGTTGTGCTCATGTGCTCGCTTCTGCTGTTGAAGCCCATATATGTGGGCGTGGCAACGGACAGCTTCAACGGGCAGCGCCACGAAGATGGCAAGTCCTTTAGCACGTTTGTGTTTTCGGATCCGAACAATCCGGCAGCCGATCGCTTCCATGTGGATCGCTATTATGAGCTGGCGAAATCTATCGCCCATGGCCGCCTAAATTTGGAGATAGACCCGCCATCGTGGATGCAGGAGATAGAGAATCCCTACGACTTGTACGCTCGTGAGGCCGCAGTTCAGGAAACCGGCGAAGAGTACAAGTGGGACGTGGCCTATTACGAGGGAAGGTACTACCTCTATTTCGGGATAGTTCCCTGCCTGCTGCTCTATCTTCCTATGTATCTTCTGACGGGCATGACGTTCCCTGCCGGTATAGGAGTTTTGATAGGCGTTGCGGGCTACGGATTGGGCCTTGTTGTGCTGCTCAGAACGCTGGCGAAAAACTTCTTCAGCAACATATCCATCGGGTCGTTTCTCCTGGTGTCTATAGGCGCCCTGTCCTCCTCGGGCCTTTTGTACGCGATTCTGAGGGCAACCTCCTATTCGCTGCCCATGGTGTGGGGCCTGCTGTTCGCTGTTTGGGGCGTATGGTTTTTGCTGAAAGCCTGCTTGTCGCTAAAAAAGAAGTACTTCTTCTTCAGCGGGCTGGCGCTGGCTCTGGTTTTTGGATGCCGTCCGCAGCTGGGCATATCCATTCTCTTCGCATTCCCCACGCTTCTATGGCTCTATCGGAGGGCGAAGGCGGATAGCGCTTCCTCTTTGCGCGAGATACTTGCTCCGCGCGCTGGCAGCTTTGTTCTGCCAATCGTGGTCGTTGGATGCCTGCTGGCGCTTTACAATTATGCAAGATTTGGATCCCCACTCGATTTCGGCGCCAATTACAACCTCACTACGAACGACATGACGTTTCGCGAGGCATCTCCCGGGTTGGCGCTGCAGGGGATCTTCTTCTATCTGCTGCAACCGGCGAACATGGCCTTCGATTTCCCGTATCTTTTCGCGGCGAATGACGCAACATCCTATCTGGGCGTCAATATCGTGGAGCAGACCTTCGGCGGCGCTTTTGCCACTCTGCCATTCTTGCTCGGAGCTGTTTTAGCGTTGCGAAGGGCTATGAAGAGCGCTCCGTGGTCGCTCGCTATCGCAGCTCTCTGCGCGATGGGCTTTATTATCGCTGTGTTCGACTCAATTGCCGCAGGTGTTCTTGGAAGATACATGGTCGATTTCTGTCCGTTTTTCGCGACGGCAGCGGGAATTGGCTTTATGGTGCTTGAGGCAAACCGCGATTTGGGATGCTCGAAAGCGTTGGCGCAGAGTCTGCTCGTGGCCGCAGTAGTTGTAACGCTCGTGTACAACTTCTTTCTGCTGCTGGCCTTTTTCGGCGTCGATGGGGGAAGTACTGTCGGAGTCAATCAGTTCGATCCTGCGATGTGGGGCCGTTTGTGCAGCGCTTTCAGTCTTGCCGGGTAGGAGGTCGCCGTGCATTCTCGTGAAGTTGCGCCGCTAAGTAATAGCGGGCATCGGCTTGTCGTCTCGAAGGTACAGGGGAGCCGTCTAGTAGTACTCGCCCTTGCGGTAGCTGTTCTCATCAGCAGCTTTCCGTACTTCAGCAGCTTTCTTCCCTACATCCCTCATCAAGATATGGTGTTCCACCTGTATCGAATCGAAGGCATCGCTGGAGCGCTTTCCGATGGGCAGTTCCCGGTTCGAATGCAATACTCCCAATTCGATGGCGCCGGTTATCCGGTCTCCATTATGTATGGCGATCTGTTCCTGTACTTTCCCGCAATTCTAGTTCTGCTGGGACTTTCTGCCACACGGGCTTATTCCGTGTTCGTCATTGCCATTAACGTGGCCACCGTCGTGATTGCCTACTTCTCTTTTTCGAGGATATTTCGTTCGCGCCGCATTGGCGTGTTCTCCGCGTTTCTCTGGACCTTATCTTCCTACCGGCTCATGGATGCTTTCGTGCGAGCCGCAGTTGGGGAGTACGTTGCCCTTGCCTTTTTGCCGCTCATTGCCTTTGCGGTGTATGCGGTGTTCTCGAAGCAGCCCGATCTTCGAAGAGGCTACTCTTGGCTTTGGGGTGCCGTAGGATTAAGTGCTGTTATCTACTCCCACATAATAAGCGTGTTCCTTGTTCTGGTAGTGCTTCTCCCCGCTATCATAATCGGCCTTATCTATAACCATGAAGGGTATGTTTGGCTAAGGCTGGCTATCGTGGCGGCATTGACGCTCGCGCTTAGTGCAGCTTTTTGGGTACCCTTTTTAGACTTCTATACTATGGAGAGGCTTTCGATAAACAGCGCACAGGTGCCCGCAGAGCAGCAGTTGCTTGAATTCGCCCGTGCTGCGCTGCAGCCCTCACAGCTGTTCGAGTGCTTTTCTCCAATGAATCTGTCTCGCGCGGAGGAGGTGGATGCTGGGATCTACTTGTATGCAGATTCGATGCCCCTATCTTTGGGTGTCGCCCTTATCGGCTGCGTGGTGCTATTTCTTGGCTCTCGGGCGCTTGGCTCTGGCCTATGCAAGCAGTCGGAAAGAACGGTGGTAAGGGTCGGGTGGTTGTGCTTAGCAGGTGGAGCGGTGCTATGCCTTCTGACCACTTGCATTGTTCCGTTCGAATCGGCGGATCCGAACTCGTTGGTAGGTCGTTTCGCGCTTCTGGTGAGCCGCATCCAGTTCCCTTGGCGCTTTCTCGGCGAAGCGGATTTGCTGCTTTTGCTAGCTGGGTGCTGCGCTTTGAAGAGCGTAAGGCGAAACATAAAGGACGTAATAGCGCTTGCAGCAAGCGCACTCGTTTTGCTCGCCATGTTGGAGGGCGGCTTTGCGGGCACATCGTTCCTGGAAAACTCTAAAGCCTATAGAAGCATGGATGAGATAGCCGATTCATGGAGCGTTGGATCGGGGGAATACTTGCCCTACCACGACGGACCGGCCGCGCCGCCGCTTCATCCGGAAATAAAGACGGAAGGCGATGTCATCGAGGCGTCATTGTCTCGCAAGGGAACAACATTCGAAGTTAATTATTCGTCAGGAGCAAAAGGGGGCACCATTGCGCTTCCGATTTTTAGTTACGCGCACCTTGCTATAGGCGGAGTCGACCAAGATGAGGTGGACGTAGCGACCAACAAAGAGGGAATGCTTCAAATTGCTATTCCCCCTAATAGGAACGGAGAGCTGATTGTGTCGTTTGCCCAACCTATCGGGTGGACTCTTGCTGGCTGGTGCTCGTTCCTCTCTCTAGTCGCGCTTACGGTCTTTGCCTGTTGGTCTTTTCGGCAACGACGGCGCAGAGCCGCTTTGCACAAGATGTTCACATAATCCGGGAGTCAATACATGATGGAAGCACCACTGTACCGCCTTGCAAATGAAGGTTCCGTGCTATTCGCGGCCTAAAAAGCTACCGAAAAGAAAAAAAGTCAAAAAATCTGGCAAAACGTTGAGGCTTCGTATAGAACTCGTCCGTGAAAGATTTGCTTCGGTCATATCTTTTGCCTAACTACAGAGGCACAAGCGTTATGCGACAACCACAAGATTTCCGACCCTTAGCAATTCTCTTCAGGAAAGTGTGCTAGAACTGAGGAAGGAGTCATACATGACTACCAGCACAAACAAGACCGTGATCGAGGGTTCTATGAAAGGAGGAGTTGCTAAGGCTACGAGCGTGACGCTTGCCGGTGTTCTTGCTGTCGGCATGGTGCCTGCCGTTGCTCTTGCTGACGATGCTGCCGAGGTCGAGAGCGATGATGGCATCTCTGCGCTGCTTGCAGGCGATGCGTTTACCGGTGGTGCTGTTACTGCAGCTACTTATTGGGCCGACGCCAACGCCGCGAATAAGGATTGGACAACTGGCGCAATTTCTATCGAGGCAACTGGCGATCCCATTAACGTGGTGCCGACAGCTGTGACGCCCGTGGGCGCTGCTGCTGTGAATGTTGCGACCGTTACTGACTATGCTGCTGGTACGCCTGCGACTGGAACCGAGGGTGATCCGGATTACAAGCCCGCTACGCCGGCAACGCCTAACTCCTATCAGATGGCGGAGGGCTATACTCTGACCTATTATCAGGCTAATGCTGATGGCTCGAAGGGTGCTCAGGTTGCCAGCGTGATTTATCCCGGCAAGTATCTTGCAGTTGTTACTGCAACTGCCGGTGACTACGCTGGCGGAGAGATTGCTCTTCCGTTCACCGTTACTCCTGCAAGTTTTGGTGATTTGAGCGTTTACGAGGTAAATCCTGACGATGCTACGGATACGGATGACAAGACCCTCGTTTACACTGGTGCTCCGCTTAACCTTGGCGTTTGCAAGAAGGACGACGGCACGCTTCTTAAAAGTGGTCAGTACAGCGTGAAATTCCTCAAGGGTGGTTCGTCTGCTACTGATGCTGGTATTGACGTTGTAAATGAGGGCACGTACTTCGCAGTGGTTACTGGTACAGGCATTTACGCTGGCCAAAAGGTTACACTTGCGGACGTTGAAGTGAAGGCGTTTGACCTTACTGCGGGTAACGGATCAGACGGCTCTGTTGTTGTGGAGGTGCCCGCCGCTGTTACTGGCACCTATCCCACTACTCCTACTTCCGTGACATGGACTGATGCTTCTGGCAACGTGACCAAGCTTGCCAATCCTGCGCTTGTGAACCTGACTCTGGACAATGACCAGATTTGGGGTAATGTTGGAAGCTACAATTTCACTGCTGCCTCCGCAAAGAAGGATGATGCGAATATCACTGGTACTGCGAATGTGGCTATTGCAAAGGTTGAGGCGCTTGCAACCTTTAAGTACAACAACGCTGCATTTGCAAATGTGACTATCAACAAGGCTAATAACGACGCTGCCTACGACACCACCAAGATTACCGCATGGAACGGCAGCACGGCGCTTGCAGCTCCTACGGTGACTGTGACCAAGAAAGAAACTGTTGAGGGTGCTTCGGCTGCCGCCGATCTGGCTTCCAATAAGGCTGGTACCTATACCGTTACTGCAACTGTTGCGCCGGAGACTCCTTGGGCGGCTGCTGGTGATCAGAGTGTAACGGTTACGGTTACTAACGGAACACTTAACGCGGATACTAACCTTTACGTGTCTTACAAGAACGTAAGTACCACCGCGGTGACGGCTACTTATGACGGTACTGGTATTGCTGCGACTGATATTGCATGGAGTGTCAAGGGCGCAAATAATACTGTAGTTGCATCCGGCAATGGCGGTCAGCAGACCACTGTTACCGATGCGCAGGGTAAGAAGGTAAATTGGCCTCTGGTTGATGCTGGTACCTACACGGTTACTTTCAATCCGACTGGTTATGAGATGACCGGCGTCAATACCCTGCCTATTACGATCAATAAGCTCAATCTTACCGAGGGCAACATTCAGCTTTCTTCTGATCCCGCCGCTATTGAGGATAAATTGGTTGTTAATGAGACCTCTACTGGCTACAAGTGGTTTGACTCTACTGCGGATGTGCCGCTGCCGACAAACTTGTGGGTTAACGTAGGCAAGAAGGGCACTGGCGATGCGGATTTCGATAACGCTGCCTATGATAGCGTCGCAAATACGCTCGCCACTGTAACTTGGGAGCTTTATGACGCCGATACTGATAAGTGGAATACGGTAGTGAAGATTCCTGCTGGCACCACTTCTCAGGTTCGTGCAATCATCACTGCGGCCAACAAGGATGATGCGGACAACTTCGTCTTTACTGATGCTGAAGATAACCAGACTGTGCTTACCTATGAGACTGCTCCCGTTGCCGACATTAAGTTTGTCGATGTTCTTCCGGGTTCTTGGTACTTTACTCCAGTTTACAAGGCTACCCAGACCTTGGGTTATATGAATGGTTATGCCAACACGAAACTGTTTGGACCCAATGACCGTCTTACACGCGGCCAAGCAGCTTGTATCTTGTATAACATGGCTGGCGGTACTGTAAGTATCGATGAAGGTGCTATTGTTGGCAATGATCAAACTGGATACGAGTCGTTCGCCGATGTTGCTCCGAAGGCATATTACGCTAAGGCAATCGCCTGGGCAAAAGCTGCTGGTGTGGTGAACGGATTTGCCGGTACTGACAACTTCGGTCCTGACCAGACGGTTACCCGTGAGCAGTTCGCCTGCATGCTGTGGAACTATGCTAAGGCAGTGAATTCTTCTACCGTTGCTGGTGTGGATGTCGATGCCACTCTGTCCTCTAAGAAGGATGGCGCTAGCGTGTCCGGCTGGGCAAAGGATGGCGTGGCTTGGGCAGTGGCTAACGAAGTGATGGGTAATGGCGGAGTCATTAATCCCCTGTCGAACGTTACTCGTGCTGAAGCAGCCGCAATGGCTGTGAATTATCAGCCCGCAAAGCTGTTGGCCTAGTTACAATAGTGCATCAATTTGCATCCTAAGCCTTAGGATGAGAACGGTTGTCGTATAGGCTTTCGATAGAAACTCCCTCCGTGAATCTCACGGAGGGAGTTTCATGTATTAGCGATTTGGATCTGAGGTTTGTGAATGTCAAAACTATTGTCAAAGTTTCTTACTCTGGGTGAAGGCAAGCGACTTAAGCAATATCGTGAAAAAGTTGGAATGATCAATAATTGCGAAGAAGAGTACGCCGATAAGAATGATGCAGAGCTTCGTGGAATTGCAAACAGAATGCGCGAGCGTATTGCTATGGGTGAGAGTGTTGACAATCTTATGATTGAGGCATTCGCGCTAGTACGAGAGGCAAGCCGACGTTCGATTGGCATGAGGCATTATGATGTGCAACTGATTGGGGCCATGGCGCTTCATGATGGGTGTATCGCAGAAATGAAAACTGGTGAAGGAAAAACTCTGGTATCAACTGCAGCAGGCTTTCTTAATGCACTTGATGGTTCAAATGTCCACATCGTAACAGTGAATGACTATCTCGCTAAACGCGATAGCGAGTGGATGGGGCAAATCTACAATTTCTTAGGAATGCAAGTTGGTTTGCTTCAAAGCGGCATGAGTTCGCATGAAAGAAAGCCTGCGTATATGGCAGCTGTAACTTATGGGACCAATTCTGAGTTCGGATTCGACTATCTTCGTGACAACACGGCAATGAGCAAAGATGGACGAGTTCAACGTGGTCACTCGTTTGCGGTAATCGATGAAGTTGATTCGATACTTATTGACGAGGCGAGGACACCTCTCATTATTTCGAGTCAAGGTTTAGATGCCATTAGCAGATATGAGAGATTTGCGGAAGCTGTGCTCGGCTTGACGGAAGAAGACTATTCTATAGATGAAAAACGACGTACTATTTTTGCGACGGAACTCGGTCTAAAAAAAATTGAAGAGCGTCTAAGCATAGATATATACAGTGACGTAACAGGCCAATTGGCTAATCATTTAAAGCAGGCGTTAACAGCCCAGTATCTCTTTAATCGTGATAATCAATATGTTGTTGTTGACGGCGAAGTTAAGATTGTCGATGAATTCACCGGAAGGGTAATGGAAGGGCGCCGTTATAACGAGGGATTGCATCAAGCTATTGAAGCTAAGGAACGTGTGAAGCTTCAGCCAGAAAACCATACTCTAGCAACCGTAACTTTACAGAACTATTATCGTATGTACGAAAAGCTCTCAGGCATGACTGGTACGGCAATAACCGAAGACAGTGAATTCCTCGAGATATACCATCTTCCTGTTGTGCCGATACCGACGAATAAGCCAATTGCGAGAATAGATCAGCCTGATTTAATTTACAGAACGTCTGATGCGCGAAACAATGCTGTAGTGAATGAAGTAAAGCGGAGGAACGAGGAGGGTCAACCGGTTCTAGTAGGCACATCATCTGTTAAAGAATCAGAGCAAATATCACTTTTGTTAAAAAGGAACGGCATTAAGCATGAGGTACTGAATGCTAAAAACAATGAGCGTGAAGCTGAGATAGTTGCGGGAGCGGGTAGAAGAGGGGCGGTAACTATTTCTACGAATATGGCCGGACGAGGGACGGACATTCTTTTAGGCGGTAGCTATAAGCAGCTATACGAAAAGGCAATAAGTGTTTTTCATATCGATGAGCAGGAGGCTAGTGATTGGCAAAAACAACATGCAAAGAGCGAAGCCGACTATATTATTGAGCGTGAGGGTTATGCGGTAAGGCAGTGCGGTGGCTTGTGCGTAATTGGTACTCAACGCCATGAATCACGACGAATAGATAACCAACTTCGTGGTCGTGCTGGACGGCAGGGCGATCCTGGCGTTTCACAGTTTTTTCTCTCTCTGGACGATCCGCTTATAAAAAGATTTGGAGGGGATCGCCTTGAGGCTGTGGCCAATTTAATGGATAAGAATAGCATTCCAGAAGATCAACCTCTTCAGGATGAGTTGGTTTCTAAGGTTATAGATTTGGCCCAACGGCAAGTCGAGTCCATGCATTTTTCGACCCGGAAGAGTGTTCTAGAGTACGATGATGTTATGGATTTGCAACGTAAAGCTGTTTATTCCGAAAGAAATGCTGTGTTAGACGGAAAGCATATCCTTGACATAATTGATGAAATAGCGACTGATGTCGTCAGGCAAAATGTTTATGCTAGATGTCAGCAGAGCTTGGCCAGCGATGATTGGGATATGGAATCATTGGATCACTGGTATGAATCGGTTACGGGCGATGGATCGTGGTCGATGCGGGCTGTTGATCATGGGGAGGATGTAAATGTTCTTGCCGATGCGATATTGGATAGAATGCTAGAGATAGTCAAGAAAAAAGTTGATGCTTTCGGGGTGGATCAATTCAGGTGTATATGCGATAGCATGATGCTAAACTTATTAGATTTGCATTGGGTAGACCATTTATCAGATATGGACTATACAAAAAAGGGAATTAGTTTGCGAAGCTTGGGTCACAGGGATCCTCTAGTCGAGTATAAGGAAGAGGCTTATCGCTCTTTTGAGCTGATGGTTGATTCGGTTTACGAAAGCTTACTTCAATCGATTTTGCGCATTGAACCACCGAACGATCAGGATCTTGCTATATCTGAAGCCATAGAGATAATCCAAGGATTAGAAGGTTCGATTCCGATGGATCCAAGCAAGATGGTTTTATCGGGCCCCAATACTCCTGAGTGAATCGAGGAAAACAAACAATAACCATGCGAGTATTGGAGAAAGACTCAGCTTTCTTTCGTGATCGTTATAGCCAGTAACATATATTCGCTCGTGAACTTTGATAGCAGCATAGTCTCGATGGCGGAAGACAAGGCACTTGCCTTCAGCATGATCGAATTGCTAGGTTCGATCATGCTCGGAGACGGAATCATGGCCGATTCCATCGTAGCATTCGACGAAGAGGCCGTGTGCGGCGAGTTAAAGGGGTTCGTCAGGAGAATGGTCGAGGATACTCTGAACGGTACTGTCCAGACTCTTGCGCAAATTCCAGCAGGCGGCTGCCGGCCGTCGGCATGGTCACTCGTCCAGCAGCGACACGTCCAGATACCGCCTCGATCCCCACTCGCTGTCGGCCACGTACTTGAGCCTGGCCGTCACCAGCATGAGCGCGCTATTGCCGTCGGGGAACGTGCCCACCACCCGCGTGCGGCGGCGGATCTCGCGGTTCAGCCGCTCTATGGCGTTGTTGGTGCGGATGCGCCGCCAGTGCCGCATGGGGAAGCGCGTGTAGGTCAGCGTCTCCGCGACGCCGTCGCGGACGCACTTGGCGGCCGCCGCCAGCCTCATGCCGTCCAATTTGGCGGCGACGTCGCCGGCCTTCTCCGAGCTGGCCTCCAGCGACTCCTGGGCATGAATGGCCTTGAGCATCGCGGCCACCTCGGCGCGCTTGGACTTGGGGACCTTCGAGAGCACGTTGCGGTAGAAGTGCACCGTGCAGCGCTGGTAGGCGGCGTCCGGGAACACCTCGGCGATGGCGCCGGTCATGGCGGCGGCCTTGTCGCCGGTGAACATGCGCACGCCCGTCAGGCCGCGGCCCTTGAGCCAGGACAGGAACTCCCGCCAGCACTCGGCCGACTCGGTGAAGCCCTCCGCCGCCCCGATCACCTCTCGGTAGCCGTCGTCGTTGACGCCGATGGCCACCATCACGGCCACGTTCTCGAAGGAGCCGCCCCAGCTTCTCTTGAGGTAGATGCCGTCGACGAAGACGTAGGGGTACTCGCGGGCCAACGGCCTGCTCCTCCATTCCTCGACGGCCTCGAACGCTTTCTCGTTCAAGCTCGACACGGTGGCCGCCGACACGCTCGCGCCCCACAGGATCTCGGAGACGTCCTCGATGCGCCTGGTGGACACGCCGGCCAGGTACATCTCGATCATGGCCTCCTCCGCGCTGGTCTCGCGGCGTCTGTAGCGCTCGATGATGGCGGTGGCGAACCGCATGCCCTTGAGCTTGGGCATCCTGAGGGTCACCTGGCCCGAGGTGGTCGTGAGGCCGCGCTCGTAGTGGCCCGCGCGGTACGCCTCGCGCCCCGCCGTCCGCTCGTAGCGGTCGGCGCCTATGAGGTCGTCGGCCTCCTCCTCGAGAAGCGCGTTCAGGGTGTCCTCGACCGTTCTTCTGACGAGCTCCCTGAGCTCGCCGCGCACTGCTTCCTCGTCGAATGTTACGATGGGATCGGACATGGCTCCGCCTCCTAATATGATCGAATCTAAGCAACTCAATCATACCGAAGGCCGGGGCCGTGTCTTTTGGTATCTAGGCTATGCTGCTGTGAAAGTGCGCAAGAGATTGTACGTTATCCGAATAGTTTTTATGACCTTATTTGCCGAGGATCGCTATGCAGGTGACCCTCGGCGCGTTTTGCGCTCTTTGATTGCGGACGTTCCGTACGCTTGACCGCTGCTTTGTTCAGCTTCGGACAGAAGAGGAAGCATAGTAGAAGCGGAGCTGTGTAGATGAGTGGCAGGGCGTATCGGGCATGGAACATGGGGGTTATGAGGCAGGCTATAAGCGAGATCGCCACAGCTCCGTAACTAACGGTGATGAGAGAGCGTCGTTTCAGGCCTACGATGAACCCGATGAGCGGGACGTAGAACGAATAGAGGCAGGTCTGGAAGAGGATGCGCAGTACGGGCGCGCCGGCCAGTGCGTCGTAGAGGTTCATCATGAAATCGTGATAGCCGTTCAGCGCGGACGGGCGCCAGATGAGCGGCGATCCGTCGTGTTCGACATCCCCTGTGTCGCGGTGAATCCCGATGGTGCCGCCTGGAGCCAGGTAGGGTGCTGCTGTGGCCCATGTTGCCTTAAAATAGGCATCGGGGTGTTTCAATCCCTGCCTCACCCAGGTTCGAAGATAGTTCGCCAGATCTTGTGAGCTGCTTTCCGTGTTGAAGCCGAACTTGACCGGATCGGCCCAAATGGCGACGTAGCGCTCGGCCAGGTCGTCGTAGCCGAGCACCGCGTCGATGGCCTCGCGCTCGTCGGGCGTGACTTCGTCACCGTAGTCGATCACATAGCGAGCCGTCTGCTGGAAGAGGGGGCCTAGGGCTTCCTGCTTGCCGCCGGGAACCACGTCGAGCACAGGAAAGATGATGTAAGGGAGGATGCCCCACATGAGAACAAGGCTGGCGGCTCCGCAAGTGCAGAGTCTTGTCAGGGTCGTACAGTGCGAGGACCGATGAATAGTGGCCGGCTTGTTTTCGACTTTTTCTTTTCGGTAATTCCGTACCGTCGCGATGGCGAGGATGGCCAAAGTGAAGAGGACGACGTAGACGCCGGTCTTCTTCGTGAGACAGAGCAGCAGGCTGAGAGCTAGAAACCAGGCGAATGCCCTGTTATTCTCGAGGCACGACGCTCGGGTGCGGGCGATTTCAACGACAATGAGAAACCACGGGACATACAGCCAGGAGAACAGGGAGTCCTTGATCATGGCGCCCGTGTAACAGGCGTAGAAGGGCATAAGCGCGAAGAACAAAGCGCAGCTCAGACACAAGGGCCGCGGACAGCCTTGGCGGCGCAGGTACTCTATGGCCGCTGCGAAGCTTGCCGCCGTGCCGAGGGCCTGCAGGAGGATGTAAGCGAACACACCCTGGTTCCAGGAGCCGAACAGGGCGTCACTGGCTCGGGCGAAGGCGCCGAAGATGAGCGTATCGAAGATGGGATGGTGGTCGGAAAAGTAGTTGTCAACAAAACTCTCCGTCGGATCCCAGGGGATCAGGTAGATGGGATGGCCTTCGGGGTAGCACTGCCAAATCTGGTAGTAAGTGTCCCAGAGCATGGCCCCGGGGTACAACGAGATGATCCAGGGGAGCCAGAGAACGAAGATGAGGATTGTCGTTTTAGCAATGCGCCGGTAATTCATGAGCGGCGCCGTTTCGGATGAGCTGCCATCTGGTCTACTTTCCTGCTAGCCTTCTCTTGACGGCCCTCAGGACCGAGCGCGGGGCGCGTTTGGAGGGCTTCGATGCTTCTTTCAACTGCTTTTTCAGGGCGGCGAGTTCCTTGTCTTTCTGGGCGCATTCGGCCTTCAGGGCGTCGCGCTCGGCTTTGGTTTCGGCGAGGGATTTCTCTAGGTTCGCCGTACGACGGTGGGAGAACGGGCGGCTGTTGAGGAAGAACTCGGCGGGAATGGCCCCGCTCTTTGCGGGACGGGTGTTCTCGATGCGTTCCAGCAGGAAATCGAAAGCGCGATGGCTGGCGGCCTGCAGGGGTGCGATGTGGGCGCACAGCGTTGCGTGCTAGGCGTCGGCATTCTCCAGAGCCGAGCGCAGGGCCGTCGCACATTGCTCGGCAGTGGCCGTCGGGGGCACCAGCAGATCGGCGATGCCCAGATCTTCGTAAAGCGCCGCCACCTTCGGAAGATAGTCCATGCCGACGCAAGGGATGCCGGCGGCGCTCATCACCAAGGCACTGTGGTAACGCATGGAGAAGCCCGCGCGGGCGCCCTTCAGAAAGGCGGTGAGGGCCGAGAGGTCGTTGCCGTAATCCTGAATGGAGCATTGCTGCTTGCAAGTTGCGACGGCGATCACCTTCTCGGCAAGGGCGCGGTCGCCGGGGTCAAGGATGCAGAAGGCGAAGCGCGCGTCGGGGTGCGCCTCGGCCACGATGTCCAGGGCGTGGGCCATGCGCGCGGGGAAGTCGGCCGGGGTGTTCTCGTACTCGCGCAGGGAAATGGCGACGGGGAGCTGCGGGGCGTCGGAGGTTGCGGCCGGCTGGGGCGGCTCTGCGGTCTCGTCTGCCGTGAGGAAGATGGTATCGGCGCCTTCGATCACCTGGCTGGCGGGGACGCCGCAGGAGCGGATGAGGTCGCCGGTCTCGCGGTCGCGCGGGGTGAACAGCGCTCCCTGACGGCCCATGAGTTTCACCAGCTGCCGGCCGTCCAGCACCTCCAGGGGGCCGGCACCGATGCCGTGGAAGACGACGGGGGTATCGTTTGCCGCCGCCAGGGAGGCGTAGGCCACGATGCCCGGAATGTCCGACACGCGGGCCGAGGTGAAGGTCTCCGCCTTGCCCGCCGTCCAACGGATGCCCTGGTCGAACAGAAGGCCCGCCACGACGAGGGCCGCGCTTGAATAGGCGAGCGCGCGGTCCACCGCGATGATGTCCTTCAGCGTAATGGCATAAATGCCGCGCTCGACGAGGGTGTGCTGCGGGTTCTCGCTGACGGCGACGACGGATGATCCCTCAACGTCGGCGCGGATGCGCTCGTCCAAGGTGGCGAGGATGAGCTCGTCGCCGTAGTTGCCCATGCCGAAATATCCCAGGATAGATATGATAGTGCGGGGGCTCCCGGTGCCGGAAAGCCCGGAGCGACCGGGCTCGGGCTTCTCCAAACGATCGATAGCGCTTGAGATAGCTGTTTCCAGCATGGGGAAATCCGCTCCGCTGTCGCGCCAGGCGGCGAGGCGGCGGGATTGAAGGGGCAGTCCCTCGGCGACGAGGTCTTTGAGTGCCCTTTCGGCTGCGGGGGCGCCGTTCTCGCTGGTCTCATCCCAAAGGATGACGGGCGCCCCATCGGCTTCGGTGAGCAGCGACAGGTTCTCTTGGGGCGCCGGCCCCTCGCCGGTGAAGTGCACTTGGGCCACGGCCGAGCGGGAGGTGTAAACAAAGCCGTTCCACAGGCTTTTGTCGGTTTGCCATTCTTTGGGCCATCCTTCGCCCGTGCAGCGGATGGGCAGCTTCAGCTCCTTGGCGGTGGGGGCGAGCGTGCGCAGCGCTTCAATGCGCTTTGGAGTGGCATCCTGGAGGCAGATGAGGCGCGGAGGATAGGCTATGGTGTTCGCAAGGGGGGTGGCTAGATAGGTGTCGTCGATAAGCGGGCGGTCGCAGAGCTCGTCCAAGGTCATGACGATCATGGAGGAGGCAAGGCTCATCGCCTCGTTGCGCTGCGCTTCGGTAAGAAGAACCCCGTCGGCGACGATGAGGCCGTCGGGCTGTTGCCGCTCGAGGAATCTTGCTAGTGGGGTGATGTCTATCGCTTCTCTGTCTTTGCTGAAAAGGAACGGATGACGTTGCGAGTCGAACCAGAAGACCGTGTGCCCTAGATTCTCCAAGGCGCATTTCGCGCGCCACGAGAGGGAGGCAGAGCCATCGGTGGGGTTGGCTAGCAAGACGAAGCGGTGGTACATGGGAGATCCTTTCCGCGAGGGGAGGGAGGCGGTGCCAAAAGGCATCCGGCAAGAAGCGGCAGGGCGCAGGCGATGGGCAGCGCGTAGCGCAGCTGGCCGTTCAGGGGACCGGCGAGCACGGTGAGAAGCAGCATGGCCAAGGGCACCGCCAGCACCAGGGCGCGGCGGTTGCCTCGATGGGCGGCGTAGGCGACAAGGATGAGGAAGGCCCACACGTACAGCGCGGGCGAGTAGATGGCCGACAGCACGGGGATGCTAAGCTGGGCATCGAAGAATTTCGTGACGGGACGGCGCAGCTCGTCGGGCGTGAGGTTGTGCACCTTGAAGGTCTTGTTGATGGGCTCGCCCTGCATCCAGACGTACCACAGCGGTCGGTCGACATCGGGTCCCACGATGGCCCAGGGGTAGAAGTAGGCGTAGGTGTTGGCCAGGGTGGCCCTCAGATAGGTGGCCGGGTGGCGCAGCCCCATGGAGAGCCACGCGCGGAAATAGGCGTCGCGGGCCTCGCCTTCCAAGTTGCCGGACTCGTCCTTGAGGGATTCTTTCACCGGGTCGGCCAGATCGGGGAGGTAGAGGTCGGCCAGCTCGTCGTAGGGCAGCACGGCGGCGATGGCGTCGCGCTCGGCGTCGGTCACGTCGCCGGGGTGCTCCAGCAGCACGCGGGCCGTTTGCTGGAAGGGGACCGACAGCATCTCCTTGTTCTCCTTGGTGTTCACGCCGAGGGCCGGCCATGCCACGTTCATGGCGAGCAGGTAGGCGGCGGCGCAGGCGACGGCGACGCCCAGGGCCGTGCGCGCACGGCGTCGCCCGGCGCGGCGGGGAAAGGCGCGGCCGAGGCCGAAGAGCGCGGCGAGGGCCAGCAGGGAGGGCAGCACAATGTAGACGCCGTTGTTACGCGTGAAGCACAGAGCGAGGCCGGCGGCGGCCGCCCAGGCCCACGCGGAGGGCGCCGGTCGCGCCGAGGCCATGAGGCGCAAAAGCGAGAGCGCGAACAGGCAGAACACGGCGAAGAACAGCGTGTCCTTGATGGCCGTTTGGGCGAAGAGCCCCCAGCCGGGGTACAGCGCGAAGAAGGTCAGGGAGGCGATGACGAGCCAGCGCGGCGCCTTCATGGAGACGAGCTGGCGCACGGAAAGGGAGAAGGCGGCGACGCAGGCGGCGTACTGGAGCAGCACGATGAGGAGGAGCCCCAGGTTGTCGGAGTAGAGCGTGCGGCCGAGCGTCATGAGGCCGGCGTAGAGCAGGTTCATGAGGACGGGGTGGTGGTTCTCCAGCGGGGCGTCGGTGATGAACTGGTTCATGGAGCGCGCGCCGTCCCAGGTGAGCGTGCCGGGGAAGTAAATGATGAGGTAGGGGAGCCAGCACAGGGCGATGACGGCCGCGGAGACGAGCAGGCAATGGCGGCCGAAGAAGCCGTTCTCCGCCACGGTGCGCCAACCGCGCCGGCTTCCTCGGTCGAGCCAGCGGAAGAGGGTGCGCAGCAGCAGGTAGCCTATGGCCCACAGCGCTGCCACGACGGCGACGAGGGCGGGGGCGCTCGGCCAGTGCAGGGCATAGCCGTCATCGGGCACGGCGTGGGAGCACACGTAGCCGGCGACGTTCGCCAGGGCGACGAAGAGGGCGCAGATAAGCGCCGGCCAGACGATCTTGGGCGAACGACGGGTGGCGGCCATGGTATCCTTTCAAATCTCTCTTGTGAGCAGGCGGGCAGTATGTTAAAAGTATCACAAACAAGTTGAGCGCCCATGCGACTATTGGGGAATGACATGAACAAAGAACTGAGACGACCGATATCCGCTCTGCTGGCGGCCCTTCTGGCCGCGAGCCTGCTCGCCGTGCCGGGCACCGCCCTGGCCGAGGAGGCCGCGCAGCCGACCGCCGATGCGCCGGCGGCGGACACGGACGGCATTCTGGTTATCGCGGAGGGCACCTCATCGGTTGCCGCCCTTGCCGCCGACGGCGGGGGAGAGACGGGGGTCGAGGCGGCCGAGGTGCGCGAGGCGCTGGAGGATGCCGGGCTGCAGGTTACCGAGCAGCTTTCCGACGAGGCGGGCGGTGCGGTCTTCGCGGCCAACGCCCCCGCGGGGATGAGCGACGAGGAGGCCGCCCGGATGGCGGGCGAGCTTCCCGGCGTGGCCTGTGCCCAGCCGAACTACGTGTACTACGCCATTGACGACATCTCTCAGCCGGATTTGCTTTCGGCGGGTTTGGACGAGGGGGAGGTTGCCGTACTGGCGGCCCTGCCGCTGCGGGCCAACGACCCCTATGCGGCCATCTCGTCCCCTACGGCATCACGCAACCAGTACTGGCTGTACGCGAGCGCCTTCCCCGAGGCCTGGGAGTTCGTCACCACCGATGGCGCGGTCACTGTCGCCGTTATGGACTCGGCCGTCTATTCCGACCACGAGGACCTGCGCGCTAATGTGCTGCGCGACGAGGCATGGGATGCCACCGATGACGGACCCATGGATTTCGACACTGCGAACTACACGGTGAACTCCGGACATGGCACGAGTGTAGCCGGTGTGGTGTCCGGCGTGGCCAATAACGGCAGGGGCATCGCTGGCGCTTCGTTCAACGGCCAGGTGCTTCCGGTACGCGTCTTCAACAACGAGGGCCAAAGCTCCACCAAATTCATCTACCAGGCGTTCATGCACCTGATGCGGGAGAAGGCTTCCGGCCGGCTGACGGATCTGCGGGTGGTGAACCTGAGTCTTGGCACCTACAAGGCGGAGGCTGTGGCCGACGGCATATTGCGAGGGTGCATCGCTCTTATGCGCGACGACTTCGGTGTCGTCACGATATGTGCCGGGGGCAACGGCGACAAGGCTGGTCGTCCCCGAACCGACCCCTTGTACCCGGCGGACTGGCCCGAGTGCGTGGCCGTGACGGCCCTGACCGCTGACGGCGCGAACGCCTCGTGGTCGGACTACAACCCCTACAAGGACATCAGTGCGCCGGGCGTCTCCATGCTGACGACGCGGCCGGGGTCTTCCAACGCCTACGGCACGATGAGCGGCACGTCGTTCTCGGCGCCGCTCGTGTCCGGGGCCTTCATGCTGCTGTTCACTGCCTTCCCAGAAGCATCGGTAGGCGACGCGCGCGACGCGGTGTACGCGTCGGCGACGCCCATTTCCGATAGCGTGAACGACCGCAGCGAGACGAGCGGCAGCCACGGGGCCCTGAACGCCAAGGGCGCGCTGTGCTACCTGAAGGCATGGCGGTTCACCGACATGCCCCGCAACCATTGGTCCTGCGAGAGTGTCGGCTACGCCGCCTTGAAGGGCATTGTCAACGGATACGCCGACGGCAGCGGGGCCTTCGGCGTGGAGGCGACGGTCACCCGCGAGCAGGCAGCCTGCATGCTGTACAACTACCTGGGCGATGACGCGTCGGCGCCGGCGGCGCCCCAGGGCGATGTGGATCAGGGTCAGTGGTACGCCGGCGGCGTGAACTGGGCCGTGGCGACCGGCGCCATGAACGGATACAGCGCCAGCGATTTTGGGGTGGGTCATCGCCTTACCCGCGAGCAGGCGGCCTGCATCCTCGCCAACGCATCCCATGCGGATGTGGACGTGGCCGATCCGACGAAGTTCAACGGGCTGAAGGGCACTGCCCAGGCGAGCGATTGGGCGCGTGCGGCCCTTATATGGGCCGTGGACGAGGGCATTCTGAACGGCGTGGACAACGGCGACGGCACGCGCAGCCTGGCCCCGGGGCAGTACGTGACCCGCTCGCAGATGGCCGCCCTCATGACGAACGCCATCGAGGCGGGCATTCTGTAGGACGTTGCCGTCTTCGGCGCCGCGGCGAGCAGGTGGTTTTAGCGTAGCCGGTGGGCCTAGCGCCTAGCGGCCGCCCTTTAGGGCGCGCTTGACCTTCGCGGCGAGGCTCGCCTTCTGGGCCGGCTTGGCGGGAGCTGCCGTGCCGCTGAAGGCGAAGCGGTTCTTCTGCCCGTCGGCGTAGGCGCGGGCCAGAAGCTCGTATTTCGCCTGGGCGTCGGTGCCCAGGGCGTACAGCTCGTCTCCCAGCTTGGCCAGACCGCTGGCTGCGGCGCCGGCGGGGCCCTGGTAGGTCCACTGGTCGCTTCCGTAGGTTTGGGATTTCTCGGTGTCGGCCTCGGCGTAGTTGTGCACCGAGGCGCCGTCGAACAGGACGCCCTCGGCCACCTGGCGCGCGGGGTTGCCGGCCCAGCTGGTGTTCGAGGGCACCTTCTTGCCCGCCACCACGGCCTTAGCGCCGATGATGCTGCCCGAGCCTACGGTGGTGCCCTTCAGCAGCATGGCGTCCTGACCGAGCCACACATGATCGCCCACCAGCACGTCGCGGCTGGGGTTCAGGCGCTTCTTCGTCTGGGTAGAGTACACCAAATGCGGGTCGGCCGTGCGGGCCCACAGCCCGAAGGAGAAGAGCCCGCGCTTTCCCAGCACGATGGAGCGCCGCTCCGAGGCGATGGCGTTGAAGGCCCCGTTGGTGAAGGTACTCGCGCCGATGGCGAACACCGAGGCGCTCCACACCGTGACCGACAGGCGCAGGTTCTTGTTCGGGCCCTCGATGAACACCACGGCGTTCGACCCGTTGAAGGTGATGCGCGTGCCGGCGAGGGAGACGCCCTCACCGCAGAACAGGATGTTGCCCCGGGCCCCCTCGGCGAATTCGATGCGCGAGGACGCCATGGCGGGCGCGCAGCCATAAAGCGTGTTGTCGGACTCGGCGAAGTAGGCGGCCACCTCTTCGGGCGTCGTGAGGACGGTGCTCATGGTTTCCCTTCGATCCCTTCTGGTTTGTCTAGTTCTGGAAGAAGCTGATGCCGCAGCCCTCGGCCTCGAGGCCCAGGCTGTGCACGGTCATGGAACCGTCGCGGTAGGCCTCGATAAGGCCGCTGAGCGCCACGGTTTGGGCCTCGGTGATGTCCAGGTTGGGCTTCTTGCCGTCCTGGATGGTCTTCGCGAACACCGATATCTCGTCGCGGATGCCCTCGCCGTTCAGCTGGTAGAAATAGCGCTTGTTGCGGGACAGATCCTCGAAGCGTACTTCGTAGTAGTCCGTTTTCCACCAGGGGGCGGGCACGTACACGTAGCCCTTGGTGCCGGCGACGACCAGCTCGCCCTCGGACTTCACGCCGCTGCCCACCTCGAAGGTGGCGCAGGCGCCCTCGTAGACGAAGTCCACCTTGGTGTACACGTCGGTGCCGTCCTCGCGGCTGGTGAGCGACGCGGCGCTGACGCTCTGGTAATCGGTGCCCAGGATCTCGAAGACGGGCAGGCTGGCGATGGGACCCCAGCCGATGAGGCTGCCCGCCGGGCTCTTGAACGACTGGCTTGTGCAGGTAGCGCGCACCGAGACAGGCGTGCCGATCATGCCGCTTTTCACGAGCAGCGTCAGCCGCGAGAAGGCCAGGGAGTAGGCGGTCTTGATGGCCTCGTGGAAGACGAGGTCGCTTTTGCGGGCGAGCTCGAACAGCGAGCGGACCTCTTCTGCGGTAAGGGCTACCGGCGACTCGCTCAGCACGTGCTTGCCCGCCTTAAGGGCGGCGTGGGCGGTCTGGTAGCGCCGGGCGGGGGCGTTGGCCACATACACGGCGTCGCTTTTCTCGAGCAGGTCCTCCAGGGAGGCGGCGGTGGGGACGCGGCCGGCCAGGTCGAAGTCGTCCCCGTCGGGGAACACGGCGATAACGTCCACGCCGCTCACGTACTTGCTCTCGTCGATGAACTTCGCGATGTCGCGGGAGGCGCCCACGATGCCGAGGGAGATGTGGTTGCGGTCCTCGCGCAGCTGGGTGGAGGAGATGCCCTCGGTGCGGTCGAGGTAGACCACTTCGCAGTACTCGTTCAGGTAGTCGAAGTGCCCGCGCCAGTCCGAGCCGATGGCGAAGATGTCCACGTCGTAGTTGCGGATGTCGTCTATCTTCTGGCCGTAGTACTCCTCGGGGATGACCTCGTCGGCGATGCCGAGGGCCTTCACGGCCTCGATGCGGTCCATGAGCGACTGCTTGACGTTGATCTTCCCCCGATTCTTGTCGAAGTCGCTGGAGGTGACGCCCACGATGAGGTAGTCGCCGAGCTCCTTGGCGCGCCGCAGCAGGTTAACGTGTCCCCGGTGCAGCAGATCGAAGGTGCCGTAGGTGATGACTTTTTTCACAGGGAATCCTCGCTTTTGGGTGATGGGGTCTTAGGCGGCGTCCACGGCGCCCAGGGCGTCGACGAGCTTTTCCATGGCGGCCTTCGACCCGGTGGAGACGCGCAGGTAGTCCTTCAACATGCCCGAGCCCCAGGACTTCACGAGGATGCCCCGGGCCTCCAGGTCAGCGGCCACCTCGCTGGCGGGCCGGTGCGTGCGCACGAAGATGAAGTTGCCCTCGGAGGGGCGGGCCTCCCAGCCACGCTTCTGCAGGGTCTCGATGGTCCAGAAGCGGCCCTCGCGCTCGGCGGCCACCAGATCGTCGATGAGCTCGGGGTGGTCGAGGATCTTCTCGCCGAACAGCAGCGCCAGGGCGTTCACGTCGAAGGTGAGCCGCGTGTTGTTCACGTAGTGGATGATCTGGGGGTTCGATACGATCACGCCCAAACGGCACGCCGCCAGCGAGAACAGCTTCGAGAAGGTGCGCATGACGATGACGTTGTCGTAGGTCTGGGTGAGGTCGATGAAGGTGCTCGGGCAGAAGTAGTGGTAGGCCTCGTCGATGATGACCACGGCGTCGTTGGCCCGGGCCGCCTCGACGGCGGCGACGACGTCCTCGCGGGAGAAGGCGTCGCCCACGGGGTTGTTGGGGTTCAGCAGCACCACCACGTCGGTGTTGGGGGTGATGGCGTCGATGAGGTTCTGCATGTTGAAGGAGAGGTCGTCGTTGTAGGCCACGGGCACGTGGTTAAGGCCCAAGATGTTGCAGTTCACCCAGTACATCTCGAAGGAGGGGGTGACGGTGACGACGTCGTGGCCCTGGGCGCAGAAGGTCTGCAGCAGGTAGCGGATGGCCTGATCGGTGCCGTTGGTGCAGGTGACGCAGTCGCGGGGGACGCCCACGTAGTCGGCGTACTTGGTGAGGAAGCGGTCGGGTTCGGGGTAGATGGCGAGGTATTCCGGCGTGATGGACTTCTTCACCTCTTCCACGAACCACGCGGGAAGCCCCTCGGGGTTCTCGTTCATGTCGTAGCGGAGGAAGTCGTAGCGCCCCTGCTCGGGGAAGACGCGCTGGGTATTCTTGATGTGCTTGTCGACATAGTAGGCCATGAAACGGATCTCCTTTACGATTGGTAGAACTTGACGAAGGCCTCTTTGGTGGTAAGGCCGAAGGTGCGGGGCATGGCGCTGGCGGACGCGTCCTTCAGGGCAGTGCCATCGGCATCTATGTAGGCGATGCCCGTCTGTTCGCGGTAGAAGTCGAGCAGCGTGTCGATGGTCGGCGTGGGCACGCCCGCCATGGAGGCGATGTCCTTGATGATGGCCACGCCGAAGGGATAGTCCTCGGTGAACATGCGATCGTTCCAGTTGGGCACGAAGGTGCCCTCGTCGGTGGGGGAGAGCGGCACCTTAACGGCCTCGAAGGCGCGGATGCTCTTCAGCTTCGCCGTCATGGCCTCGGGCGTGGGCGACTCGTAGTACTCGCGCAGCGAGACCACCTCGGAAAGGTCGAGGGGCGCCAGGGCGCGGCAGATGGCCTGCAGCTCGTCGTCGTAGGCGAGAAGGAAGCGCGAGGTGTCGTCGTTCCACTGCTCGTAGAACATGAGCTGCTCGGGATAGGTGTCGCCGGGGCGGTAGTCCTTGAAGACGCCGTAGGCGCCGGAGGTGTGCAGAAGCGGGTTGGAGGGCACGAGCGTCACCGCCAGGAACTCCTTGAGGGGCACGGTGGGAATGTGGAAGAGGCCTTCGATGGTGCGCGCCACGTCGGCGGTGCGGTCTTTCGGCAGGGCGGCCACGTAGAGGGTGGTCTTCGCCGAGAGGATGCCGGCGGTGCGGTCGCTCCAGCTGGACCGGGACACGTAGGGCACCCGCTGCAGGCCGAAGACGGTGACCCCGCGGGCGATGAGGTCCTGGCAGAAGTACTCGATGCCGCCGTAGCCGGGCATGAAGCCCAAGGAGGTGCCGGCCTGCACGTAGGGTTCGATGTCGGCCACGAACTGCTGGCGCAGGAAGGCGGGGTAGGTGCACAGGATCATGTCGGCCTGGCAGGCGGCGGCGATGTCGTCGGTCACGGCGAAGGGCGCCGAGTGCCCCGGTTTCCCCTCGTAGGTGAAATCGAGGGCCTCGCGGTTTTTGTGGGGCTTGGCCGTGAACAGCGTGACGTCGTTGTCCTGGGCCAGCACGGCGCAGCTGGCAAGGCCGAGGTTGCCCGCGCCGAAGATGGTAATGCGCATAAAGGGACTCCTTTTCGGGCCGGCGTCGCCGCCGACCGGATTGACGTCCTTCATGATAAACGAGAACCGCGGCGCGTCCCGCCGTATTTTCTATCTTACGGCAGATGAACAAAATGCGCCGCCGCGGCCCTGTGGTAAGATGCGAGGTTGAATTTGGAAACGCCCCGCCCGCCGGCCGCCGCGGGGCTGGTTTTGTCCCCGACCGGAGGAGCACCGTGCCGAACTTCGATATTACCGTCGTCATCCCTGTGTACAACGCCGAGGAGTACCTGGGCGAGACGCTTGCCTCGGTGGAGGCCCAGACGCTGGGCATGGACCGCATCCAGGTGGTGCTCGTCGACGACGGCAGCACGGACGGCAGCGCGGGCATCTGCCGCGCCTTCGCGGACAAGCACCCGGGACACGTGGTGTTCGTGCAGCAGGAGAACGCCGGCGTCTCCCGGGCCCGCAACGTCGGGCTCGATCACGCCTTGGGCCGCATCGTCACCTGCCTGGACAGCGACGACGCCTGGACGGCCGACTCCTTCGCCCACGCCGTGGCCTTCTTCGACGAGGGGGGCCATGGGGTGGACGTTCTGTGCGGCAAGCTGGAGCTGTTCGAGGGCCAGAGCAGCGACCATCCGCTGGACTACCGCTTCACGCGCAGCGACGACAAGGACGCGCTCGTCTACCTGGGCATGCAGCCGGCCGACATCCAGAGCACCATCGGCAACTGCTTCTTCCTGCGAAAGGCCATCGGCAACACGCGCTTCGACGAGGGTCTGGCCACGTCGGAGGACACGCTGTTCGTGGCCAAGGTTCTTCTGGGGAAGTGCTGCTACGGCGTGGCGCCCCTCTGCCGCTACCGCTACCGCAAGCGCTCCGACGGCTCGTCGCTCAGCCAGGTGATCACCTTTAAGAAGCATCGCCAGAACCTGGAGGTGTGCCGGCGCCTGTTCGCGGCCTCGCGCGAGGCCTACGGCGAGATCCTGCCGTTCATTCAGGCGACGGCGCTCTACATTGTGAACTGGCAGATCTTCGGCGCTACGGCCGAGCCCCTTACCGAGGAGGAGCGCGCCCTGTGGAGGGCCGAGGTGGAGGAGCTGCTGGTCGATATCTCCCTGGACGTGCTGGCCAAGCCCTCCTGGCTCGCCCGCGAGAAGAAGCTCGTGCTGTACCGCATGAAGTACGGCGAGGACGTCTTCAGCCGCATGGCGTGGGTGGAGAAGGACCGGGGCCTTCTGGAGGGTGTGCGCGCCACGAGCCTGAACGCCAAGGCGCCCTGCTACATTTACGACCTGGAGCAGCGCGGGGACGTGCTGCACCTGGAGGGGACGACGGATCTTTCCGTGTTCCGCGAGCCCTTCCAGCTGTTCGTACTGGACGAGAAATCGGGTCGGCGCTACGACGCCTGCCTGTTCGACTACCCGACGGCCACCCATGAGACCATCGCCGGCGAGGTGGTGTTCGAGGGGCTTCGCTTCACGGTGGATGTGCCCTTGAAGCCCGGATGCGCCTACTCTTTCTGCGCGCAGATCGGCGAGGGCGGCCGCACGCTGGCGCTCACGCCCCACTACGGCCACTTCGCCCTGTTCAGCCAATCGATGAAGCATGACTACCACCGCTTCGGCGACGTCATGGTGAAGCACATCGGCAAGCAGCTGCGCACCTACCGGGCCACGGTCCGCATGGCCGTCGTCTCGGAGCTGCGCCGTTTGAAGGAGGTCGCCACCTACGACAAGGCGGACGCGAAGACCCGCCGCGCCTACGTCGGCCTGCGCCTGCGCTACCACCTGCACCGGCTCCTCTTCAAGAAGCCCATCTGGATCTTCGGCGACAAGGAGTGGAAAGCCGGCGACAACGCCGAGAACGTCTACCGCTACGCGGTGCGGGAATCGGGCTTCCACGGCGCGAAGATGTACTTCGCCTTGGAGAAGTCCAGCGTGGACTACCCAGCCGTGGCCGCCTACGGCAACGTGGTCGATCCCTCGACGGCGCGCTACCGGCTTCTGTTCTTGCTGGCGTCGGTGGTGGTCTCGTCGCGCTCGGAGGAGTCGATGGTCAACCCCTTCGGCGCCAACTTGCCCTTGGTGAAGGACCTTCTGAACTACGACTTCGTCTACCTGACCCACGGCACCCTGTTCGGGGATTTGGCCTTCATGCTGGCCAAGCCGGCCAAGGACATCCGGCGGTTCTGCGTGAGCACCCAGATGGAGCGCCGAGCGCTTCTGACGAGCGCCTACGCCTACGGTGAGGACGAAGTGGTGCTGACGGGCATGGCGCGCTACGACGCCTACGGCGACGCGAAGCCGCGCAAGGTGGTGGCGTTTCTGCCCACCTGGCGGGCGCACCTGGCCGGCAAGATCATCCCGGGCACGAGCACCCGCGAGTACGTGCCCCACTTCAAGGACACCGATTTCTGGGCGTTCTACAACGGGCTCATCAACGACGAGCGGCTGCTTGAGGCCATGCGCCGCACCGGCTACACGGGCGAGTTCTACGTTCACCCCGCCTTCGAGAAGCAGGCCGCCGATTTCTCCGGCAACGAGCTCATCAGCGTGGGGGACGGCTCGGCCGACTACGAGCGCGTGCTCAGCGAGTCGGCGCTGCTGGTTACCGACTACTCCGGCGTCGGGTTCGACTTCGGCTATCAGCGCAAGCCGGTGGTGTACAGCCAGTACGACTCGGTGTTCAGCGGCGGCCACACCTACGGCGAGGACAGCTACTTCGACTACGACGCCGACGGCTTCGGGCCGGTGGCGCGAAGCCTGGACGAGACGGTGGACGCCATCATCGCCTACCTGGAAGCCGACTGCGCCGCAGAGCCGCTCTACCGCGAGCGCGCCGACGCCATGTTCGGCTTCTCGGACTACCAAAGCTGCAAGCGCATCTTCGACGCCGTGGTGGCCATGAGGTCATCAAGCCGAGGATCGGGCGAGGGCGCCTGACGGTTTCTTCAGGCTTGTGGTGTGAACGTGGTGGCTCTGTCGAGGAACCATGAAACCCTCGCGGACAAATTCTCGCGGAGCGACATTTTCCCGACGAAAGGCATGGGCATTGCTAAAATAGCGCAAGGGGTCGCAGCCTGCGACCCCTTGCAATGTTCAGGAGTATAAACGGGAGAGGGGACTTTCCCGGGAAGCGAGGATATTTTTGAAGCGGTTAGCGGCCATGGTCTTGGCG
The DNA here is from genome assembly GCF_000478885.1 of Adlercreutzia equolifaciens DSM 19450. Lineage (NCBI taxonomy): Bacteria > Bacillati > Actinomycetota > Coriobacteriia > Eggerthellales > Eggerthellaceae > Adlercreutzia > Adlercreutzia equolifaciens. The sequence goes on from NC_022567.1 coordinate 924,845, forward strand.
GCGGTCTTGGCCTGCGCGCCTCTAATGCCGGGCGTGGCGGGCGACACTTCACAGTTGGAAGAGGCCATCGCCGATGCGCCTTATCAGATCTGGCCGGCCAAGGCTCGCTCGAATTCGCCGGAATTCGTGCGGGCAGCCATCAAGCAGCGCAACGCCCAGGGCGACAACTGCAAAGTTGTGATGGGGACCTCCGAATTCCGATGGGTGTACCCGGATACGGTCTCCTCGCATCCGGCGAACTTTTTCGCCAACAACAACTACGGTATGGATACGTTCTTGCTGGGCCAACCGTACTGCCAGGATTTATGGCACGCCATCGAGGTGGGCGCTTTGGCCGACGCGTTCCCTGACGACAAGGTGGTCTTCTTTGCCGGCATCACGTGGTTCATGGATTACCAGAATCCCGCCAAATGCTTTCGGAACTCGTTTTCCGAGGAGGCTTATCGGGAGCTAATGGCGAACCCAGCGGTGAGCGATGAGACCAAGGGCAAGATTCAGAAAAAGATGATCGATTACGGCATCGAGGAAGCGGTCGTCTATCCTGAAGGCGAAAAAGGCGAGCAATCGCTCACCGAGGCGATAAACGACCTGTTCCACTCCTCTATCGACGAGACGAAGAGCTACGACGAAGTGCTCTCCGATACGGAGGACGATTGGAACCCGCCCGAGCGCGAGCTGAACCGGAGCCGGCCGGTGCCCGAGGGGCGCCACGGCGAGCTTGAGGAACCCGATTGGGACGGCTGGCTGGCGGCCATGGAACAGGAGGGAGCCGAGCAGACCTCCAGCAACGATTTGGGCGTTTACAACAGCTGGTACGAGAAGGGCAAGTGCGAAGAGTGGATAAAGGGCGCCAAGGAGTGGTGCATCTACACCGACGAGCCCTACCAGGAGACGGAGTTCGAGGACTTCCGGCTGTTTCTGGACGTGTGCCGCGAGACGGGCATCGAGCCTCTGGTGGTGCTGATGCCCCTTAAGGGCGAGCTGTTCGACGAGACGGTGTACACCGCCGACGTGCGGGCCCAATGGTACGACCGCATGAAGGCCATCTGCGACGAGTACGGCGTGGAATACGTCGACTTCTCGCCCTACGAGTACGACCCCTACTTCCTGTACGACATGGCGCACTTCGGCTGGACGGGCTGGGTGCACGTCAACCGCGCCATCTACGAGTTCTATATGGGCGAGGGGGAGTAGACCGTGAGGCGGTTCTGGGACAGGCTTGTGGAGTGGTTCTTCAGCGACACGTGGCTGGGGGCGCTTCTGTGGTTCGTCGTCGTGCTGGGGCTTCTGGCCCTGCTCGTGTGGTTCACCGTGTTCTCCGGATTCGGCGCTCCGGCGGCGCCGGTGTACGAGAACTTCTAGGCGGCTTTTCGCATGTGCTGTCGCGTAGATGAGAGGAACGATTGGTTGTGAGGGTACTGTGAGCAGATTTCTTGAGACGTTCGAAAAGAGGGCGGCACGCTGCCCCGAAAGGCGCGCGTTCTTCAACTCCCGCGGGGGAGAGGGGTCGTCGATCACCTTCGGCGAGCTAAGCGCCCTGTCGGACAATCTGGCCGCCGCCTTGGCCGAAAAGGCGCCCGCCGGCAAGCCCGTGGTGGTGTACGGCCACAAGTCGCCGCTCATGCTCGTCTCGTTTCTAGCCGCCGTGAAGGCGGGGCTCACCTACGCTCCCGTGGACATCGCCTACCCCGCCGACCGCGTGAGCGATATCCTGGCCCAGCTGGACCGACCGCTCGTGCTGTCGCTGGCCGATGGCCCCTTCGTGGGGGATGCGGCCTTGGCCGGCGAGGTGTGGGACGAGGCCGAGGTGCGGGCTGCCTGCGCGGTGGCCTCCGAGGCCGACCGCTCCCGCTGGATTGCCGACGAGACGCCCTTCTACCTGCTGTTCACTTCGGGAAGCACGGGGCGCCCCAAGGGAGTTCAGATGCCCTCCCGCTGCGTGGACGCCTTCATGGACTACTTCTCGCGGCTCTTCCCCTCCCGCGAGGACGGCGTGAGCTTCAACCGCGTGCCCTACACCTTCGACGTGAGCCTCTTCGACATCATCGGGGCGCTGCCGTTCGGCTACACCCTCTTTTCCCTGGAGAGCGAGCACGAGCAGAGCATGCGCGATACCTTCGAGGCCCTGCGCGAAAGCGGCATGACTGCTTGGATTTCCACTCCGTCGTTCGCGGAGATGTGCCTGGCCGACCCCAGCTTCAACGCCCAGCTTCTGCCGCGCCTTGACGCCATCATCCTGTGCGGCGAGGTGCTGCGCAACGCCACGGCGCTGAAGCTTTTGGATCGCTTCCCGGATGCGACGCTGTACAACACCTATGGGCCCACGGAGACCCAGGCGGTGACCGATATTGTGGTGGACTGCGCTCTGGCGACCGATGTGAACCCGCTTCCCGTGGGCTACCTTACCTCCAGCGGGGGCGCCCGCATTCTGGATCTGGAGACCGGCGAGGAGCTGGGGGCCGGGCAGGTGGGCGAGATCTACCTGTTCGGCGACACGGTGTCGGCGGGCTATTACGGCCGCCCCGACCTGACCGAGGCCGCTTTCTCGGTAGTGGAAGAGGGCACGGGGCTCGGCCAACGCTGCTACAAGACCGGCGACAAGGGCTATCTTGACGAGCAGGGGCGCCTGTTCTGCCTCGGACGGCTCGACTTCCAAGTGAAGCTGAACGGCTTCCGGGTGGAGCTGGCCGATGTGGAGCAGGCCCTGGTACGCCTGCCCGAAGTCGGCGAGGCCGTGGTGCTGCCCGTCGAGCGCGACGGCAAGGTGTCGCATCTGGCGGCCCATGTGCGCCTGGCCGACGGCGGCGAGGGCGATCGCGAGACGACGCGCGCCCTGAAGGCGGCCCTGAAGCAGCTCGTGCCCGAGTACATGGTTCCGAAGAAGTTCGTGTACCACGACGAGTTCGCGTTGAACGTCAACGGCAAGATCGACCGCAAGGCGCTGGCCTAGAGCGGAGCGCGACCATGAACTTCTATGTCGATCCCGCGTTCTACGTCTATCTGCTTGTGGCCCTGGTTCCGGCGGCCGTCCTCGGTTTCACGGGGCATCGCATCAAGCGTTACGGGCTTGCGGCCTCGCTGGTATTCCTCCTCCTGCTGTTCGGGGAGAACTGGCAGGGTATGGCGGCCTTCGTCGCCTTCATCGCCATTGCCTGCGCCGCGACGTTCTGGGTGCTGCGCAGCTGGCAGTCCGGCGAAAAGGCGCTGTGGAAGTACCGTGTGGCCTTGGCGGCGGTCATCGCCCCGGTCGTCATCTATAAGATAGGGGCCGTGTTCGACCAGAACCTCATGGGCTTTTTGGGCATCTCCTACATCACGTTCAAGGCCGTGCAGGTGATCATCGAGGTGCGCGACGACATCATCACCGAGATGAACTTCTCGGACTACCTGTACTTCCTGGTATTCTTCGCGCCGTTCACCTCCGGCCCCATCGATCGCAGCCGGCGATTCACCGAGGACGCCAACCGCGTGTACACGCCCCGGGAGTACGGGGACCTGCTCTCGCGCGGGCTTCTGCTCCTCTTGGTTGGCGCGGTGTACCAGATGGTGCTCGGGTCGGTGTTCCACCACTTCTTCACGCCCGCACCGCTGGGAGACGGGCCCTGGTGGTGGGAGATCGGCGCGCAGGTGAAGGATGCGTACATGTACGGCTTCTACCTGTTCTTCGACTTCGCGGGCTACTCGCTCATGGCCATGGGCGTGAGCTACTGCTTCGGCATCAAGACCCCGCGCAACTTCCGCGCACCCTTCCTTGCCACCGACGTGCGCGACTTCTGGGACCGCTGGCACATATCGCTTTCCACATGGCTGCGCGACTTCGTCTTCATGCGCCTGGTGAAGTCGGCCACGCGCCGCAAGGTGTTCAAGAACCGCTTGAACACGGCCTGCGCCGGCTATATGGCGAACTTCATGCTCATGGGCGCCTGGCACGGGCTGACGCTAGATTACCTGGTGTACGGCGCTTACTACGGGGTGCTCATGGGAGCCACCGACGTCTACCAGAAGAAGTCGGGCTTTCACAAGCGGCACAAAAAGAAGAAGTGGTATAAAGTTCTGCAATGGTTCGTTACCATCAATCTGGTCATGTTGGGCATGGCCATCTTTTCCGGGCAAATGCACACCGTAGTGGGAGGTATGATTCATGGCTGACAATTCGGTCGAGGAGCGCATGCTCGAGCTCATCGAGGAGATCTGCGACGACGACGCCATCTACGAGATCCGCGATGCGGATCTGTTCGAGGAGGGGCTTCTGGACTCCATGGCCGCCATCGAGCTTCTGGTGGCCATCGAGACGGAGTTCGGCGTGACTATCGCCCCCACGGCTGTGGAGCGCGAGGAGATGAACTCGGTCAACAAGATCATCCATCAGGTGCAGATACGCGTTGACTAGCCACCCGGTTCGTTGTTCTTGAAGTGAGGCGGTATGGCGCGCGACGCTTTCGAGCCCCGGCGCATTTTGGTGACCGGCGGCGCCGGGTTCATCGGCAGCAACTTCGTCCACTGGGTAGTGGACAACCAGTCCGACGTGCACGTGACGGTGCTGGACGCGCTCACCCACGCCGGGAACCGGGAGAACCTGGCCGGCATTCCCGAGGAGCGCCTGACGTTCGTCCACGGCGACATTTGCGACGCAGCGCTTCTGGAGGAGCTGTTCCCCAGCACCGACGCGGTGGTGCACTTTGCGGCGGAGTCCCACAACGACAACTCCATTGCCGACCCGGCGCCGTTTGTGCGCACCAACGTGGAGGGCACGTTCTGCCTTCTGGAGGCGGCGCGGCGCCACGGCACGCGCTTCCACCATATCTCGACCGACGAGGTGTACGGGGATTTGGCCTTGGACGACCCCGCGCGGTTCAACGAGGAATCGCCCTATCGCCCCTCGAGCCCCTACAGCTCCACCAAGGCCGCTTCCGACATGCTCGTGCGGGCGTGGCGGCGCACCTACGGGCTCGATGTCACCATTTCGAACTGCTCAAACAACTATGGGCCGCGCCAGCACATTGAGAAGTTCATTCCCCATCAGATTGCCGCCGTGCTCACGGGAGGGCGTCCCCAGCTGTACGGCGACGGGTTGAACGTGCGCGACTGGATTCACGTGGACGACCATTCCTCGGCCGTGTGGACCATCCTCGCGCGTGGCGAGCCGGGGGAGACCTACCTCATCGGTGCCGACGGGGAGCGCAGCAACCTGGAGGTGATGCGCGGCATCCTGGGGCGCATGGGGCGCGACGCCGACGACTTCGACTGGGTGCGCGATAGGCCGGGCCACGACCGCCGCTACGCCATAGACTCCTCGAAGCTGCGCCGTGAGCTGGGCTGGCGCCCGCAGCACACCGATCTCGAGGCGGGGCTGGACGAGACCATCCGCTGGTACCGCGAGAACGAAAGCTGGTGGCGCGGCGCCGCAGGCGGAAATCTTTGTTGACTTGGCGTCATCTTCTCGCGGGCGGGGATCCTCTCGCATAGTAGAATAGGGAATCATTCTTGAATCTGCCGCTGGCGCTCGTCGGGAAGGGGCCCTTATGAAGCAATCGGGGAAGGCGTCGTTCCAGCATATCCTCTCAGGCGTTCTGTCGGTTCTGGTGGCCGTCACGCTGGCGCTGTCGCTCGACGGCTATGGGGCGGTGGGGGCGGCCGTCATCGGCGATGCCGAGACGCCCCTGGCCGATGCGCTGGCGAGCGCCGGCGTGGATGCTGCCGGCGAGGCGGCCGCGGCCGAGGCCGAGCGCGCGGAGAACCCGGGCGATTTGGGCTACGTGCCCGGCGAGATCGTGGTCGTGTACGAGGAATTCGCCACAAAGGCCGAGAAGGACGCGGTGGGCGATTTGGTAGAGGGCGCGGTGGCCTCCGAGGAGGCCGTCTTCGAGGGAGGCGCGGCGGCCACGGTGGCGATATCTGACGAGCTCACTGTGGAGACGGCGGCCGGCATCGCCCAGGAGGATCCGGCGGTGAAGTACGCCCTGCCGAACTACGTGGCCACGCCCATGGATGATCCTGTCGCCGGGGCCCAGGGGGCGGTGGCGGTGCCGGACGAGCGCCGGGGGCAGCAGTGGTACCTCGATTACGTGGAGGCCCCGGCGGCCTGGGAGCTTCTGGCCCAGTGGGCCGCCGGCGTGGCCCCGGTGAAGGTGGGGGTCATCGACACGGGCGCCTCGCTTTCCCATCCCGACCTGGCCCGCGTCGTCGACCGCGCGCTGAGCGCCGAGGTCGTGCACGACGAGGGCGCGACGGCCGTCTCGGCGTGGCGCGGCGAGCCTCTGCGGGGCGACGGCTATGTGAACGGCAGCGCGGCGGTGGAGGAGTTCTCCAGCCACGGCACCCATGTGTGCGGCATCATCGCCGCCGAGGCGGGCAATGGCGGCGTTCTGGGCGTGGCCAGCGGGGGCGACACGGCCGTGGCCAACGGAATCGTGGACTTGGTGGCCATCGACGCCTTCTCCGCGAAGGCCCAGGACAAGCGCGGCCAGTGGGTGGCCAACGGAACGCTGCAGGACATCCTGTTCGCGTTGGAGTACGCCCGCGACGCGGGCTGCTCGGTGGTGAACATGTCGCTGGAGTTCGATGTCGCAGACCAGAAGCTCGTCGACGTCTTCGAGGACGTCACGTCGGGGCTCGCGCGGTCCAACGACGTGCTCGTCGTTGCGGCCGCCGGCAACAGCGGCGCCAATGCGCCCTGCGTGCCGGCCGTCTGCCCTAGCGTGATGGGCGTCGTCAGCCTCACGCAGAAGGGGCACGAGGGGGCCGGGTGGGGCAGCATCGCCAAGGCCGCATGGATGAGCGGCGACGTGACGCGCTCGGCGTTTTCCAACTACGGTTCTTGGTGCGACATCGCCGCGCCCGGGGAGGGCATCCACTCCACCTTCCTCTCGCGGGGGACGAGCGACAGCTACGCGAACATGGACGGCACCTCCATGGCCTGCCCGGTGGTGAGCGCCGTGGCGGCCATGGTGCGGGCCGCCGACCCGACGCTCTCGGCGGCCGAGGTGCGCGACCTTCTGTGCCGCACGGCGGTGGACCTGTGCGATGCGGGCAAGGACGACCAGACCGGTTACGGCGCCGTGAACGCCCGGGCGGCGGTGGCGGCGGCTTTGCCGGCGGCGCAGGTGCCGGTGGCCGGCGGGGACGCCCAGGGCGGCGAGACGCCCCAGGGGACGTCCGGGACGGAGCCCTCGCAGCTCTCGGGCGGTGCGGGCAATTCCGACAGCACAGGCAACTTTGGCAACTCCGGCAATTCAGGCGGCTCCGGCAATGCCGGCAGCCCGGGCGACTCCGGCAGCTCTGGCGGTTCCGGCGGCGCGCCCGCTCCGGGTCCGTCGCCCGCGCCCGGCCCCGATGTTCCGGAGGCCGACGATTCCGCCGGCTCCGACGGCGACGGGGCGGCGGACGGCGAGGGGCAAGAGGAGCCCAAGGACGGCGAGGACGCCGACGCGCCCGCTCCTTCCGACCCGCAGCCTTCCCGGAAGGCCGGCTGGCAGTCGTCGGGCGGCACGTGGCGCTACCGCCAGGCGGACGGCTCCAATGCTACGGGCTGGCTGAGGGACGGTTCTTCGTGGTACTACCTCGACAAGGCGGGAGCGATGGTCACTGGATGGGTGAAGGTCGGCAAGAGCTGGTACTACCTCAACCGCTCCGGCGCCATGGCCACCGGCTGGCAGAAGGTGGGGAAAAGCTGGTACTACCTGAAGGGCTCCGGCGCCATGGCCACGGGCTGGTACCGGGTGGGCTCGAAGTGGTACTACTCGAATGGCTCGGGGGCCATGCAGGCCGGCAAGTGGATCGGCAACTACTACGTGACCTCTTCCGGTGCTATGGCCGTCAGCACCTGGGTGGGCAAGTACCACGTGAACGCCTCGGGTGTATGGGACAAGACCCGTTAGGGCAAAAGGGACGCGGCGCAAGCGCGCCCCTACACGAAGTGCTTGTTGAAGAACGGGATCTTCGTCATGAGCGCCGCCAGGGCGAAGGAGATGACGATGGCGGCGCCTGCCGTGGCCGGCACGGCCAGGACGGGGTTGAAGGCCAGGGCGCTCAGGCCCAAACGAGCCAGGGCGTCCAGCACGATGACGTGCACGAGGTAGACACCGAGGGTGCTGGCGGAGAGCCGCGAGACGACGGGGTGCTTGCCGCCGGGGGCGATGGGCCAGCGCCTCGACCACGTGAACAGCGCGGTGCTGGCGAGGCACACTGGCAGCGAGAAGTTGCCGTAGTAGGTGAGCACCGGTTTGCCGGCCGCCTGGGAGGCGGCGTAGGTGAGCAGGATGGTGGCCGCCACCCCAGCGATGCCCAACAGGTAGATGCCCGTCTCCTGCTTGCGGGTGAAGTCGCGTTGGCTCAGCCAGAAGCCCAACAGGAAGTAGAACGAGTAGCCCAAAGGCATTTGGAACAGCATGTTGTCGGTCAGCTGGGTGATGAGCGACAGGTGCCCGAAGCTCGTCAGGAACGGCAGCGCCGTGTTCAGCACGAAGGCGACGGCGAGGAAGTAGTCGAGGGTCTTCGGAGAGGCGGCGATGCAGCGCATCACGGGCACCAGGATGTACAGGCCCGCTATCATGTAGAGGAACCACATGTGGTAGTGGCCCAGCACCGCCGTGCAGAAGAAGGCGTAGAGGCTTTCGGAGGAGAGATCAGCGGGTGGGTGGTTCAGCGCCGCGTACACTAGGCCCCAGAACAGGATGATGGTGACGATGCGCAGCACGTTCTTCGCATACAGCTTCTTCAGCGGCTGCTCCTTGGCGGGGTTTAAGAACAGCACGCCGCTTATCATGACGAAGACGGGCACGGCCCAGCGGACAAGCCCGTCGTAGACGTTCAGGACGGCCCAATCGAGGCCGGTTACGTCCAGCTTGCTCATGTTCTGGGTGGTGTGGATGACCACGACGGCCGAAATGGCCACGATGCGCAGGATGTCGAGGTTCCAAAGTCGTTGCACGGCGGGTTCCTTTCCGAGGGGCCGTTTTAGCGGCAGCCTATCCACTGTACCCCACTCGGAGGCCGCGCGCCACCGAAAGACGTGCGTTGTTTCCGTTATTGCCCCGCGGCGCGCGCTGGAGCGCCCGCAGTTGCCTACAATAGCCTGCACTGCGAAAAACCGCGCCGGAGGAAGGAGGTCGTCGGGCGCCATGGCCGATAAAGCGATACAGCCGAAGTCCATCAAGCAGAACATGATGTGGTACTCGGCCGGCTCTATCACCTATCTGGGGTGCCAGTGGCTGCTCTCCGTGGTGGTCGCCCGCATGTCCGCCGGGTTCGACGACGCCGGCGCCCTGGCGCTCGCCATGGCCATCGGCAACATCTTCACGCCTCTGGCCTACTACAACACGCGCACCTACCAGGTGTCCGACGTGCGCAACGAGTACACCGATGAGCAGTACGTAGCCTTCCGCATTATCACGACGTTTCTGGCGTTCGTCGCCTGCACGATGTACGCGGTGCTCACGGCCGGGCTTTCTCTGGCGCCGGTGGTGGCGTTCCTCGTGTACAAGTCGGTGGTCGTGATCATCGACATTCTGCACGGCGTTGACCAGCGCTATTCCCGGCTTGACTACGCCGGCGTCTCCCTCATCACCCAGGGCGTCACGTCGCTTGGCGCCTTCGTCGCGGTGTTCGGGCTTACCCAGAACCTGACGGCGGCCATCACGGGCATGACGGCGACGGCGGTGGTGATCCTGTTCTCCTACGACGTGCGGCACTCGTCGCGGCTGGACAGCATTGTGCCGCGCATCTCCCTGCGCGCCGCCAAGAGCCTGGCGGTGGTGTGCTTCCCCGCCGTCGTGTCCGGCGTGCTGTGCAGCGCCGTAGTGACGGTGGCCCGCCAGTTCCTCTACGGCATGGAGGGCGAGGCGGCGCTGGGGTCCTACGCCTCGGTGGCCACGCTGGCCGTTATCGTGCAGATGGCCGCCAGCTACATCTACAACCCGCTGCTGGGCACCTTCGCCGAGCTTTCCCTGAAGGGCGACCGCAAGGGCGTCGTCTCGCTCATCGGCAAGGTGTGCCTTGCCGTGATGGGCATCACGGTGGCGGTGAGCATCCTGTTTTTGCTGTTCGGCGAGCTGGGCCTCACGCTGCTGTTTGGCGAGAAGATCGTCCCCTACGTGTACCTGCTGCAGCCCATGCTCTTGTGCACCATGGCCACGGCCTACATCTGGTTCTTCATGGACATTCTCATCGTGTACCGCCGTATGCGGGAGGTGCTCATCGGGAACGCGGCGGCGTTCGTCGCCGTGTTCCCGCTTTCCGTGTGGCTCATCGGGGCCTGCGGCGCCAACGGGGTGAGCTTCGCCGGTGCCATCGCCTACGCCCTGGGCAGCGCGCTGCTGGTATACTTCACCTTCCGGGCCGTAAAAGAAGGAAGAGGCTAGCCCATGGCGACCTACTCGAACGATGATCTGAAGAAGCTCCAGAAGGTGGAGCTGGACATGCTGCGCGTGGTGGACGCGTTCTGCCGCGAGCACGGCATCGCCTACTTCCTGGACGGCGGCACCTGCATCGGCGCCGTGCGCCACGGCGGGTTCATCCCCTGGGACGACGACATCGACCTGGGCATGATGCGCGACGACTACGAGCGGTTCATCCGCCTGTTTGAGGAGCAGCCCCCCGAGGGCTATTCCATCCACACCTTCCAGAACACGGAGAACTACCCCTACCTGTTCGCGAAGGTGTACCGGGAGGGGACGCGGTTTCTGGCCCGGGAGAGCATTGATGCCGGGCTTGACTCGTGCATCTACCTGGACATCTTCGCCTACGACTACGTGGGGCCGGCCCTGGGCGACGCCGAGCTTGGGAAGTGCATCAAGCGCGCCATGTTCTGGCAGCGCATGATGTATTTGTACTACACGCCGCACCCGGCCATTCAGCCCACGGCGTCGTTCCGAACGTTGAAGCGGTGGCTGTGCCGGACCGGCCACGGGGCGGTGCGGGCGCTGTTTACCCCGCAGGGCATCGCGGATCGCCACGACCGGTGGGTGCGGCGCATCGCCGAGGGCGGCTCGGCAGAGGCCTCCGGGCGCATCTGCTGCGTGCAGGACTTCGGCTTCCTGCGCGCCGGGGACGTGCTGCCGCCCCGACCCGTCCGGTTCGAAGGCGATCAGTTTCTGGCCCCGCGCGACATCGACGCCTACCTCACCATGATGTACGGCGATTATATGCAGCTGCCGCCGGAGGAGAAGCGCAAGACGCACTCTCCGGAAGTCCTCGATTTCGGCGATTTGTAGGCGCGCGGCATGAGGGACGTCATCGTCATCTTCTCGGCCCACTTCCTGCCCCACGTGGGCGGGGTGGAGGTGTTCACCGACGGCCTGTCCCGGGCGCTTGAGCGCCGCGGCTACGACGTCGTCGTGGTGACGAGCCGACTGGACGGCGCGCCGGAGCGCGAACGGCTTTCCGACGGCGTAGAGGTGCTGCGGCTGCCGTGCTGGCCGCTGGTGGGCGGGCGGCTCCCCTTCGCGAAGCCCGGTCGGTGCCAGCGCGAGCTTCTGGCCACGCTGGACGGGCGCCGGGTCGTCGCCGTGGTGGTGAATACGCGGTTCTACCCCCTGTCGCTGGTGGGGGCGCGCTTCGCGCGGCGGCGCGGGCTCGTGCCTCTGGTCATCGACCACGGGGCCGACTACCTTACCTTCGGCAACGGGGCCATCGACGTGGCCGTGCGGGCCTACGAGCATGCCATCACGGCCCTGCTGAAGCGCTTGCGGCCCCGCTTCTACGGCGTGTCGGAGGCGAGTGCCCGCTGGCTTCCCACCTTCGGCATCAGGCCTTCCGGCATCATCACCAACGCCATCGACGCGCCGTCCTTTCGCCGGGGCGCCTCGGGGCGGTCGTTCCGCCAGGAGCTGGGCGTTCCCGAAGGCGCGGTGCTGGTCGCCTACACCGGGCGGCTCATTCCCGAGAAGGGCGTCGAGGCCCTGGTGAGCGCCGCCGAGCAGCTGGCGGCGGCGGGGGAGGACGTCGCGTTCGCTCTGGCCGGCGAAGGGCCGCTGCGCGCGGCGCTGGAGGCGCGCGGCGTGCCGACGGTGCATTTCACGGGCCGGCTTGATGCGGCCGATGTGGCCGCGCTGCTGCTGGAATCGGACATCTTCTGCTTCCCCAGCCGCTCCGAGGGCTTCGGCAGCTCGCTTCTGGAGGCCGCCGTGTGCGGGTGCGCCATCGTCTCCACCGACGTGGGCATCGCCGGCGCGCTTGTCGGCGACGAGGGGGGCGTGCTGCTTCCCGACGCCGATGCGGACGGCATCGCACGGGCGGTGCGGGCGTTGGCCGGCGACCGGGAGCGCCTGGCCCGGGCGCAGGATGCCGCGCGCCGGCGCTCGGAATCCCTTTATACTTGGGATGAATCGGTTGAAAACGTCATAGATGCCGCTGGTCTGGGCGGTAAGTGAGGTGCATGACTCGTAATGGGTGATCGTCTGGTGGGTGCTGACCATGGTCTTTTCTAGCACGATATTCCTGTTCGCGTTCCTGCCGCTGTTTCTGGCGGTGTACTTCGCCGTGCCGTGGCGGCCGGCGAAGAACGTGGTCCTGCTGCTGTTCTCGCTTCTGTTCTACGCCTGGGGCGAGCCTGTGTATGTGTGGCTCATGGTGGCCTCCATCTGCCTCAACTGGCTGTTCGCCTTCATCATCGGCAAGTGCGGCGAGGGCAAGACGGCTCCTAAGCGCTTCTGGCTCGTGATGGCGCTTGCGGCCAACCTGCTCGTGCTCGGGTTCTACAAGTACCAGGGCTTTCTGGCCGAGAACGTGAACCGGGCGCTGGGCGAGGAGTTCATCGCCGAGTTGAACTTGGCGCTGCCCATCGGCATATCGTTCTTCACCCTGCAGGCCATCACCTACGTGGTGGACGTTTACCGCGGCGAGGTGAAGGTGCAGAAGAACCCACTTTACCTCGGCATGTACATCGCCATGTTCCCTCAGCTGGTGGCCGGTCCCATCGTGCGCTACGCCGACATCGAGCATGAGATAGACCACCGCCGCGCGACGCTTGAGGGCTTCGCCCAGGGCCTGCGGCTGTTCTGCGTGGGCCTGGGCAAAAAGGTGCTGCTCGCCAACACCGCCGGCGTGCTGGCCGACTCGCTGCTGCCCCGCGAGGCGGCCGAGATCGGCTTCATCGGCTGCTTCTCGGGCGTGGCCGCCTACACCTTCCAGATCTACTTCGACTTCTCCGGCTACTCGGACATGGCCATCGGCCTCGGCAAGATGATGGGATTCGAGTACCCGCGCAACTTCAACTACCCCTACACGTCGAAGTCGGCCACGGAGTTCTGGCGCCGCTGGCATATGTCGCTCGGCGGCTTCTTTCGCGACTACGTATACATCCCGCTCGGCGGCAACCGCGTGAGCACGCCGCGCTTCGTGCTGAACACCATGATCGTGTGGGGCCTGACGGGCATCTGGCACGGCGCCGCGTGGAACTTCCTTCTGTGGGGCCTGTACTGGGGCGTGCTGATTCTGCTGGAGAAGTTCTTCGTCATGAAGGTGCTCGACCGGCTGCCGCGGTTCGTGAGCCACATCTGGTGCATCGTGCTGTTCTTCTTCGGGTGGCTCCTGTTCGCCGTGACGGGGCTGTCGAACGTGGGGGAGTGGTTCTGCGCCATGTTCGGCGCCTACGGATGGCTGGGCACCTCCACGCTGTGGGAGCTGCAGTCCTGGAGCTACGTGAGCCTCGTGCCCATCTTCATCGTGGGGTCGCTGCCCTGGGCGCCGTGGCTGCGCAAGAAGATCCAGGCCTGGGCCGAAGGCGACCCGCACCGCGCCATCGTCGCCGCCTCGCAGAAGGGCAACACCGCCGTGCCGCCCTGCCAGGTGGTCTGCGAGGGCCCCGTGCCCGCCGGCCGCGCCCGCGCCGTGACTGCCGTGAACGTGCTCGCCGACGTGGCCCTTCTGGCCGTCTTCGTGCTGAGCTGCATGTCGGTGGTCTCCAGCTCGTACAACCCGTTCATTTACTTCCAGTTCTAGAGGTGTCCTTTGAGAGTACGCAGCCTTTTGTTCTCGGTGCTTGTCTGCCTCGTGCTCTGTGGCCCGGCGGCGCTTTACCTTGCCGAGCGGGCGGGCGCGGCGGTGCCTCTGTGGCTGACGACTGAGGACGCGAATTATCTTTCCGGCTCGGAGGAGTCTGCCAATGTGGCCGCGGTGGCCACGCTTGAGGGCTTTGAGACCAAGGCGTTCCAGGCAGCTGTTGAAACCGAGGTGTCCGCTCACGTGCCTGCCAAGGCCTCGGCGCTTTTGGCCACGGCAGCTTGGCAGCGTGGAGCCATAACGGCGTCCAATGTCCTGTTTGGATGGGAATGCTATCCCACGTTCTACGACTCCGGCATCGTCGACATTCCCTCCGAGAGTCGCTTGGCGGAGATAGCCAAGAAAGCCGACGAGGATATTACTGCTTGCGCGCGCCGTGTCGCCGCTGGCATGGATGCGCTGGGCCGCGAATTTCCCGACAGACGGTTTTTCGTGTACCTTAGCCCCGACACGCTCAATGTGAGCGGCACGCCTACCGAGGGCCTTGTGTCTAACCCTTTGACCTACGAGGGCATCCAGGCGCTTTTTGAAGAGCAGGACGGCGCATTCCAGATGATCGACGGCGATGTGGGCTACGGAGATTTCAAGGGCCAGTGGTTCTCGACGGATCATCATTGGAACAACGCGGGGGCCTATGCCGCCTACTGCCGTATAGCGTCAGCGCTAGGATTCGGCGACGAGCTTCTTAAACCCGAGGGGGAAGTTGTCTACGATGAGCCGGCGTTCTATGGCGCCTTGGCACGGCAAGGGCTCGTCACGGGCTATTCCGACCGTATCGCCGATTATGCGTTCAGAGATTTTCCGAACCTCACCGTAAGCATCAACGGCAACGCTGCAAGTGAGGAAGATGTCGTCCATCGCGAGATGTACGCCGAAGGAGGCTGGGATGCGAACCGGTACGCTAATCGCTACGCCGAGTATTATCACGGGGACAAGGGTCTGATCGAGTTCGGCAACCCGGATGCTCCGACCGACGCTGAGCTCCTCATCGTCACCGATTCCAACAGCAACTCCATGGAACGCTGGCTGGCGGCTCACTATCGCACCACTTATGCGCTGGATCCGCGCCATGCGTCCGTGACCGTGGGGGATTTTCTGGAGAAGCATGATGGCGTGACCGATGTGGTGTTCATCATGCGCGAGGCGAATCTGTTGTATGAAACAACTGAGGAGGCCTTGGCCCTCTCGTGACGTATCCCCTCAACGGCGCGGCGCGATAAGGCAATGCGCGGCTTTGGGGTATACTGGTGCGCATCGATCAATTGCAACCCGACCTTTGGGAGATAAGTTGAAGGTTCTTGCCATCGTTCCCGCCTACAACGAGGAGGAGAACATCGTTTCCACCGTCAGCGACCTTGTGAGCAACGCCCCGGGCGTCGATCACGTGGTCATCAACGACGGCTCCACGGATGCCACCGAGGCCATCTGCCTCGAGCACGGTTTCAACATCATCACGCTGCCCGTGAACCTCGGCCTGGCCGGAGGGTTCCAGACGGGCATGAAGTACGCCTACGCCAACGGCTACGACTACGCTATCCAGTTCGATGCCGACGGCCAGCACTCGGCGGCCTACGTGTGGCCCATGGTGAAGCAGGCCGAGGCCGACGGCTCCGATATCGTCATTGGGTCGCGGTTCTGCGCCCAGAAGAAACCCATCTCGGCGCGCATGGCCGGATCGACCCTCATTACGGCCATGATCCGTCTCACCACGGGCAAGAAGATACAGGACCCCACCTCGGGCATGCGCCTGTTCGATCGCGACATGATCCGCCGCTTCGCCCTCAGCTACGACTACAGCCCCGAGCCCGACACCATCGCCCTGTGCATCCGCAACGGGGCCAAGGTCTCCGAGATGCAGGTGGAGATGCGCGACCGCGTGGCGGGGGAGAGCTACCTGAACTTCACGAAGTCCGTGGCCTACATGCTGCGGGTGTGCATCTCCATCATGTTCGTGCAGTGGTTCCGCAAGAAGGTGAGCTAAATGTACTGGATTGTGCTCATTGTCGGCGCCGTTCTGGCCCTGGCCTACGTGGTAGTGAAGATTCGCCATAACCAGCTGACGACCGCCGATGCGGTGTTCTGGTTCCTGTTCGCCCTGGCCCTCATCGTGATGGCGGTGTTCCCGCAGATCGTCTACGCCTGCTCGGCGGCGCTCGGGTTCGAGTCGCCCTCGAACTTCGTGTTCCTCTGCATGCTGGCCATCGTCATCTTCCGGCAGCTCACCGTGTCGGTGGAGCTGGCCCGCCAGCGCAATAAGATCTCCCAGCTGACCCAGGTCATCGCCTTGTCCCGCGTAACCGACGGAACCGAGGAAAAGCTCGATAGCTAATCCTCGGTTCTTTTGATTCGTGCTTCCGCAGCGGTGCGGGAAGGGTGTTTCGGGACCTGCGTCTGCGGGAAGGCCCCTACCAGATGTAGACCTTCGTGCCGCGAGGGATGGTGTCGTAAATCCACTTCGCGTTGTTGAGCTTCAGGCGCACGCAGCCGTGAGAGAGGCCCATGCCCACGCGGCCGTCCATGACCGAAGTCGGTCGCGAGTTCTGGTAGTAGAGAACCGAGTGGAACAGATAGTTGCCGCTGAATTGCGTGTAGTAGAAGCAGCGTGCCGCGCCGGAGTCGAAGTAGTAGCCCTTGCCGCCCACGGTGAAGCGGCCCTTTTTGGTGGGAGTGGAGGCCTTGCCCGGTGCGCAGTCCATCATGCGCTGGAGTTGCCAGTTGCCCTGGGAGCCGTAGAAAACGCCCACCTTGCACCGCTTAGTATCGACGAGAATGAGCCATTTGGTGGCGCTTTTCTCCGGTTGGGCCCATTTGACGAAGAGATCCTCGACGCTGTCGCGCCCCTGCCAAACACCGCCGCTGCTGAAGATATGAGCCTGGCCGTTGATGGTGCGCCGGCCCGTCGCCATGGCTCCCGATCCGTCAAGATAGTACCAGGTGCCTTTGAGGTCGAGCCAACCGGTTCGCATGGCACCGGAACCGGGAGCGAGATAGTACCAGGTGCCGCTGACTTTCTGCCAGCCTTCGGCCATGGCGCCGGAGTTCTTCAGAAAGTACCAAGCCTTGCCTTTGGAGAGCCACCCGGTTCTCATGGCGCCGGAGCTGGCGAAATAGTACCAGAGGCCATCGGACTTGGCCCAACCGGTGGCCATCGTCCCGGTTCCAGGTGTGAGGTAGTACCAGGTTCCCTTGATTTTCTTCCAGCCTTCCGCGCGGGCGCCGGAAGGGTTGAAGTAGTACCAGCTTTTCCCGAGTTTCGTCCAGCCCGTTACCATGGCTCCCGATCCGCCCAGGTAATACGTGCTGCCATTTACGTTGACCCAACCTGTGGCCATGTGTCCGTCTTCGGGCATGAGGTAGTACCAGACGCCTTTGACGGAGATCCAACCGGTACGGGGCGTTCCCTGGGCATTGCCGTAGTACCACTTGCCATCGATGATGTTCCATCCGTT
Source organism: Adlercreutzia equolifaciens DSM 19450 (assembly GCF_000478885.1). Lineage (NCBI taxonomy): Bacteria > Bacillati > Actinomycetota > Coriobacteriia > Eggerthellales > Eggerthellaceae > Adlercreutzia > Adlercreutzia equolifaciens. Next base: position 942,292 of record NC_022567.1, read on the forward strand.
CTTGAGGGCGGGCAAGGAGGGCTCGGGGTCGGGTTCTGGCTCGGGCGCAGGGTCGGGATCGGGCTCGGGCGCCGGCTCGGGTGCCGCCGCAGGCTCGGGATCCGTCGCCGGCTGCAGGTCGGGGGCGCCTTCGACGCTACCCTCCTTCTGATCGCCGCCGAGCGCGGCGCTGGCGTCCTTGACGGCGACAGCATCGTCGGCCCAGGCTTTCTGAACGCCGCTCAGTGCTCCGAGGGGCGCACAGCCGATGGTTAGCAAGATCGCAAGGCCTATGGCGCTGGCTGATTTTGCGAGATGGGCGGAAGTCATGGGCGTCTCCTTCGCGAAAGTCCTGATGGGCAAGGTATAGTCATTCTTTGTCATATCGTCAATGTGTTGTCATTCTGTAACAAACGATGGTACCATAAGCGGTCACGATCACCCAGAGGAGAGCGGTGTTTCTGCTAGATTCTCCGCTTTCTGCCAGGAATCGCGATGTGCAAGGAGGTAGAGCATGACCGCGCAAACGAAACTGAAACGTACCATGGCGGTGTTGCTTGCAGCCACGTTGGCCCTGGGGCTGGTTCCCTCGGCGGCCTATGCGGCGTCGGGCGATGCGTTCTTGGACGAGGCTGCGACGGACGCCGAGGCGCTGGCGCCTTCGGAGGATGGCGACGATGCGTCAAGCTGGCGCTTCGCTGTGTCGGATGACGATGCGTCAATGTCGGCCGAAAGCGCTGCCGAGGCCTTTCCGGCCGATGACGGCATTGAGCCTCTGGCTAATGTTACGGTAGCGGGCACCAAAATAAAGATGCCCTCTTACGTGCGCAAGCCGTTGAACGCCACGCGAATCGGCATCGATGTGAGCGAGCACAACGGCAAGATCAACTGGAGCACCGTAAAAGCCGCCGGTGTCCAGTTCGCCATCATTCGCTGCGGCTACGGCCAGGATTACTCGAGCCAGCACGATGATCGGTGGTTGGACAATGTGCGTGGCGCAGTTCGCGCGGGCATTCCCTACGGGGTGTATCTTTACTCCTATGCCGACTCGGTGGCCAAGGCCCAGGGAGAGGCTGACCACATGATCCGCCTTCTGAAGGAGAGCGGTTGCAAGCCGGAGTTCCCCGTCTACTATGACCTTGAGGAAAGCGCGCTGGCCTCGTGGACCAAGGCACCGCTTCTGGCCGAGATGGCCTTCGCCTTCTGCTCGAAGGTGAGCGCCGCCGGTTACACGCCGGCGATTTACGCCAATACGAACTGGTTCAACAACTATCTCACCGATCCGGTGTTCGACGGATGGGGTCGCTGGGTCGCCCAGTACAACGCAACCTGCACCTACAAGGGCACGTACCAAATGTGGCAATGTACCTCCGATGGCTACGTGCCTGGGCTTTCCGGCAGCCGCGGCCGCGCCGATTTGAATTACGAGCTGAGCAATAGCTGCGGCCAACTGGGGGGAAGAACCGGCCTGCAAATGGTCGAGGGGTCCATGGTTTTCCTGGATCGCTCGGGGTCTCGCACGACAGGCTGGCAGACCATCGGGGGGAAGACGTACTACTTCGATGCTTCGGGCGCCATGGTCACCGGCGAGCAGACTATCGATGGCAAAAGGCTCATGTTCAGTCGCGCCGGCGCTCTGGAGGGGGCTTGGGTTCAGCAAAACGGCGCCTGGTACCTGCGCGATCAGAACGATTGCAACAAGACCGGCTGGCAGTACGTGAAGGGGGCGTGGTACTTCTTCGACTACTCAACGGGTCGTATGAAAACGGGCTGGGTGAAAACGGGTGGAAAGTGGTACTTCTTCAAGGACTCCGGCACCATGGCCCTCGGCTGGGTGAACAGCGGCGGTGCATGGTATTACCAGGGAAAGAGCGGCGCCATGGTGACCGGCTGGCAGTCCATAGGGGGGAAACGATACTATTTCAGCAGCTCGGGAGCCATGAAAACAGGCTGGCTTCAGCGCGGACAGAACTGGTACCACCTTTCCAGCTCCGGCGCGCTTGACACCGGATGGCAGAAGATCTCGGGTAAGTGGTACTACCTGAACGGTGGATCAGGCGCTATGGCGACGGGATGGAAGAAGCTGTCGGGCACATGGTTCTATCTGAAGGATTCAGGCGCCATGGCCGAGGGCTGGGTGTGCGTCGATGGCCGCTGGTACTATTTGACGCCCGGTTCGGGCGCCATGAGGACCGGATGGCTGCGCTTGGCAGGAACCTGGTACTACCTGACCGGCTCCGGCGCCATGAAGACCGGATGGCTTAAGCAAGGATCTACGTGGTACTACCTGATGCCTGGCTCCGGCGCCATGGCTGCTGGTACGACGTTGACTATTAATGGCACGAACTATCGGTTCGATACCAGCGGCGCCTGGGTTTAGGAGGTGGCTTGGCCGTGAAATGTTCGAAGTCTTGCAAGGGGATCGCTCTGGCGGTCGGGTTGGCACTGGTGTGCGGAACGGTTCCAGCACTGGCCTATGCCGAGACCGTCGAGTTAGATCCTGAGGATTGCGCTAACAGCTGGCGTTACGATGATGGTGCATGGCTCTACAGCGAAGACGATGCTGACAATGGCGATGAGGGCATCTCCGCGCTCGCGTACCAGAAGGGATGGAACTGGCCGAAGGTCGCCGGTGGTTACCAGAGCAACGACGGGAGTGTGTTCCCCGCCATACGCAAGGGCGTCGATGTGAGCTACCACCAGGGCGTCATCAACTGGGAGAAGGTGAAGGCTGACGGTATCGATTTCGCCATTCTGCGCTGCGGTTACATGCGTACTCTGGGCAAGCCCCAGGTTGATCAGCAGTGGAGGCGAAATGCTCAGGAGTGCGAGAGGCTTGGCATTCCCTACGGTGTGTACATCTATTCATACGCGACTACCGTGGAAGGGGCCAAAGCCGAGGCAGATCATGTTGTCAATACATTGCGGGGTTTCAGCCCTAGCTACCCGGTCTATTTCGATCTCGAGGAAGTGAATCTTGAGAGCACAGAGAATAGAGCGCTTCTGGCCGATATGGCCACGGCCTTCTGCGCGAAGGTGAGTGCCGCCGGTTACACACCGGGCATCTATGCCAATACAAACTGGTGGAACAACTATCTGACCGATCCGGCGTTCAGCCAGTGGGATCGGTGGGTGGCCCAGTACAACAGCAAGTGCACCTACCGGGGATCCTACCGCCTGTGGCAATGTTCGTCGAGCGGCAGCGTGAACGGCATCGCGGGCAATGTGGATCTCGATCTCGAGCGCGATGGCGACTTCGCCACTGTGGCCATGAAGAAGACGTGGGTCAAGGTGGGATCGAACTGGTACTTGCGCGACGGGGCCGGGAATAACCTTATTGGGTGGCAGGTCGTAGACGGGCAGCGCTACTACATGAACAGCGCCGGCGTCATGCAGACGGGCTGGTTGAAATACGAGGGCTCGTGGTACTACCTGACAGGTTCCGGGGCCATGAAGACGGGCTGGGTCAAGGTGTCCGGCTCCTGGTACTACCTTGACGCTCACGGCAAGATGCTCACCGGTTGGCAGGCCATCGGCGGAAAAACGTACTACCTTTACCCATCGACCGGAGCTATGGCGACAGGGAAGGTGACCATCGACGGCAAACGGTATCAGTTCGACAGCTCCGGCGCTCTCGTTGGGGGCGCCGCGCCCGGCAGCGGGTTCACCGATGTGCTTCCAGGTGCTTGGTACTACGACAACGTGTGTCGGGCCACACAGACGCTGGGGTACATGAACGGCTATGGCGCCAAGTTCGGCCCCGATGATGTGCTCAGTCGCGGCCAGGCAGCCTGCATTCTCTACAACATGGCTGGCGGGACGACGAGTATTCTGAAGACGGCCCTAACGGGCAACGAAAGTGTCGGCTATTTCTCGTTCACCGACGTACCGCCAAAGGCCTACTACGCCAAGGCTGTGGCCTGGGCCAAGGCGGCGGGCATTGTGAACGGCATGGGGGGAACCGGGAACTTTGCACCCGACCAGCCGGTTACACGCGAGCAGTTTGCCTGCATGCTGTGGAACTACGCCAAGGCGACGGGCTCGCCCACGGTATCCGGCGTCAACGTCAGTCAGGCGCTTGCGTCGAAGAAGGACGGTGGCTCCGTTTCCGGATGGGCGAGGAACGGCGTTGCCTGGGCGGTGGCCAACAAAGTCATGGGCAATGGCGGCGTCATCGCCCCGACTTCCAACGTGCTGCGCGCCCAAGCGGCGACCATGGCCGTGAACTACCAGCCGGAGAAGTTCATTGCTTAAGGTGTTTACGCCTCGGCCTTCTTCGTGCCGAACAGCTCGCCCCAGTCGCAGGCGGCCAGAATCGTGCCGCAGAGGATGGCGATGCAGCAGACGATCTCCACCGGGCCGGGCACGGTGCCCAGAAGGATGAGCCCGAACAGCACCGCCCAGGCGGAGTAGGAGATGTTCAGCGCCATGCCGCGGGCCGCACCGATGACCGCGATGCCCTTGTAGTAGAACAGATACGAGCACGTGCCAGCAAGTGCCGCCAGCGCCACCACCGCCGTGCCCGGGTTCGGGACGGCATTCCACGTGAAGGCCCAGGCGCCGAAAATGGGCAGCACCACGATGAGGTACACGAGGGCGGACGTGGTCTCGCGGATTTGCAGGGCGGTCTCGTTGTCCACGGCGTCGTCGCGCATGCCCCAGGCGCACAGCACCGCCTCGCTGCCCCAGCCGAACACGGCGGCGAGAGCCCCCAGAAGGCCGATGATCGGGTCGCCCGTCACCGTGGTGTCGGCCGACAGGTAGCCCATGGCGATGATACCCGCGAGTGCCACGATGAGGGCCACCACGCGGCCTGGAGTGATCTTCTCCTTCAGGAGCAGCACGGCCATGAGCGTGCCGAAAGCCGGATAGAACGACGAGATGATGGCCGTGTAGCCGGCACCGATGTTGTTGATGGCGATGACGTAGCCGGTCATGCCAATGGGTCCGCCCAGAAGCGCGCCCAGGATGACCACCTTGCCGCTGCGCGTCTTCAGCGCCGCCAGCGTGTCCTTCAGACGGCCGCGCACACCCATGTACAGAAGCAGCCACAGCGCGCAGCACACGTCGTGCAGTGCCGAGCTGACAATGGCGCCGAGCGCCAGAGCCTCGGCCGTGCCGATGAACGGCACCATGGTGAGGGCGATGCCCAGAATCACCGTGTCCAGGCCCCAGAGGCACCCGCTGAAAAGTCCGTACTTCATGATGAGCTATCCTTCCGTGTAGAAACTCTCGTCGTACCAACGCAGTACTTTGGCCAGGTATTTCTTCGCGTAGTTGTAATAGATGTAGAGCCATTCGCCCACGAAGTCGCCCTCCGCCTCCTTCACGAGGCTCCAAACGTACCAGCACCACCCGGCCAGGGCCACGTAAGCGAAGTTGTGGCGCACCTCCTCGAAGGTGGGCTTGCGGTCGAAGTAGTGCTCCAGCGCGCGCAGTGCCTCTTCGTCGGAGCATTCGCAGCATACGACGTAGGTGCCGAAGTCGTTGGCGTAGTCGCCCATGCCGGCGTACTCCCAGTCGATGAGGTAGAGGTGGTCGTCGCCGTCGATGAGGAAGTTCAAATAGAAGAAGTCGTTGTGGGTCAGGCATACGGGCGCCCCATCGGCTTCGGCGTACTCCTTCACGCGGCGGGCCATGGCGGCCATCTCGTGGTAGCCGGGCACGTCGATGGGCCCCTTCTCGCGCAGCAGCGCCTCGTAGTGACAGCCTTCCTCATAGAAATCGAAGCGGTTGTCGACGCTGGCGCCGGACTCATGGATGAGGCGCGCCATCTTCATTGCCCGGGCCACTTCGGCGTCGTTGCGCGGATCGAGGTTGCGGGCGTTGGAAACGAATCGCGAGATCTTCCAACCGCGGGGATCCTCGTGGATGAAGGTGTCGTCGAGTCCCAGCTCGTGGGCGATTTTCTGCGCCGCGCTCTCGCTTGTGCGGTCGATCATGGCCTCGGTGCCGATGCCGGGATGGCGGTAGACGTACTCGCCGTCGGCGGTGGCGAAGTGGCAGGAGAGGTTCGTGAGCCCCTGCTTCAGCGGGTACACGTCATGGATGGCGCTCTTCTCGCAGCCGACCACGGCCACGATGTTGTCGAAGACCTCGGAGTCGAGGTTTTCTAGAAACAGGGGATCGAACTGGCGCACCTCGTCCAGGCTGTCGAACTCGAAGATGGCGCCGGCGGGGTAGCGGCGGGCGACCATGTCCAGCTTCTTGATGTTGTCCAGGTAGATGTGCTCCCAGAGCTTGTCTTTGGTGTCGGGGTTGTCATAGATGACGTCGAGTAGAGGGACGTAGGTTTCGGAGAAGGCATGGTCGAAGTAGACGTGGCCTATCATGTACCAGGCGTTCTCGCCGCCGATGGTCGCGCCGATGATGCGGTCGTGGGCGCCGGTTTGGACGCACCACTCGGGAGTGGGGCCCTCGGCGAATTCCACGGCGTAATAGGCCTTCCATACGTACGGCTCGAAGGGATTCTCCGTGAAGTAGTCGTCCGAGGAGCAAATGTAGGTGTTGCCGAGGCGATCTTCTACGCGCTTGATGGAGGAGCTGTTGTTGCGCGAGGCGTAGTCGGGATTCACGACGATGGAGACGCCGAACTTGTCTTCGAGATAAAAGAAGTACTCCTTCTTGTAGCCGACGACCACGGTGATGTCAGTGATGCCGGCGGCGAGCAGCTGCTCGATTTGCCGCTCGACGAGCACCTCGCCGCGCACCTTCAGCAGGCCTTTGGGCTTCTCGTAGGAGATGGGGGCGAAGCGGGACGAGAGGCCCGCGGCCAGGATGACGGCGTTTTCCACGCGATAGGGGGCGAGCGCTGCCGTGCCGGCTTCCGTGGGCTCGCCGTCGGCTATGAGTCCGGCGGCCGTGAGCGCCTTCATGGCGTTGTTCACACTGCCGAGGGAGAGCTCTGTGGCCTCGGTGATCTTGCGCTGCGCGCACCCGGGATGCAGGACGATCTCCCGCAGCACCAGAAACTCGTTCTTGCTAAGGGGCAAAGCTGACCTCGATTCCTCGGAAATTCAATAAATGGGATTATAGGACCTGAGATGTGAGAAAGTGTTCAAAATTATGAAGAACAACAAAATATTGAACAACTTGGACGCGAACGGCTGGTAGCGGAGAGATTCGGGGAGACTCGTGCGGAAAGCGGGATTCACGTTGGGCGCGAGATAAACGTTAGGTAACTAAGTAAGATTTGGGACTTCTGCTTGCCTTCGCTTCCCTCGTGTCCCGCTATAATGGCAAGGGATTCCATAGGCTTCTTGAAAGGATTATTCATGATCGATCGCAAGGCATTCCGCTCCCTGTCTTCGGGGCTCTACCTCATCACGGCCAAGGCGGGCGATGCGCGCTGCGGCTGCGTGGTGAACACGCTCGTGCAGGTGGCGAGCGAGCCGGCCACGCTGTCGGTGTCGCTGAACAAGGAGAACGCCACCACCGCCGCCATCCTGGAGTCGGGCCGCTTTGCCGCCACGGTGCTCGCCGAGGACACCCCCATGGAGCTCATCGGCACCTTCGGCTTCCATACTTCCGCCGATACCGACAAGTTCGCCGCCTGCGCGAGCGCCCTCGACGGCGAGGAGGTGCCCTACGTGACCGAGCACGGCTTGGCGCGCTTCTCCGTCTCCGTCACCGAGACCATTGACGTGGGCAGCCACTACCTGTTCGTGGGCGTCGTGGAAGAGGCCGAGGTGCTCGGCGCCGGCGACCCGCTCACTTACGCCTACTACCACGCTGCGAAGGGTGGCAAGACCCCGCCCAAGGCCGCCACCTACAACAACGGCGACGAGGCCGCGGTTCCTGGCGTCACCGAGACGGCTGCCGGCGCGCCCGAGGCCGGCAAGAAGATCGCCTGGCGCTGCACCATCTGTGGCTACATCGAGGAGGGCTACCCGGACGGCCTGCCCGAGGGCTACATGTGCCCCATCTGCGGCGCCCCCCGCGAGATGTTCGAGCGCGTGGAGCTGTAGATTTCCGAATAGAGCTGGAGATTTCTGGAACCGGCCGCGGCCGCGCTATAATTCGTTGACGGAGTATCGATAGGTGCCCGACGAAGCAAGGAGGCTCGATGGACGAGGCCGCGGCCGGGATTGAAACAAGGAAGAGCGCACAGGGGGTTTACGTTCCCGTGCGTTGGACGCGGAAGAAGCGCGCTCTCGCCATTGTCGCGGGGGTTGTCGTCGCATTCTTGTCTCTCGGTTGCGCGGCGGCGCTTTACGTTCACACCATCGATTTGGCCCTGACGGCTGGCATGGACGACGACGAGCGCCGCGAGTTGGTTGGCGTGCTGACGCGGCCGAAGCCCGAGTTGGAGGCCCCCACGAGAGTGGTTGTGGAAGAGCCGGACCCGGAGCCTGTGGTGCCGCAGACCAATGCCTATTATGTGGTCATACTCGGCTGCGACGCGCGTCCGCATGAGACGATCGCGCGATCGGACGTGACCATGCTCGCCCGCATCGATCCGGATACGGGCACGGTGCACCTCATCTCCATTCCCCGCGATACCATGGTGGAGATCGACGGGTACGGCGTTCAGAAGATAAACGCCGCGCTTGCCTTCGGGGGGCCCGCCGGGGCCGTGAAGGCGATATCGGAGTTCGCGGGCGTGCCGATCACCCATTATCTGGAGGTCCGCTTCGAGCAGCTAGTGGAGCTGGTGGATCGGCTCGGCGGCGTTACCGTGAACGTGCCTGAGGGGTTCACGGCCGATACGAGCGGCATAACGCTGGCGGCCGGCGAGCAGCGGCTCACGGGCGAGGAGGCCCTCGCCTTCGCCCGCGAGCGCCACGCCGTCTCCTCGGGCGACTTCAGCCGCGCCGCCGCCCAGCGGGCCATCATCTCCGCCATCGCCGATAAGGTGCTCGCCTCGCCGCCGACGGAGATGCCCTCGCTGGTGGGCTCGCTCGCCGCCTACGTGACCACCGACTACACCGTGGCCGAGCTGGCCGATACGGCCCTCGCCCTGAAGGACGCTGGCGTCACGGTGTACTCGGCTGCCTGCCCCAGCTACTCCTTCGGCGAGGGCGGCATCAGCTACGTCGGTGTCATGTACGACGAGTGGCACGCCATGATGCAGCGGGTCGATGCGGGGCTCGATCCCGCCGACGAGTCCGCGGAAATCCCCGAGCCCCAGGTCAGCGACGAGGATCTCGGCGCCGCCGCCAACGCCCGCTCCCCGCGCGACTATTCCGGCCGCGTCGATCAAGCCGGCTTCAAGGACAACTGAGAACGGGCTGCTTGCGACCCATCCGTAGGGGCCGACCTCGGTCGGCCCTCCCGAGTGGGGGAGTCTCGCTTGCGGCGAGGGGCGACCAAGGTCGCCCCCTACGGAGGGTGCTACACTCGCTCCATGCTCCAAATTGAAAAACCCGGCGACTTCCATCGCCGGGGTTCTAGCTCACAGGAGGTTATGCCGAGCGCCTACAGCGTGCCGTCGCGCCAGGCCTCCAGGCCTTCCACGACGAGCGCATGGGCGCGCTCCACTTCGGGGAGGTGCTTGGCGGCGGCCTCGTACTCGCCGGCGTACAGCGCGTCGGAGAGGAGCGCCGCGCACTCGTAGAGATCCTTGAACGACAGATTGCCCGCCACGCCCTTCAGCGCATGGGCCTGGCTGTAGCCCTCCGAGTAGTCCTTGGCCTCCATGGCGGCCTGAAGCGCCACCAAATGGCCGTCGTCCAGATACTTCAGGGCCAGGCGCTCGTACAGCTCGGCGTTGTCGCCGAAGCGGTCCATGGCGTCCACGTAGTCGATGCCGAAGGGGCGAAGCTTGTCTGCGAGCTGAGCGGTCATGATCGGTCCTTTCCCGTGCTATTCCAGCGCCCGCGGCCCTCTCTCCTCTTCTTTGGACGGCAGTCGCGTTAAGTAAAACTGCTGCTCAGTGTAGTCGCACGTCACGAAGCTGTCAGCGAAGCGGGCCACTCGTTTACGTTTCGTAGCCAGTTGTAAGCAAGCTGTAATATGAATTTTGACAAACCGTCACCAAAGTGCGGACGATATGTGGTATTGACGCTCGTCAACAATGTTTTCCGACGTCAGGCTGCCGAAACGGAGGCTGGCTCCAAGGGAAGCGCGGCGTCAGCCCAGCGGTTGTCGCGCGGTGTGGCGTCGGCGGCTTCGACGGCGGTTGACGGTGGTGGCGGAGCCGCCGGGGTTAACGGGCGCCTAGTAGTCCGCCGCCGCGTCGCTTTCCATCCACTGCTCGAAGAACTCCTCGTAGGCGTCGGCGAGCACGGCTTCCCGCGCGCGGCGCATGAGATCCAGCAGGAAGTGCAGGTTGTGCACCGACAGCAGGATGGCGCCGAGCATCTCGTTCTGCTTCACCAAGTGCCGGATGTAGGCGCGCGTGTGGTTTTTGCAGGTGGGGCAGTCGCAGGTGGGGTCGAGCGGCGTGAAGTCGCGGGCGTACTTGGCGTTGCGCATGTTCATGCGGCCGGCGCTGGAGAACGCGGTGCCCATGCGGGCCGTGCGGGTGGGCAGCACGCAGTCGAACATGTCGACGCCCTCGCGCACCGCGCGCACGAGCGTGGTGGGGTTGCCCACGCCCATGAGGTAGCGCGGCCGGTCGTCCGGGCAGGCGCGGGCCACTTCTCCCAAGGTCTCGAACATCACCTCGTGGTCCTCGCCCACGGAGTAGCCGCCGATGCCGTAGCCGCCGAAGCGCCGGCCGCCCGCAGTCAGCGACTCCTCTTCGATCTCGCGTAGCCGCCGCACGCTTTCCAAGCGCAAATCCAGGTGCATGCCGCCCTGCACGATGCCGAAGAGCGTCTGATCGGGTCGTTTGTGGGCGGCCAGGCAGCGACGCGCCCAAGCGCTGGAGTAGTCCACGGCGCGCGCCACGAACTCGCGGGTGGCGGGGTAGGGAGCGCACTGGTCCAGCTGCATGGCGATGTCGGCACCGATGAGCTCCTGGATGCGCATGTTCTCCTCGGGCGTCCAGTGGATCTTGCTGCCGTCGTAGATGGACTGGAACGTGACCCCGTCGTCAGAGAGCTTCACGGTGTCGGCGAGGCTGAATACCTGAAAGCCGCCGGAGTCGGTGAGCATGGGGCCGTCGTAGTTCATGAAGCGGTGGATGCCGCCGGCCTCGGCCACCAGGTCCGCGCCGGGCCGCATGGCCAAATGATAGGTGTTCGCGAGCACCACCTGGCTGCCCAGCTCGCGCAGCTGGCTCGTCGTGATGCCCTTCACCGTGGCGGAGGTGCCCACGGGCATGAACATCGGGGTGTGGAAATCGCCGTGGGCGGTGGTGTAGGTGAGCGCGCGGGCGTGCCCGCTGGTAGCGTCGCACGTGCAATCGAAGAGTGCCAAAAGAGGATCCTAACATCGGGGGCGTCCGAGCTCGGAGGGGGTGCTCGCAGCCCGCTGAACGCTTTTCCCCGCTGCGAATGCGATAACAGAAATAGCGAAGATGACGCACATCAGCGGGTACCATCCCGGCACCGCTGCTGCTGAAGTGGAAGCTATTTCCTTACGATCGCGTTCTCCGCGGGGCGTTCAGAGGTCTGCGAGCACCCCCTCCGAGCCCGGACGACGCATGGTCATCGAAGATCATGGTAGTATAGCGCCTGCATGCATTCTAAGGAGCGCTTTTCATGAGAACCGATGATTTCGACTACAACTTGCCCGAAGAGCTGATTGCTCAGGAGCCGGCGGCGGTGCGCGACGAGTGCCGGCTGCTCGTGATGGATCGCGTTAGCGGGGAAGTGGAAGATCGCATCTTCAAGGACATCATCGACTATTTACAACCGGGCGATTTGCTTGTGGCCAACGAGACGCGGGTCATGCCGGCGCGCTTGCTCGGCACCAAGCGGGGCACGGGCGGGGCGGCCGAGGTGTTTCTGCTGCGCGAGTGCGGAGGCCCGGAGCCGCGCACGAACCGCGTGGCCTTCTGGGAGGTGCTTGTGCGGCC